>CALCCB010000054.1 GCA_937899625.1 uncultured Bacteroidota bacterium
CACAGCTACTTTACAAAATGCCGCTATTATTGAACCTTGCTATATCGGAAATAATGTGCTTATAAACAATTCAGTTATAGGTCCGCACGTTTCTATAGGTGATGGTTCTACTATCGAAAATAGCGTACTTAGTAATAGTATTATCCAAACAAAGGTGGTTATAAAAAATAAAATTATTTACTTTATATTTTATGCACATTTCTCCAATCATAATATTAGGAAGTGTATACACAAATACTGCTGGACTGGGCAAGTCATCCATGCTTCTATGATGAATCTATCTGCAAATGAAGCATCACATAAAAAGGTTATCAGAATTCTAACTCATGGAGGAATGGTTGATGTTACTGATGATCATTCTTTACTAAAATTAGATAAAACTGAAATTTCTCCAAAATTAGATAACTGAGATGTGCACGACTTTGAAAAACAATGTAGTGGAAATTGTTTTTTCTTCCCCTTGTAAGTACTAACCTCAACATAAGTTTTTGGATCTGGCTCATCGATGAATTCAAGGTGAATTGGTTCTTCTATTCCCTGGTATTTGTCTCCAAAGTTGAACGTTTCTCCAGTTGTTGAGGTCGAAATGACTTGTGGTTGATATAGTGATCCTTTTTTCACAAGTATATGGTATCCAGGACCTTTGAAAAAATGATCTTTTCCCGGATAATTAGAAATAGGAGGGGTCAGAAATTTTCCAGTGTTTTCAAATTTGAGGTCAAAGGACAATCGTGATGAATTTCCAGCGTGGTCCTTTGCAATGTAATCGACGTGTTTGATCCCTTGCTCAAATGGAATAAAGCCAGGTATATTAGACTTGTATACAGAAAGTTCATTGCTGGGAGATCGAAACATTTTCTGAAAATGATCATTGGAGCGTTGATATGCGGCATGATCTTTCAATTCATTGACCATTCTGGTTTCTTCAAACGGTATTCGATCGATGGTGTAATGAAAATTCTCTTTTTTGTTTATGGTTGAGATGGCTTCATATATTCCACAGGAATTATTTGCCATGTCGTAACGATCCTCTACCTCTACGGCATATCCAATGCCTCCATTTTTGGGAACAAATGATCTGTTCACTTCGATGATTCCATTCTCAACGGAATATTTCCCTTCCTTTTTCTTGACCTGAAATTCTTTTTGTTGACCCGGTACGCAATAATGGTTGGAGTCCAGTGCATAGATGAGTAATTTATTGATTTCAGGAGCACGATGATCGGCAACGGCAAACCCAAAATTCAAAGGATTCAAGGCTGCTTCAGTCTCTGTGTCACGTATTTCGAAATGTAAATGCGGACCGGTAGAACCGCCTGTGTTTCCTGATATCGCAATTCCATCTCCTCTTTTTACGGGGAATTCGTCTGGAGTGAAAAAGATATCGATCTCATAACTTTCATTCGAGCTCTGGATTTGCTTTACCTTTTCATCGATCTTTCCATAAAATTTCTGGCAGTGTGCGTAAACACTGGTGTTTCCGTCGGGATGGTTGACGTAAATGACCTTTCCATAGCCATAGAATTCAACCTTTATTCTTGAAATGTATCCCTCCTCAACAGCACGCAGCACATATCCTTCTTTGGCATTGGTCTTAAAATCAAGCCCCATATGAAAGTGATTTGGCCTGAGCTCACCGAAATTGGCTGCTAAAACCAACGGAATGTCAAGAGGGGAACGATAATTCATTGCTCTTTGTCCTTGTCCTGAGCTGGAAAAGCAAGTAAGGATCGAAATCAGAGCTGAATAAAGAGTTAAACGCATTATCAAAAATACGCTTTTGAAAAAAAAAATGACAAGATGGGTTGTTTTTTGTTGCCAGTCTGAATCACAATAGTAACTTTGTATAAAGTCGAGAAAATGTCTGATAAAGCACTGCAACTTATTGATGAAATTCGCTTCAGATCCCTTGAGATCAAAGGAAAACTGGATGAAGAGCGTCAGAACAATGCAGTGCTGACCAATACGATTGCAGACCTGGGAAAAGAGCTTGAACAGAGAGAGTTGGAACTTTCGGAAGTAAAGACAAAGGTTGCAGAATTGGAAAAGGAAGTTTTAACGGCTAAAGAACAGGTCATTAATCCGGTTATTTCTTCAGAGAGAAATGATGAGGAGATCGATGAACTGGTGAAAGAGATCGAATACTGTATCAGTCAGCTAAAAAATAACAAATGAGCAAATTAGCGCTAAAGGTTGTCGTTGCAGGTCGCACATATCCACTTACGGTAAATGCCAGTGAGGAGGGGAAAGTTACCAAAGCAGCAGAAGAGATCAATAAAGCGATCAAAATGCTCCAGGAAAATTACGCGGTGAAGGACATGCAGGACTTGTTGGCGATGACAGCCTTGCAGCTTGCAACGAGATCCGGACAACCGTCTAATGGGAAAAATGAAGCTGATTACTCCGATATTGAAAATGCTCTGAAGAAACTTTCAGAGGATTTGAACAGTAAATGATCCCTTGAATCAGTTTTGGAAATGACCTTTTGTTGAACATTCAATAATAAGGTAAATGAATTTAGTAATAGGTTTACTTGTTGGATTGGCCGGAGGAGGGGTAGCTGCCTTCATTCTCCAGAATGTCATCCTTAAGAGCAAGAAGGATCAATTGATCCGAGAAGCAGAGCTGGAAGGTGAGAATATCAAAAAAGAAAAGATCCTTCAAGCAAAAGAGAAATTCCTGCGATTGAAAGAAGAACATGAGCAGGCAATGAAAGAAAAGGAGCGTCGCTTACAATCGACAGAGGATAAAGCAAGAGCAAGGGAAAAGACGCTTTCTCAGAAGATCGAAGAAGTTAGCAGAAAGGAAAAGGAGCTTGAGAAAAACCAGGCTGATCTGGAAGCGAAAGTTCAAGTGGTTGAGTTAAAGCATCAGGAACTTGAAAAGATCCAGGATAAGCGAGTGGCTGAACTATCGAAAATTTCGGGTTTATCTGTTGACGATGCCAAGAATCAATTGATGGAGGCATTGAAAGATGAGGCAAGAACTGGTGCTATGACGCACATCAAGGAAATCGTTGAGGAGGCTAAATTAAATGCGAACAGAGAAGCGAAGAAGATCGTGATCCAGAGTATTCAGCGTGTTGCGACGGAGCAGGCGGTGGAGAATGCAGTTTCTGTATTTAATATTGATTCTGACGAAGTAAAAGGAAGGATCATCGGTCGCGAAGGTCGAAATATCCGTGCGTTGGAAGCAGCGACAGGAGTAGAGATCATTGTGGATGATACTCCTGAAGCCATCATCTTATCTTGTTTCGATCCTGTAAGAAGAGAGATCGCTCGTCTTGCTTTACACCAGTTGGTAACGGATGGAAGGATCCACCCGGCGAGAATCGAAGAGGTGGTTGCGAAGACAAGAAAACAACTGGAAGAAGAAATTGCAGAAACGGGAAGAAGAACATGTATGGACCTTGGAATTCATGGATTGCATCCTGAATTGACAAGAATGGTAGGGAGAATGAAATATCGTTCTTCTTACGGACAGAACTTGTTACAGCACTCTAGAGAAGTTGCCAATCTTTGTGCGATCATGGCGGCAGAGCTTGGTCTCAATGTTAAGTTGGCGAAGAGAGCAGGTTTACTTCACGATATTGGTAAAGTTCCGGATGAGGAACCAGAATTGCCACATGCTATTCTGGGGATGAAGCTTGCTGAAAAGTATGGTGAAAAACCGGATGTATGTAATGCGATCGGAGCTCACCACGACGAAGTAGAAATGACAACATTGATCTCACCGATTGTCCAGGTTTGTGATGCCGTTTCAGGTGCACGTCCAGGAGCAAGACGCGAGATCGTTGAAGCCTATATTAAGCGTATCAAAGAATTGGAAGGATTAGCATTGTCTTATGACGGTGTGTCTTCGGCATATGCGATCCAGGCTGGTAGAGAATTGAGAGTGTTGGTAGAAGCTGAAAAAGTAACTGATGCCAAAGCGGATGAACTTTCTTTCACGATCTCACAGCGAATCCAGACAGAAATGACTTATCCTGGTCAGGTGAAGGTTACGGTGATCAGAGAAAAGAGATCAGTTAACTACGCGAAATAAGACCGAATGGACTTCAAAGGGAAAAAGATTCTTGTAACAGGTGGGGCCGGTTTCATCGGCTCTAACCTTGCAGGGACTTTACTTTCTTTAGGTGCGAAAGTTCGTGTGCTGGACAACCTGGAAACAGGAAAAAAAGAAAACATCCTGGAATTTCTGGATCATCCTGATTTTAGCTTCATTGAAGGAGATATTACCAACTTGACTGATTGTGAAAAGGCAGTTGCAGGAATAGATGGAGTTTCTCATCAGGCAGCGCTTGGTTCCGTTCCGCGCTCGATCGCTTTTCCGCATAGAACTCATGATATCAATGCAACCGGATTTCTGAATATGCTACATGCGACCAAGGAGGCAGGGGTTAAACGATTTGTTTATGCCTCTTCTTCTTCAGTGTACGGTGATAGCGCGATTTCTCCGAAAACTATTGGAAGTGAAGGGAATTTATTGAGTCCATATGCAGTGACCAAAGCATTGAATGAACAATATGCTGGGGTATATGCTCGTTTACATACAATGCAGACGATCGGACTACGATATTTTAACGTATTCGGACCAAAACAAGATCCTTTTGGTGTATATGCCGCTGCCATCCCAAAGTTCATCCAAAAGATGAGAACTGGAGAGGAAGTGATTATCAATGGTGATGGTGAACAGACCAGAGACTTTACATTTGTAGAGAACGCTGTACAGGCGAATCTCCGTGCTTTATGTACTGATAATCAGAATGCCTACGGACAGGTTTATAATGTTGCTTGTGGTGAGTATTACACGTTGAATCAGGTGGTGGAAGAGATCAAAAAGAATCTATCTCTAATGGGGCAATTGAATCCGAACTCAGTGATCGTTCACGGGCCAGACAGACCAGGTGATATAAGAAACTCTCTGGCTGATATTTCCGAAACTACCAGAGATCTCAATTACATAGATCCTGTACCATTTGAAAAGGGTATGACATTGTACCTGAAAAACCTACTTGATCATTGAAAATAAAGAACAATGAATTTCTGAAGTCTGTAATGGTTCTCACTTCAGGGACCGTTATTGCTCAGATCATTAGTTATTTGATCACACCATTGCTTACGAGGATCTATTCCACAGAAGAAATGGGAGATCTTGGTGTTTATATGCGTGCTGTGGGGTTTATTTCAGCTTTAGCAACTGCTCGTTACGAACTTTCCTTGCCTTTACCTAAAAACGACAAGCATTCCTTCATTCTATACAGGCTATCATTAAAGATTGCATCATATATTTTATTGGCATGTGCCTTTATTGGAATTATCTATATCCTGGCTCGACCTTTCAGTTGGGATGAGGTGATCTTTGTCAGTATCACACTATTAAGTTCGGTCTTTCTGATCATGATCAATCTAGGTACGAATTGGTCGATTAGAATGAAGCAATTCAATAAAATTTCTTACTCAAAGATTTCAAATTCATTGTCCTCGAATTTACTGAGATGGATATTCGGATGGTTCGGTTGGGGGAGTTTTGGTTTGCTCTTCGCTACTTTGATCGGTTTCTTTTTATCCAGTTTGTCCTTTGTGAAAGAATTGCTTCAGTTGTCAAAAGGTCATGGAAGCATTTCCAAAAAGAAAATGTATGTTCTAGGTCGAGAATACCGGCAATTTCCATTTGTAAGTTTACCTCACACGTTGATTGATCTTGGAAGAGACCTACTCGTTGCAACATTGATCATTTCGTTTTTCTCAAAAGATATATTTGGATCTTTTAATCATTCGTATACCATTTTGCGTTTGCCACTGATGGTGATCGGCGCATCCATCGGCCAAGTGTTCTTTAATCGTTGTTCGGTGATGATCAATGAAGGTAAAGAGATTTATCCGCTGCTAAGGAAGACCATGATTATATTGTTTGCACTTTCAATAATTCCTTTTGGAATGATCTTCTTTATAGGAGAACCACTTTTTGCATTCGTCTTTGGTTCGGAATGGGGTGTTTCTGGATACTATTCTGAGATTATGTCTATATGGTTGATGTTCAATTTTTTGATCTCACCTGTGTCAAATATTCCAATTATATTAAACAGACAAAAAGAGTATTTTATTTTAGGACTCGTTGGAACTGCAATGCAACTTTTTTGTTTTGGTGTTATGCCTTTGATAATAGGAACTACGTCACAGGATTTTATAACTATCTTATGGGCTGTGTCATTTTCTCAATCTGCATATCTTGTTTTTGGAGTGTTTTATGCTCTTTATATTTCGAAGAAGGGGCGTAAGAAATTGGTAACTTGAAACGCTTATTTTATGTCTTTCTTTAAACTATGATTGAAAAGAGATGGATTCTATAAATACATCTAAAGAGTTAAACAAATATTCAGGAATGGTATTAGTCTTTCTTTGTGGATTGACTTTCTTTTCAGTTTGTTTTGTTCCGTATTTTCCAATTGCCGATCAACTTAGTATTCGACTAGAAGATATCATTCTTCCATTTGCTGTTTTCCTGGTATTACCACACTATAAATCAATATTTCATTGGTATTTTTTAATATTGATAATTTGGGGTGTTTGGGGAGTTGTAACAATGGCAGTGAATGTTAGAAGCAACGTTGTCAACGATTATTTTGAGTTATATAAGTTGTTTAAATTTTTCGTTTTTACATTAATGTTTGCTCTTCTGTTTAAGCGAAAGACAGATGTTTTTGGGTTTATATCAGTCATTTTTTTGTTTTTGGTAATGTTCAACATGATGCATTATTTCAACTTGTTCGATTTTAACAAGAAAGTGATGCCTTTATATTGTCCGAATTCAATGCAATTGGAGTATTTTGGAAGAAATTCTCTTGGAGGAGTTGCTACCAAAAGAATTCTTGGGACTGTGGGGAATCCAAATATTAATGCCATTCTATTTTCATTTTTCATGGTCTATTTCATTTCTTTCTTACGTCGAAAGACCTGGCATTTGGGGAAACTATATTTTTTCATTTCAATAGCGATGATATTGTATACACAATCGAGAACGAGTATGGCATCGACTGCGATTATCATTGCCTTGTTTATACTGTTCACAAAACCAGATAAAAAACAGCTATTACAGCTAAGCATTGGTATTACTCTTGCATTTGGTCTGGTCTGGTTTTCAGATTTATATTCCTTACAGTATATTACTGGAGCAAAATGGAATGTAGAACAAAACGGTTCTTTAAGGGGAAGGCTTGAGGTTTGGAGAGAGCTATTGGGTATGATTGCCAAAAGCCCCATTTTCGGATATGGGATTAACAAGAATTACTTTTATGAACATAATCTGTTTTCAGAAAATGAATACATATTGGTAATGTGGAGGTACGGAATACCAGGGCTATTTTTTTATGGAGTCATGTTATTTGGTTGGATTTGGGATGGAAGAAAAACATTACTTAAATCATTTTCTGATGAGTCATTAGCGTATTTATTAGCAGTAGTTATGATTGGTTTCAATGCTTTAACGAACAACCCACTTTCTAGTCCGATGATCATGGTTTTGTTTGCAGCTATTACAGGCTTCTACATTTCAAATAAGCTAGAAACAAAAGCTAAAACATTGAACAACAATAAATTAGTTTCTTAAGTAAAATGAAAGAGTATAATCCTAGTATCGAAATTTTTAGTGAAGATCTCTTTCGAGAACATGTTGTTAGCCAACATTCAAATTTGAAACTGACTACCGTTCAAGGTGAAGGAAGTTGTTTTTCCCTATTAACACAGCATAAGGGAATTTTTAAATACATCTGGAACCTTCCTTTTGGCTTGTATCATCCTGAGCAAGATAAAAATAAGCTTGAGAAGTTGTTGTCAGCCCTGGCAAAATTGAGATCAAGTCAAAAGGTTATCAACGCAGGTCCATTAAGCGGAATCAACAAATCAGAGGCTTCTGGTTTGGCCCGTAAATACGGTTATAATCTTAAGATCGGTAGATGCCATGTAATCAATACTCAGTTTGATATAGATCATATCTTTGAAGGATTCAATTCTACTCGGAAAAAACACATTCGGCGCTATCAGAAAGCGGGAGAGGTGAAAGTCTTTAAGACAAAAGAACCAATTTACTTTTCTAGATACTTTGCTTTGTATGAAGATTCAGTAGAACGATGGGGGACCAAGACGGCGTACGAAAAAAAATTCCTCGAACGTTTACATGAGGTGCCTGGAATTTATATTTGGGTTGCTGAAAAAGAAGGAGAAGTATTGTCAGCAATGATTTGCATTTATAGTGATAATACAGTTTTTGATTGGTTAGCAGCTTCAATTATAAACCAAGATGTAAAAAAACTTTATGCGGCGGCGGCCGTGCAGTTTGAAGTGATTAAAGATGCTGCAGAAAGAGGATTGAAGCAAGTAAATATGGGAGCGAGCAAAGATCTGGAAGGAGTGAGCGATTTCAAAGACTCATGGGGCGCAGAGGAACATGAAACCTATACCTTCGTAAAAAAATCAGGTATTTTTGCTTTATTGAAAAAGATTCGTGAGTTGATAAGAAAATAATGACTTATGGTGAAACTATTATTCTATCATTTCAAACTTTACTGGGCGGCTTATCGAGGAATGTCAAAAGTTCTGAAAAGGCATCCCACAACTGTTTTTGGCAAAAGGGTTGAGATTTATAACCAGGAAAAGCTCTTTCTTGGTGAGAAGGTTTCAGTTCAAAATAATGTAATTCTTCATTGCGGAGGAGCAGCTTGGTGTAATTATGAAGGTTCAATTTCGATTGGAAGTCAGTCAGTGATTTCACCCAATTGCGTCTTTTGGGGTTGCGGTGCCAACATAGTAATTGGTAATAATTTCGATTGTGCACCAGGTGTAAAGATTTATGCCTCAAGAACAAAGTATGAGGATCGAATAGAATATCCAGCTTTGAATCCTCATGTTTTTCAAGATGTCAAGATTGGTAACAATGTCGTTTGCTTTACGAATGTTGTTATTAGTCCAGGGGTTACCATAGGAGATGGTGCTGTTATTGGATCAAATAGTCTTGTCCTTGAAGATGTACCATCAAATACTCTGGTAGCTGGAACACCAGCTCGAATCATAAAAAACTTGAAAGACCATGAACGCTGAACTAAATCGGCCTCTGAGAGTCATGGTGTTAGGTACTTGTAGTCCTCATGTAGCAAATCATATTCGAAGGATATCTGGAGAAACCATTGTTGTTGAGGTCATTTCGAATGGCACAGATCATTTTGACAATGACACTAAGATTCACTTAGTTGATTTCTCCTTGGTTAAATTTTGGAATATGATTTTGACTACGAATAAAATAAGGAGAATCTTTCGTTCCTTTAATCCGGATGTCATTCATATCCATCAAGCAAATTCAGTTGCTTTTTATGCTGTACTGGCAAATCGGAAATTAAAATACCCTTCTGTTTTAACGGCCTGGGGAAGTGATGTTCTTCAAAATCCAGAAAATAGTTTTCTTCTTAAATGGATGGTTCGTTTTGTACTGAAAAGAATTGAAGTCTGTACTTCAGATGCAGAATATATGGCTAAAGAAATGAGAAAATTGGTTCCTGAAAAAGAACTTGATATTGTCATTTGTAACTTTGGGGTGAAGGAGACAAAAATACCTATCAAAAAAGAGAAAATTATTTATTCAAATCGTAATCACAATCCTTTGTATAGAATTGATATTATCCTAAGAGGATTTCAACGTTTTGTGACCTCAGAAGATGGGAATGATTGGAGAATGATTATAGCAGGACGTGGTTCTCAGACTGAATCTTTGAAAGATTTATCATATCAACTTGGAATTAATGACAAAGTCGAATTCATAGGTTTTGTAGACCAGGAAACGAACAATTTGAACTATGCCAGATCAACTTTTTATGTTTCACTTCCAGAATCAGATGCCACAGCCGTTTCACTTCTGGAATCCATGTACTACGGTTGCATTCCAATTCTATCCGATCTTCCAGCGAATAAGGAATGGGTACAAAATGATATTAATGGAATTATTGTGAGTGATCTATCTTCAGCCTATTATCAAGATGCTCTAAAAATTGATACGAATGTTGGCGCTGAGATGAATAGGTCGATCATATTAGAGAAAGGAACCGAATCGCGAAGTCGCGAATTATTTCTTCTTACTCTTGATAAAGCCATTCAAAAGAAAATTGATAAGTAATCAAATAAAATTCTTTTCGGCTTATTTAAAGTAACTTTGAGCTAATTTGTTAATGACACCGAAAAAGATCAAAATAGTACATATGAGCAGTGCTCATCCCGATAAGGATGTGCGGATCTTCTTCAAGGAATGTGTGTCACTGGCCAATAACTTTCATCCCGAAGGTTTTGATGTGGAGGTTCATTTGATCCTTTCCGGAGCTGAAGAAAGAACGGATCAGAATGTTAGGATCCATAGTGTTGAGCATCATGGAGGCTCTCGATTGAAGAGGATGTGGAGTACGGTGAATGCAGTTTATCGCAAAGCGATCGAGCTTGATGGAGATATCTATCATTTTCATGATCCTGAATTACTTAGGATCGCCCTTAAATTGAAAAGAGCAGGGAAGAAAGTAATCTATGATGTACATGAAGATGTTCCCAAACAAATCATGGACAAGCATTGGATTCCAAAATGGTTTAGAGGTTTTGTTTCCAATATATATGGATTATTTGAAAACAAAAGAGCTAATAAACTTAATGGAATTGTCACTGTAACACCAATAATTGAAGAGCGTTTTCAGAAAGTAAATGAAAATGTACAGATGGTAGCAAATTATCCTTTGCTGTCAGAGAAGAATAAAATCAATGATCTAAGTGTTCCTAAGAAAAAAAATCAGATCTGCTATGTTGGAGGTTTGTTTCCCACTCGTGGTGTAAAAGAGTTGATTCAAGCTTTGGAATTTACAGACGCTCAACTGATTCTCGCAGGCACATTTTCACCTGCGAGTTTTGAAAATGAAGTTAAGAAATTGAAGGGTTGGTCTAAAGTTTCCTATTTAGGTCAAATTGAACGAGACCAAATTGCTGAAGTACTAAAAAGTTCTGTTGCCGGTATAGTTACATTGCATCCAACAAGATCTTATAAGGAGTCTCTTCCGATAAAAATGTTTGAGTATATGTCTGCAGGAATCCCTATGGTCGCGTCAAATTTTGAATATTGGAAGGAAATTATTGATTCTTCTGAGTGTGGTGTCTGTGCTGATCCATTAAATCCTAAGGATATAGCTGAAAAAATTCAAGATTTATTGAGTGATCCAGAGAAGTCTAATCGTTTAGGTAGTAATGGATTAAAAGCATTTCATGAAAAATACAACTGGAATGCTGAGGAAAAGAAACTCTTTACCTTGTATGAAAAGCTCATTCATCAGTAAATGAAATTCAAGTTTGCGGACATATACAACGTTTACCTGGGACTGTTCGCAGGATTGTTTTTCTTTCTTCCTAAAATGGTCGGTTTTCTGGTTGTTTTGTTGGTCCTGCTTACGCTGCATGGTGGCATCAAAAAAGAATTGAAATTCAAGCTGACACCCTTATTCTTTTTCCCTGCATTGCTGTATCTTGCTTACTTGACAGGGATTTTGTTTACCGATCACATGAATCTGGCAAAGGGATATGCAGAAAACAAGCTGGCCTTTCTGATCCTCCCATTGATCTTTTCGTTTCGACCTCAATTTGAGTATAGGATCTCTTTTCCTTTGATTGGAGCCGCCGCAGGTATTGTGATCTCGTCGGTCATGGGAATTGGGAATGCGTTCTTGTGTTTGAATGATGGAGGCTTACTCATGAACTGTATTACGAGTGTAAACATTTCACCAATTCATCATCCAACCTATTATGCAACCTTTATTCTTGTCATAACTTTTGGGATCTGGTGGGCGAGAAAGAGAGAAAAACCTTATTTGGATCTAAGATGGGTAATTCCATTCACGATATTCGCAGCGATTATATTCATTCTTTGTATGTCACTGGCAGCCATGCTATGTTTGGCGATCTTGATTTGTGTACTTGTGTTAAGATGGATCAAGAATCGCTTTGGTAAAAAGGTATTTTGGGTAAGCACCATGCTGAGTCCGATCGTTTTGATTTTCTTTTTATCGAATTTCCCGGTGATCAAAGATGAAGTGAATTACACAAAAGGTTCGATAGCGGCCTTCTGGAAAGATCCTGTAGCCTGGGTAAATTCTAAACCTGGCTATAAAACCGGAAACGAGGTAAGATTGGTGATGTGGACTGTTACTGTTTTGGAGATCGTTGATCATCCATTCGGAGTAGGAACAGGAAATGTAGATGAAGTTTTAAGCGATCGCTTAACCCGACATGGACAGCTTGAGCTGGCAAAACAGGATGATAGTGGCTCGATCCGGTATAATCCACACAATCAATTTCTTCAGACCGCTTTGGAATTGGGAATTCTTGGCGCACTTTTGTTGATCCTTTTCATAGCAGGAGCGATCAGAATGGCTTCCATTTACAGAAATTCGTTCCTAATGGTAATAGGAATCAGTCTGGTGGTCAATGCAGTTTTTGAATCCATGCTGCAAAGGCAATCGGGAATTATATTTTACATGTTCTGGATCTGCTTTATGGTGATTTTTGCAATGACAGATCAAAAAAGGAGTGAAGCTCGATGAAAATTTCCGTTGTCATACCGTGTCGAAATGAAGTGAGATACATCAGTGGATGTGTGCATTCATTGCTTGAAAATGGATTTGATCCAGAGCTGCTGGAGATATTGGTTGTTGACGGAATGAGTGACGATGGAACGATCGATAAAGTTCAGGAGCTGAATTCAAATTATCCTCAGGTAAAGCTTGTCCCTAATCCTAAACGAGTTACTCCTGTTGCACTTAATTTGGGAATTGAAAACGCTTCAGGTGACTACATTCTGATCGCCAGTGCACATTCATCCTTCGACAAGGGATATATTTCTACGCTAGTAAAGAAGATCCAATCTCTGGAGAATGCGATTGCGGTTGGAGGAGTAATGCGGACTGAAGTCAAAAATGAAACACCGATATCCTTGGCGATCAAAGCAATTCTGGCACATCGATTTGGCGTTGGAAATGCCATGTTCAGGATCGGAACGGATGCTGATCTGAAAGTGGATACCGTTCCCTTTGGCTTATATCGTGCAGACCTTTTAAAGGCAGCGGGAGGATACGACATCAGATTGATTAGGAATCATGACATAGAACTTTCAAAAAGATTGTTGCGAGATGGAGGAAACATCTATCTCACACCTGTGGCACAATGCACGTATTACGCCCGAGAGAAATTTGGAGCTCTGGCTAAGAACAACTATAACAATGGAAAATGGAATATCCTGACCGTCTTCATTACTAAGAATTTTAGTTCATTGAGTATTCGCCATTTTATTCCTCTGATCTTTTTGATGTCATTGATTTTACCGCTTGTTGCAGGACTGATCTGGTGTCCATTGTCCTATTTGAGTGCAATAAGTTTGATTACATATACAATAGCGGTCACTTATTTTGCGACAACTTCAGTGCCTAAAGGAACGACGATCTTTCATATGATCTACGGTTTTTTTGTCTTGCATCTGGCATATGGTCTGGGATCATTGTTAGGCCTGTTAATTCTGCCTAAATTTGCGTTGAAGTGAGTGTAGAACCGGTATATAAAAAGTCTCTTTCCGAATTTATCGGGTGTTCGCCTGATCAATTTTTTCTATACTGGAAGGGCAGAGTTGCCTTGTATGCTGCATTAAAAGCAATGGGAATAAAAGAAGGGGATGAAGTCATCGTACCTTCTTTCACTTGTGTGGTTGTGCCTAATGCGATCATGTATCTGAGGGCTCGCCCGATCTACGTGGATATCGATACGAAAACGTTGAACACGACATTGGAGTTGATTCAGGCTGCAGTTTCAGAGAGAACAAAGTGTATCCTGATTCAAAACACATTTGGTTTGTCATCTCAGGTTGATGAGATAATTGATTTTGCTAAAGAAAAGGGAATAACGACGATAGAAGATTGTACCCACGGGTTTGGCGGAACGTATCAAGGAAAACCGAATGGAGTGAGAAGTGACTTTTCTTTTTTCTCATCTCAATGGAATAAACCATTTTCGACAGGTTTAGGAGGTATTCTACTAGTCAACAACAATGATTATCTGGAAAAGGTGAAGCAGGTGAACACAGATCTGATTTATCCTGGATTCAAATCACGAGTAATGTTGAAGCTATTGATTCTGTTCAATAAGTTTTTCATCACCGATAGAACCTACTGGTTACTTGTTCGTCTGTATCGTTTCTTGAGTAAAACAGGATTAGTGATCGGTTCTTCTTCAGACGATGAATTGAATAGCCCAAAGAAGCCGGAAGGTTTTTTCATGGGTGGTTGTAACGTCCAGTACAGAGAAGGAGTTAGGGCAATGAATAAGTTGAAAGGTCTTATTGATCTGCGCAAAAAGAACGCATTGCTATACACGTCATTCCTCAAGGACAATGGTAAATACTTTGTTGATCCTTCGTTGGAATCAGACCATTCATTTTTAAAGTATCCATTTCTCGTGAAGGACAGAATCGCTTTCATGAAAAAAGCAGAACAATCCTCGATTCGACTGGGAGAATGGTTTGAATCTCAGATCCATCCGGTTCATGAACATTTTGAGCTTTGGGAACTCGAACCAAAGAATTTCCCTGTTTCGAAGGAAATGAGTTCGCATATGTTAAATTTACCAACGGAGATCAAGAATCCACATAAGGTTATCCAGTTCCTTAAGAAGAATCTGGATGATCTGATTTAATGAATACTAACGAATTATGATACCTTTTTCACCTCCCCGAATTGATCAGAAAGTAATTGATGAGGTTACTGCAGCACTGCAAAGTGGATGGATCACTACTGGACCAAGAACCAAAAAATTCGAAAAGGAGATCACAGAATATTGTGGTTGTAAAACCACCGTAGCTGTCAATTCCTGGACCATGGGGATGCAAGTGTTTTTGTCCTGGTGGGGAATCGGAGAAGGGGATGAGGTGATTCTTCCTGCATATACGTATTGTGCAAGTGCAAACGTGATCGTTCATTCTGGTGCAAAGCCGGTAATGGTAGATATTGACCCGAAGGATTTTAATATTTCGGTTCAAAAGGTAAGCGAAGCCATTACACCGAGAACCAAAGCGATCATCGCGGTCGATTTAGCAGGTTTTCCATGTGATTATGATCAGCTGAATGCTTTGGTTGCATCACCTGAAATGGTCGCTCAATTCAAACCATCGAATGACATTCAAAAGCAATTGGGAAGAATCTTGGTAATCAGCGATGCTGCGCATAGCTTTGGGGCGATCATGGATGGAAAAAGATCAGGTGCTTTAACGGATGTAACCAGCTTCTCATTTCATGCAGTGAAGAATCTAACGACTGCTGAAGGTGGTGCTTTGTGCTTCAACCTTCCTGAAGGATTCGATCATGACGCGATCTATAAAGAGTTTTGTACCCTGATCCTTCACGGACAGAATAAAGATGCACTGGCAAAAACGCAGAAAGGGAACTGGCGCTATGATGTTGAGGAACCAGGGTTTAAATGTAACATGACCGATCTTCAAGCTGCAATTGGTTTGATCGAATTGGAGCGTTACCAGGAGAATCTTGATCGTAGGAAATCGATCTTTACTCAATACGATGAGGCTTTCGGAAAAGAAGATTGGGCGATCCTTCCAGTTCATACGACAGAAAGAAAGACCAGCTGCTACCATTTATATCAATTAAGGATCAAAGGAGCAACAGAGCCTCAGAGAGATGCTATCATGCAGGCTATTTTTGATCAGGATGTTTCAGTGAACGTTCATTTTCTTCCGTTGCCTACGCTAACGGCCTACAAGAAAAGAGGGTACTTGATTCAGGATTATCCTGAAACATGGGCCAAATACCAGAATGAGATCTCATTGCCGGTCTATTTCGATCTAAGCGATGAACAAGTTCGTACTGTTATATCCGCTGTTACATCTGCTGTTCATAAGGTGCTTGGGTGAAAAGGATCTTTGACATAATCGTCAGCTTGGTCATTCTCTTGATCTTTCTGCCATTCGGAATCCTGATCGGTCTCTGGATCGCCTTGGAATCAAAAGGTGGGATTTTCTATCGTCAGGAAAGGATCGGGAAGAATGGAGTTCCGTTTTACATGCTGAAGCTTCGTTCAATGAATGTGAATGCGGATAAAGAAGGGAAGTTGACTGTTGGTATGAGAGACCCGAGGATCACTAATTCAGGAGCGTTTATCCGAAAATTCAAGCTGGATGAATTTCCTCAATTTATCAACGTGTTGAAGGGAGAAATGAGCATTGTAGGTCCGAGACCGGAAGTCAAGGAATATGTAGATCTCTATTCTGAGGAGCAACGTGAAATACTGACGGTATTGCCTGGGATCACAGACTATGCGTCCATCGAATATTTTAAGGAAAATGAGCTGTTGGGGAATGCCAATGATCCTGTTCAAACGTATGTAAATGAGATCATGCCTGCTAAGATCGAGCTCAATAAAAAGTACTTGAGTAATCCTGGATTGTCTCAGGATCTCAGAATTATGTGGAAGACATTCCTACGAATGATCTCCTGAGTGGAAATCATATACTTTCTTTAATTCATTCGCGAAGAGAACTGCACTTTCAGGTCTTCTCCTGAACCAAAGCTCGGGTTCGATCAATTCAAGTTCTCCCAAGGCAATTTTACCATTGTTATCGTAAAACAGGTCAACTCTAGCATAAGAGGGTAGCACAGGACATGCCTTAAGACAAGCCTGTGCAAATAAGATTTCTTCATCAGAAGCATCATGATCGTGCAGCGTTCCGCCATGGTCATCCTGAACCCTGAAATCTCCTGATTTCGCTTTTTTCCTTACAGCGTGACTATAATTTTCACTAAACATGATCAATGAAACTTCTCCGTACGTGACGATCTTATCCTGAAATTCCTGGATCATCATTGCTTCCTTTCGAAGAAGATCATTCAGTATATCATTAACATCATCAATGTTATTTTCATCTACTAGGTAAGTATGTCTAGCGGCACCTGATATACAAGGCTTAACGATCAATTTTTCCCAACCTTCTTCCTTTAGAACGGATTTGAGATCAACTGAATTGCCTGTTTCCAGGAAATGCGTTTTTGGAATGTTAATTCCTTTTGCTTCTAAATCTGCCAAATAGTGTTTATCAACGTTCCATCGGATGAGCTCCTCACTATTGATCAGAATCGTTTCTTTGGAAACTTTGTTCAACCACGTACTAAATTCTTCAAATCGATCAAAGTAATCCCAAGTGGTTCTGAACACAATAAATTTGGTCTGTTTCCAGTCCATGTGCTTATCATCCCAGCTGATCCTTTGAACGTTAAATCCTTTTCTTCCGAGTGCTTTTTGAACGAGTTGATCTTCGGTCAGAATATTCTCCACATAAGGACTCTGGTCTGAGGGGTCGACATATCTGTGATCGGTAAGTATGGTAAAATCGAATTCCATCAATTGATAAATATGGCCAGAGCACAGCCCACGAAAATGCTGATGAGCTTTAATAAATTGAACTTGTGGTTTTCGGAAGTTTCAAAAATGATGGTGGTTGAAATATGAAGGAACATCCCGACCACAACTGCGAGGATCATGTGAAAATCCAGAGAATCGATACCTGGAATTTCCATTGCGCCCATGAAAACACCAAGTGGTGTCATTAGCCCAAAAAGAATCAAAACCAACCATGCTTTTGATTTACCAATACTTGTATTAATCAACAGTGTCATTAAAGCAATGGATACAGGAAGTTGATGAAAAAGAATCCCTAAAAGCAATGAATCATCATTGTGGTGATGGTGATCTGATGCTAAGATCTCATGGCCTGTAAGTTGATTTCCCAGAGGAATTCCTTCAAGAATAGAGTGGACGGATAATGAGATGAACAGTCCCCATGGTAATTTTTGTCCCTTGTGCACGTGAACATGACCATGCTCAATACCTCCTGAGAAGAATTCAAGGATCAATTGAATAAGGAATCCCAGAAGGATATACATTCCGATGGAAGCAGATTCGTCGGCGTACAGATCAGGAATAAAATGGAGAAATGCGATGGACAATAAAAAACCACCACTGAAAGCCAGTAGTAATTTGATCGTCTGTGTTTTGTTGGTCGCTTCCAGTTTGGTTACCATTACACCACCGATGATCACCGATAACAAGAGACTACTATATACCCAGATACTTTCCATTTATTTCTTTGCGATGATGATCAGTCGATCTGAGTTTTCTTCGTTGAATAGCTCAAGATCAAAGTTTCCAAAAGTATGAATTATAGTTAAGCCTTCTGCAAGCAACAACTGTTCAAAGTCATTTTTGAAAAGGGCTTGTACTCTTTCTGTATAGTGGTATTCAAAACCGTCATCAATAAATTGGATGTCCTTAAAAATGTGTTTTCCGTCGTATCTTCTTGAAATGTTAAAATCGATATTTCCTGCTCTCTTGACTTCATCCTTGACCAAATGGTCGATCACTTTTCGGGCATTCATGAAATCAATTACGAGCAATCCGTCTTTTTCAAGCATGGATGAAATACTTTGAATTACCCTTGCGTTATCTGAAATTCCGTCAAAGTACCCGAAGCTTGTGAATAGGTTAAAAACAACATCATACCTTCCTTCCGGAATGATTTCCCTCATGTCATGAACCACATAACGTATTTCTGTGGGCCCTTCATGAATGGCTTCCTTGATGCTGTTACTTGAAAGATCAGCTCCAGTAACCTTGAACCCAAGTTTATTCAAGGTTCGAGAATGCCTTCCTTTTCCGCAAGCCAAATCCAGAACAGCTGATCCACTTTCTATATTCAGATAATCACAGAGGTTTGAAATAAAAACTTCTGCTTCTTCGTCATTGCGGTTTGCGTATAGTAAATGGTAATATTCAGTATCGAACCAATCCTTGAACCACTCTGTTTTGTTCATGACGTAAAGATAAAAACAAATGTCTGTCTAATCTTCAAATACAGTATTAATAGAATTCACTCAATTGGTTATATTTGCTTTAGACATGTCACTTCAAAAAGTATATAGCCTTTATAAATCAATGGATGAGGAGAATGTGATCCTCTCCTTCAAGGGTGTTGTTACTGCAGATCTACTCACTTCGATCTTACAGATCATGGAGTCCAGAATGGAGTCATCCAACGAATCTCCACGAGTTAGAAAGAAGGTCTTTAATGTTCTTGTAGAGTGCCTTCAGAATCTGTACCATCATGCTGATGATTATCCGGATGGAAGAACTGCATTGGTAATGATTGCCAAAGAAGGAAATGCATTTACGGTAAGAACAGGGAATTATATTGACAATGAACGTGCAGAAGACCTTAAAGAGCGTTTGAAGATCATCAATACAATGGACAAAGAAGGATTGAAGGAATATTACCAGAATTCACTTGAGTCGTCTGTTGTTTCTTCAAAAGGAACCGCTGGTCTTGGTATGATAGATATTGCCAGAAAATCAGGAAATAAACTGGATTTTGAATTTTTAAATATTGATAATGAGCGAAGTTTCTTTTGTCTCAATGTAAAAATAGATTAAGTATAAGCGTATGTTAGAAATGTTAGTCCTTGAACCTTCAGCGAAAACACCGTCCATCACTTTTAATGGAGAAAACGGTAAGCTTGAATTACGCGGTCGTTCAATCCCTGAGAATTCGATAGAATTCTATAAGCCATTGATTGACTGGGTGGATCAATATGGATCTTCACCAAATCCGACTACTGTGGTTGAAGTGAAACTAGAGTATTTCAATACTTCTTCCTCAAAATGTATCCTTGATCTGTTCAAAAAACTGGAAAAGATCAATGGGTCAGGAACTGAAGTGAAAGTGAACTGGTATTATGAAGAAGACGATGAAGACATGATGGAAGCCGGGGAAGATTACCAGGCGATCATTAAGCTTCCGTTCACCATGATCGAAGTTGAAGAGATCTGATCAAATAAAAGTTGGAATTACCGGAGGAATTGGTTCCGGTAAGAGTATTGTGTCCAGGGTAATCGAGGTGATCGGTTACCCTGTTTATTATTCTGATGCTCGAGCAAAGAAATTACTCCATGAAGACAACGATCTAAAAGAAGGACTGATTGCTCTGCTAGGGGAAGAAATTTATCAGTCCGGAATTCTTAACCGGGTTGAAATGGCTAGTAGGATCTTTGCTGATCCTGAATTAAGGAAAAGCGTAAATGAATTGATCCATCCAGTGGTTCGAAGTGATTTCGACCAATGGTCTAGTTTGCAAAAGGGTTCGCTTGTCTTTAATGAGGCGGCCATACTTTTTGAGACTGGCGCCTACAAACGAATGGATCTGAATGCCTTGATCACGTGTCCGGTAGATCTTCGTGTACAACGTGTAATGAGAAGAGACAATGTTTCTAAAAAGGAAGTTGAAGCAAGGATTGCTGTTCAGATGACTGACGAAGAAAAAAAGCCGTTGGCCGATTTTGTGATCATCAATGATGAGGTACAACCATTGATCGGTCAGGTAGAAAAAATGATCGAGGATCTGAAAATTAATCTAGCTTCTCAGCTATAATTGAGTATACCATCGGTATACGCTTTTCAATGTGTTTAAATCGGAATCGTTTGTGTTGAAATTCTTCAACATTCGGAAAGCATGGATAGGGTGAATAATCGAATTCCTTGAAATGTTGAATTGAAAATCCGTTGGACAACAAAGATCCGATCACTTCGTCAAGTGAATGATTCCATGATACGGTTTCTGTTTTGATCGGAGCGTTTCTATCGGTATACGTACCTTCTGTAATCTCTACGATCTCCTCTTCATTGAAATAATGATAAGCGATCGTTTTCATTTGATCATCGAATGTCCAGATAAAAGGATGAAATTCAACCAGGATCAGTTTACCCCCAGGTCTCAGCATTTGCTTTACGACTTTGGCCCATTTGTCCATATCCGGAAGCCAGGTAATTGTACCATAGGTAGAATATACCAGATCAAATGAAGTCTGTGGTATTTTGTCCTGAACTGTGTAAATATCTGATTCAATAAAATCGGCAGGTGTATCAAGTTGAGAGCTCAACTTACGTGCTTCCTCGATAGCCTTATTTGAAAGATCTACACCTGTAACTTTGGCTCCCATTCGAGCTAAAGAAAGGGTATCCTGTCCAAAGTGACATTGCAGATGCAGAAGATCTTTATTCGCGATGTTTCCTAAAAGATCCAATTCGATCTCATTCAGACTACTTTTCCCTTTTTTGAAATTTTCGACATCATAAAATGACGAATGAATGTGTTCTCCCGTTTTTTTATTCCAGGCGTCCTTATTCAGCTCCAGATAATCACTCGATTTCTTCATAATCATCAAATTGCTGATCATTTTCTTTCGACTCAGGGTTTGTCGCTTTTGTAAATGCTTTTCCCGATAAAAGAAAGGTAAATGAAGAGAACAATCGAATCAAGATCGTTAACATAAAAAAGAAACCGATCACTTTAAAAATAAATCCAAATACTGGTGTATCCTGAATATCGACGATGCTCTCATGGAACCAAAGGGAAGCACTATTAGAGGCTAGCTCTGGAAAAAAGAACAATGCTCCAAATACGGCCATTGATAAGGCAATGATAAAGATCTCTGCTTTAATATTGAAGGCTTTTTTTTGTTGAAACATGGCATTTCCCATCATCTGAAACATTACCATTCGTTGCTGCTGACTCTGAATTTTTCCGATGAAATAGATCGTTAAGATCAAAGCTGTCAAAATCCCATTGTACATCGACAATTGGGCGCCTGAGATGTCGTAGCAAAACAGAAAAGACACGTTCACTAAAAAGAGGTACTTGATTCCTTTGATCAAATATTCTTCTACATCGCTTTTAGGCCTCGCACCACGTAAAATGGAAAGTCCGATCTCAAAAAGCCCAAATAAAAATCCAAAAATGGCAATGACTACACCCAGTCTAAAAATAAGATTCAAAAGGTCCATACACAAAAGTGTTCATTTTATTTGAATCAATAAATGAATTAAAGTTAAAACCTGATGTGATGACCGGTCAGGTTCTTTTTGGCAGAATGGTTATTTTTGGAACACTTGAAAAAATAAATATGAAAAAGAACATAGGATTGATCCTGATTTTTGCGTCCCTGTCCTTCAGAATGCTGGCCGAAGAGGGAATGCTAATTCCGTCTTTGATCGCTGCTTTTGAAAGCGACATGAAAGCGAAGGGAATGAAATTAAGTGCGAGTGATATCTACAGTGTAAATAACTCGAGTTTAAAGGATGCGATCATGCATTTCGGAGGAGGTTGTACTGCTGAACTTGTTTCATCAAAGGGATTATTGTTAACGAATCACCACTGTGGATATTCACAGATCCAGAGTCATTCATCTCTTGAGAAAGATTACCTGAAATATGGTTTCTGGGCAAAGGATCTTTCAGAGGAGCTGCCAAATCCTGGTTTAACAGCGTCAAGAATGGTGCGTATAGATGATGTGACAGATGCTGTCATGTTTGGTCTGGAAGGTGCAACGGATAAAGCGAAGATCGAAGCTGCAATGAGAAAAAACATTGAACAGCTGATCAAAGATGCAACGAATGGAACACACTATGATGCCGAAGTGAAACCTTTCAACTATGGAAATGATTACTATATTATTGTCAAAGAAGTGTTCAAAGACGTACGTTTTGTTGGAACACCTCCGAATTCAATCGGTAAGTTTGGTGGAGATACTGATAACTGGGTGTGGCCAAGACATACTGGTGATTTCTCAGTATTCAGAATATATGCTGGACCGGATAACAAACCTGCAGATTTTTCAAAAGACAATCAGCCTTATTCACCACTTCATTTTTTGAAGATCTCATTTAAGGATCGCAAGCCAAATGACTTCACGATGGTGTATGGGTTTCCGGGAACAACCGAGCAACATGTTTCCTCTGGATATTTAAGTTTCATCATCGAAAAGGAAAGACCTGCACGTATCAAAATGAGAGAGAAATCACTGAGTGTGATCGATGCGGCAATGAGAGCCTCTGATGAAGTGCGTATAAAATATGCGGCTAAGCAAGCCAGTATCGCAAATGCTTATAAGAAATGGATCGGACAGATCGATGGACTAAAAAGGCTGGATGCAATTCAGATCAAGTTGGAAAGAGAGAGTGCTTACAATTCGAAAGCTGCTGAAAAACCCGAATGGAAAAAGGCGTACGGATCGGTGATTGAAGAAATGAATAAACTAGCGAAAGATAATGTTCAATGGGAGTTCAAGTATTCAATGGCGATTGAGTATTTGTATGTTGGTCCTGAGTTGTATAAGCTTGCAAGGAACATTGATGATCTGGTAAAGAATTACACGACTTATTCTGAGAAAGGGACATTGAATGCTCAGATCGATAAATTGATCAATGGTGCAGATGGATTCTTTAAAAATTATGACGCGGATGTGGATCAGAAGATCTTTGAGTTGCTGACTGAAGAATTTTTGAAACAATGCGAAAATGAAGAGTTGAGCAAATTGATAGGTGATGTTTCAGCCATGAGTAAATTGATCTATTCAAAATCAATTTTGACTAACAAGGATCGTTATGTTGCGTTTTTAAAGAAGTTCAAAGGAACATCAGTCAAAAAAGTACAAAAGGATGCAGGTTACAGACTTTTTAGTGCTTGCATTACAGATTTTAGAAATGCTGTAGTTCCTTCTTACTATGCCTATAACGATAAGATGACCGAATTACTTAAGGTTTATGTTGCGGGTAAATATGAGATGTTCCCGGATGCAAAGCACTGGGCAGATGCGAACAGTACCCTCCGTGTGACTTATGGTCAGCTGGAAGGGTCAGCTCCTGCTGATGGAATGATGTATACAGAGCATACTACACTTGATGGGATTATTGCGAAATACAATACGGGTAATTCTGATTTTGAGCTTTTGCCAAGAATGATCGATCTACATAAAAAGAAAGATTATGGGAAGTATGCTCAAAACGGAGAATTGTGGGTATGCTTCACAGGATCCAATCACACAACCGGAGGTAACTCCGGATCACCTGTTTTGGATGAAAATGGATATCTGATGGGATTGAATTTTGACCGAACTTGGGAAAGTACAATGAGCGATTATATGTTCGACCCGAATCGATGCAGAAATATTGTGGTGGATATCAGATATGTGATGTGGGTGATGGATGTCTATTCAGGTGCAGGACATCTGGTGGATGAAATGGTAATGGGATATTAATCAAAGCGGCTTAGGCCGCTTTTTTCTTGAGGTATGAAACGAACGCTAATTGTATTTATCTGTTTGAGTTTTGGCTTATCAGCTCAAAAGGATACCATCCTTCTTTCTGATTTTGGAGATGACTTTTTATGGGGGGCTGCATGCAGTGCATTTCAAATAGAAGGAGCAACAAGAGAGGGAGGAAGAGGTCCTTCAGTCTGGGATACATTTGTCGCTACAAAAGGAAAGGTAAAAGATGGTTCCAATGCGGATACCTCAGTCGATTTTTATCACAGGTATGGGGAAGACATCGCACTCTGCAAACAGTTAAATTTTAAGGTCTTTCGTTTTTCCATTTCATGGTCAAGGATTTACCCGGAAGGTACGGGAAAGGTGAACCCTGAGGGAATTGCATTTTATCACAGGGTTATTGACGAGTGTTTAAAACAAGGTCTTGAACCCTGGGTAACGGCGTATCATTGGGATCTGCCTCAAACTTTGGAAGATCGCGGTGGCTGGACCAATCGCGAAGTGATCAATTGGTTTGGTGATTATACTGAGACGTTAGGAAAAGAATATGGCTCAAAGGTGAAACATTGGATGGTGATGAATGAGCCTGCTGCTTTTGTTAGTTTGGGATACATGGTAGGATATCATGCTCCAGGAAAGAAAAGTCCGAGAAAATACCTGAAAGCCATTCACCATGTAAATTTGTCGATGGCAGAAGCAGGTAGAAGATTGCGAAAGGTCGTTCCGGATGCAGAAATTGGCACTTCTCTTAGTTGCTCTGTTGTGCATCCTTACCAAGGGAAACAAAAGAATGTAAAAGGGGCAAAAAAAGCTGATCTTCTATTGAATAGATTGTTTCTTGAACCAAACCTTGGCATGGGCTATGATACAGAGACTCTGAATTTTCTGAGACGTTTGAACAAGTATATCCTTCCTGGGGATGAGGAAGCTATTAAATTCGATTTTGATTTTATAGGTATTCAGAATTATTTCAGAGTGGTAGTGAAAAGAACTCCGTTTATTCCGATTCTTTGGTTTAAGGAAGTTTCAGCTGAGAAGAGAGGCGCTCCGGTAAATGAAATGGGCTTCGAGATCTATCCTAAAGGCATCTATGAGATCCTTAAGCAGTTCGGGGAATATGATCAGGTCAAACGAATAATTGTCACAGAGAATGGAGTATGTGTTAAGGATGAACTGAAAAATGATGCCGTTCATGATCCTGAACGAACTGAGTTCTTTATCAATTATCTCAATTACGTCAAAAAAGCAAAAGAGGAGGGAGTACCGGTTGAAGGTTATTTCGTCTGGAGTTTGACAGATAATTTTGAGTGGAGTGAAGGATATCAACCTCGATTTGGATTGGTCTACGTAGATTTCCCAACACAAAAAAGAGTGGTGAAAGAATCTGGATACTGGTTCAGAGATCAGTTAAAGAAATAAAAAAAAGCGGCTACTGCCGCTTTTCGATTTATACGTGTAATGCTCTTTTCTCGGTGGCATCTAGGGCTGCTTCTTTCACAGCTTCTGAATACGTTGGGTGTGGGTGACAGATTCTGGCGATATCTTCTGCAGAAGCTCTGTACTCCATCGCAGTTACTGCTTCCATGATCAGATCGGCCGCTCTTGGTGCTATCATGTGAACGCCAAGCACTTCATCTGTTTCAGTCGAAGCCAGGATCTTAATAAGTCCGGCAGTATCCATTGATGCACGTGCTCTACCTAAGGCCTTGATCGGGAACGAACCTACTTTGTAGTCAACACCTGCAGCTTTTAATTCTTCTTCGGTTTTACCAACAGCTGCTACTTCCGGCCATGTATACACAACGCCAGGGATCAAATTGTAGTTCAGGTGAGGCTTTTGACCAGCCAAAAGCTCGGCAACATAAACTCCTTCTTCTTCCGCTTTATGTGCTAACATTGCACCGCGTACAACATCACCGATCGCATAAATATTAGGTACAGAAGTCTGAAGGTGATCATTAACGTCGATCTGACCTCTTTGATTTACAGATAAACCTGCTTCTTCAAGATTCAATCCTTCAGTATATGGCTTTCTACCTACAGCAACCAGACAGTAATCCGCTTCGAATGTTACTTCTTCTCCTTTTTTATTCAGTGCTGTAAGGACTACAGATTTTCCTTTGTTTTCAACTTTCTGTACTCTGTGATCAAGGTTGAATTTAAATCCTTCCTTTTTAAGCACTCTCGTCAATTCTTTTCCAAGTGTCCCATCCATGGTAGGGATAATCGTTGGGGCAAATTCAATGACTTCGATCTCAGAACCTAATCGAGCATATACTGATCCTAATTCCAATCCGATTACTCCACCACCAATCACCAGCATCTTTTTAGGAATTTCTTTCAGGTTCAGCGCCTCAGTAGAAGTGATAATTCTCTTCTTATCCGGTTCCATTCCAGGGAAATAATTCGGTTTTGAACCAGTTGCTATGATTACATTTTTCGCATTCAAAGCAGTTGTTTTTCCCTCGCTGTCCTTCACTTCAATGGTATTCTTGTCTTTGAAGGATCCAACACCTGCATGCACGTCGATCTTGTTCTTGTCCATCAGGAATTTTACTCCTGCACAAGTTTGAGAAACGACATCGTTCTTACGGTTTATCATCTGTTGCAGGTTCGCTTTCAAACCCTTCACTTCAATTCCATGTTCGCCAAAATTGTGAACAGCATTGTGATAATGCTCAGAGGAATCCAGAAGTGCTTTTGAAGGAATACATCCGACATTGAGGCATGTACCACCTAACGTATTATATTTTTCAATGATCGCCGTTTTCATTCCAAGTTGTGCGCAACGGATCGCTGCAACATATCCACCTGGTCCTGAACCTATGATTACTACGTCGTAAGAACTCATCTTTATTTGTTTTTTACAAATGTATTATTAATCTCCTTTTAAGGGTTAATGAAGGGGTATAAAAAAAGGCTGCCGAGGCAGCCTTTTATATTCTATTGAAAGGTTACATTTTAATGAACTTCACTGTATCATTCTGCTTGCCAGCGATGAATTTAACAATGTAAGTTCCTTTTTGAAGATCATCTCCATCAATTGTAAGAGTTTGAGCACCTGCTGCCATATTCTTACGAGTGATCGTCTTCATCAACTGACCTGAGATTGAATACACATAAACATTAACTGTTGAAGTTTCAGACAAGTTGAACGTAAGTGTTGTATTATCCGTTGTAGGGTTCGGATAAGTCTTCAATTTAGTTTTGAAGGTATCGTTGCTTGGAGTTCCATCTGCATCAGAAATACCTAGGTAAGCCGCAGAACTCCAAATTCCACGACCAAAAGTACCGATGTAAATTTCACCAGGTCTTTTTGCACCTTCATCCCAAGTTCTCCAGTTCTGACGAACTTCGTATACAGGTACTCCTTCGAATCCTGTAGATGAATTCTGCCAAGAAGCTCCGCCATCTTCAGATACAAAAGCACCATTTGAAGTACCTACTACCAGGATATCAGGATCATTTCTGTCAATGATTCCATCGTAAACTGCAACTGCAGGATTCGTGATACTAGTCAATGAAGTCCATGTAGGTGCTCCAGCAGTAGCATTCAATGATCTTCTCATCTGACCACTAAAGCCAGGGAATAATACAACGTCATCCGGGTTATTAGGGTTAACCGCTAAACCTTCATAGTTCGTTGTTGAAATTTTTGTGATCGTAGTTGCTGTCGGAGGAGTAGCAACCGGAGTTCCAACATAACCTACTTTTTGAGCAAAGTTTGGATCAGAAGTATATACGCTACCCAGACCATCTAACCTCCAAACACCGTTAGTGTTGGCAGAGATATAGCAATGATCCAAATCTCTGGAGAATTCAACATCGATTGATCCGTAAAGACCGCCACCAATTCCTCTTGCAATATTAACCCATCCAGCATTTTGAACAGAAAGTCTAAGTGCATTACGAGTTCCCCAAAGTTCTCCGCCGTTAGCGTTAACGTACATTAGGAACCAAGATTGGAATGGATCCTGAATACGTAGGGTATCCCAAGAAATATTGTATAATTCTGTTTCTACACCCATTGAAAAAGGTTGTCCTGTTGAAGGGTTAGTAGCATAATAGTGATCATAAGTTCCTAAACTTTGAACTACCACCGTATCGGCTCCACTAGGGAAATCTACCATCAATGAATCACCAATCGTTGGAGGGTTTGTTCCTGAAGCTGATGGGAACGGAGTCCAAGAATAATTTCCTAAGAATACAGTCTGACCATTCACCTCATTAACAACACTTACGTCCTGCACAGTAAGTGCTGGATCGTAAAACAATGTATCAGTGAAATAAAGGGCAGTAGGAGTAACGTAAGTCATACTGTCACCTGTCGATAAACTTGAAATTTTAATTGAAGTTCCTGCAGCGTAATTCTTGGTAGGAATGAATGTTACCGAATCTTCTGAATTAAGATCGTAGTATTCTGCAAGGAAGATCTCTGTATGGAACGGGTGGAAGTTACCTGAAGTTCCTGCTGGATCGTATGTGCCCGGGAAAGTTGGTACGAATGAACTCCAAGTTTGTCCTCTGTCACCTGATCTTGAAAGACTGTTGTTGTAAACAGTAGAAAACATAACGTTAGCGTTGAAGAATGATATTTCACATTCAAATCCATCACCACCATTTACTTCACGGAATTCCTGGAAAGTAGATAAAGAGTGGTCGTTATATAACGTACCATTATCCTGTGTACCACCCATAACATTTCCGTGTGTATCGAAGGCGATTCCATAGAATTGAGTTACGTTGTAACCTCTGTTCGCTGGATACCAGTTTTCACCCATGTCATTAGTGATCCCAATACCACCATCATTCCCTAGATACAAACGATTTAGAGCATCCCATTTCATTTCATGGTTGTCTGCGTGCGCATACTTTGAAGAAGAAGGAGATAAGAACCACTCCGTTAACTTTTCGAATCCACCAGAAGGAGGGTTGTTTACAGTTTGCTTCCACTGCCAGATATCGATACCACCGATCAAAATCTTTTCTGGATCATTAGGGGCAACAGTTAAAATTGAATTGTAAGTTCCCTGGTCACGGTAGATGTCAAGGTTACTTGGTGTTCCTGAAGCTCCAACAAACTGACTCCAAGTATTTCCGTTGTCATGAGACACAGACATACCTAAAAGGTTTGCGTTTGTTCTCACCGCGTAAAGAGAGTAGTTGTTTGAACTGTTCTTCGTTGGAGAAATAGAATATTCTATTCTTGGAGAACCTGTTGGAACTAATCCTGCACCAGAACCTGATTTGTCCATCCAGTTATTACCACCATCTGTCGAAACGAATGTCTTATTTGAACTTAGTGCAGCTACGATAACGGATCCATCTAATGAAATTTTCAAAGCTGTACAAGCTCCTGAAGTAACTGAAACAGTAGTTAAAGATGGGTCACCTAATTTCCATTTTCTCAAACCTGATGAAGTCGCTAGCCAGACATAGTTGTCTGCATTAGAAGAAACTATCTCAGTACAGTTTGCAGTTCCAGGAACAGTAGCCCAAGTCTCTCCAAAATCTTGAGAATACCAAACACCGTTACCATTCCAAGCTTCCTGATTTGAACCTGTTGCAACAAAGATTGTCCCATCAGGGGTTTGCGTCATACTTGAGATATAAGGATTTCCACCCGCATCCGCGTAAGACTCTACGCGAGTCCAGGTATTAGCACGATCCGTTGAGACAAATAATCCTCCGGATACACCACCAGCCCAAAGTCTGTTGTTATTTGTTCTGTCTACTTGAATTGCTCTTGTACGACCTCCAATATTATCAGGACCTTGTTCGATAAAAGTGATAGCTTTACTTTTTGGAAGTTTAGCAATTTGCTTTCTTATCAACGTTAATTTTTCGGCAGTAATTTTTTGACCAGTCTCCTGATCAATATATCTTGCCTCGATCCATTTCTCATAGTCATCAACACTCTGACTCTGAATAAAACTCAGATCACGTTCTTGATACAAACCAACTGTTTTACCCAAGTCCGATGTTGAAGTAACCACAACTGCTGCAATTGCAATGATTCCTGCAGTTCCGAAGATTATTTTATTTCGTTTCATAAGTTAAGTTTCCTTAAATTTTGCACTAAGCGATTGCCAAATTAATAATAATTATTCTAAATCAGAACTAATGTTAAAATTCACCAAGCATACAAATATACGACACAGAATATCGCCGTGTCAAGTTATCTAAGTTACATTTTGAAGAATTTATACATGTCTAAGCTTAAAATAGATGTTTTTCTGCATGATAACTGGATCTCACTAGAGGTCCACTTTCCACATATCTGAATCCCATTTTCATTCCCTCGTCCCTGTATTTATCAAATTGTTCAGGAGTAATGAATTCGGCTACTGGCAGGTGTCTTGGTGTTGGCTGAAGATATTGTCCGAGAGTTAGAATATCGCAGTCGACACTTCTAAGATCCTCCATGGTTTCGATTACCTCATTTTCAGTTTCACCAAGACCTAACATAACCCCACTTTTTGTTCTCATTCCTCCTTTTTTTAGTCGGAAGAGTACTTCAAGACTTCGATCGTATTTTGCTTGAATACGAACTTGCTTTGTCAATCGTCTTACCGTCTCAAGATTATGTGAGACAATCTCAGGAGCGACATCTATGATCTGTTGAAGATTTTCCCATTTTCCGGCAAAATCAGGAATCAATGTCTCCAAAGTCGTAATTGGCGATTGATGTCGGATCGCTTTAACGGTTTGTACCCAAATTCCTGCACCTCCGTCCTTCAGGTCATCCCTGTCAACTGAAGTGATCACTGCGTGCTTTACCCCCATAATCTTGACACTATTGGCTACTCTGCCAGGTTCGAATTCATCTACATCATCCGGTCGACCCGTTTTTACAGCGCAGAATCCACATGATCTCGTACAGATATTTCCGAGGATCATGAAGGTGGCCGTTCCTTCGCCCCAACATTCTCCCATGTTTGGACACGAACCACTTTCGCAGATCGTATGTAATTTGTGCTCATCAACCAGAGAACGAACTTTTTTATAATTCTCTCCGGTTGGGAGCTTTACCCGAAGCCATTTTGGCTTTTTAATTCTAATCTCAGCGTTGTCTTTATTTATGATCTCGCTCATCTATCTCTTGCTCTGTGAATTGAACTATAAACATTTCTTCATGGGATAAAGTTTACCGCCCACGAAAAAACCTACTTTTACAATCTGAATTGTCTTTGAGACAAAATTACAACAAAAAGAAAAGAAGATGATCACTGCGAAAGTCGAATATCTTGGAGGGCTAAGGACAAAATGCACGCATGTAAGGTCTGGTAATGAGATCATAACAGATGCACCGGTTGACAATAATGGGAAAGGGGAGTATTTTTCCCCAACGGATCTCGTAGCAACTGCTTATGCATCTTGTATGATCACCATCATGGGGATTTATTGTAATGAACATAATTATCCATTTGAAAAGGCCACAGCCGAAGTGATTAAAATCATGAAAAGTGGACCTAGGAGGATTGGTGAATTGCAAATAAAAATCGATCTCTCAGGAAATGGTTGGACAGATGAGGTGGCTGAAAAGGTAATTAGGGCAGGAAAAGCTTGCCCGGTAGCAAATTCAGTTCACGAAGAAATGATCATTGAATTTGATTTACATTATTAGAAATGGATAGACCAAAATTTGAAAGAAAAAAGACACCTGAAGATATCATCTTTGGTGTAAGAGCAGTTATTGAAGCAATCAAGGCCGGAAGAGAGATCAACAAGATCATGATTCAGAAAGGAATGGATAATGATTTGTTCCGGGAGCTAAAAGAAGCTTTGCAAGGACAACAGTTTACACTTCAGTTTGTGCCAATTCAAAAGATCGATTCTTTGGTTCAGGGAAATCATCAGGGTGTTGTTGCTTTTGTTTCTCCAGTTGAATATGGCGTGATAGAGGATTTGATCGATACGATGTTAGCGGAAGGTAAAAAACCGACTATCCTTGTTTTGGATCGAATTACTGATGTAAGAAATTTTGGTGCTATCGCGAGAACGGCGGAATGTCAGGGTGTAGATGCTATTCTGATCCCTTCAAAAGGTTCAGCTTTGGTTACTCCTGATGCTGTTAAGACCTCTGCAGGAGCTTTAAATAGATTAAAAGTTTGCAAAACAAGCGATTTGAAGAATTCACTGTTCTATATGCAGCAATCTGGACTGAGGATCGTTTCTTGTACGGAAAAGTCTAAAATTCCAATGTATGAGGTGAATTTAAGAGGATCAGTTGCGATTATCCTTGGTTCAGAGGAAAGTGGGATCAGCAATGATCTATTAAATATGTCAGATATTAAGGCAAGAATTCCGATGAAAGGGGAAATAGCTTCACTGAACGTGAGTGTTGCAGCCGGAATGGTGCTTTATGAAAAAACTCGTCAGGAACTATACGGTTGATGATCCAATGGTTAAGATCCAATAAGGAGTTTCTTTTTGTTCTCATAGCAGGACTAATACTACGTTTTTACTTTATTTCAACCAACGGTCTTAGTAACGATGAATTATCAGCATGGTTAAGGACTGATTATGATTCATTTTCTGAATTGATCCAGTTCGGGATTAAAGAAAATGACATGCATCCGATCTTTTATCAATCGCTTTTGTGGCAATGGTTGAATTGGTTTGGACAATCCGAATTTTCGATTCGTGCTTTGTCAATGCTATTTTATGTTGGTGATCTGGTGCTTATCTATGCAATTGGGAAAAAATATTTTTCGAACACATCGGCTATCCTGACAATATGTTTCTTCTCTTTCCTTGGGTTTAATTTGCTGAACACAACGTTTTCCAGGCCCTATGCTTCTGGAACGTTCTTTCTTTTGTTGGCCTTTTATTCGTCACTAAAAATCTCAAGTTCTTCAACAGACAAGCAGAAATGGAAGTTTACATTGCTTTTGTCAATAGGGTTTATAAGCGCCATTTTATCCCATTACTTCTGTATTTTTCCTGCCACGGTTATTGGCATATTGGGATTGGTTAAGACTCGTTTTTCTGAATGGAAGTATCTAATTGTAGCTGGAGGGATCACTGTTTTGGGTTTTCTATCGAATTGGTCGATCACATCATTTCATCTCTCTCAGGGTGGATTAGGTTGGCTAGACAAGCCTGACTGGGATTGGATACTCACATTTCTCTTTCAGCTATTTAATTCTTCATGGATCCTCATCAGTGGAACTTTGACTTTTTTAATCTGGGCAAGATGGCAAAAGAGAACAATAATATCATCTAATGCATGGATGTCCTTGTTGATATTTCTAGGAGTAGTTATTGTCGGAATGATGGTGTCTCTTTTCTACACACCTGTCATGAGGGAACCTGCGATGTTGTTCATTTTGCCTTTTCTATTCTTGTTTGTCTTTTCAGTTGTGGATCTCTCCTTTTTGTCTGAAGTGAAGTTTTTTATGATTGTTATCGCGACATCTCTTGGCCTAATAGTTAACACTGTCTATTTCTATGATTTGGCACCTTCAAAACACTATGCTGATTTTAGACAGCAGACTCAATTTATTGCAGCGAATCAGGATGAAAATGTTCATATTGTTTCGATGACCAATAATGTCGCTTATCTGAACTTTTATCTCGACAACAAGTTGGTTGAAAAAGAGAAGGATTGGGATGATGGAGAGGCAATTTATCGTTTGAGTGAGAGAGTGAGAAATACCAGAAGGTCGAATTTAATGTATGTCGTAAATTATCCTTCTAATACGGTTATGCATGAAGAGATCATAAAAAGATATTATCCTTCAATTAAAAGAAACTTGATCACAGAATTTTCCGCCGTATTTCTATTTGACTCATTACAAAACAGAGCGGAAAAGACCCTGATAAAAACCATGGACGGAATTGATTCAAATGATGAGTTTTTAGGAGAGATCATTTTTAATCCTGGAAACCTGAAATTTGAGGGAGATAGATATTACGTTTTGGAAGCAAAGCGTTTCTCAGAACTTGGTGAAGAGTTGTATTGGGTGGTAAGCCTTGAAGAAGAAGGGCAGATGAAAATGAAGGCAGAGCAACCGGAATATTATCGAGCTTACAACCAGTCGAAGTTGAATGACCCCAAAGAAAAGATGTTTGTGGCATTCTCTTTGCCTAGAGAATTGAAGGAAAATGAACGATTGAAGATCTATCTTTGGAATCCGAGGAAGGAGAATGTAAAAACAGATAAAATTAAGTTGTATGAGAGTAAAAGATATCATTAGTATTGTTTTAATTGGATTCTCTTTTCTAGGAAGTGCTCAGATCAAAGGCAAGGCGAAAAATTTAGTCGGAACTTGGCAATACGAAAGTGGAGGTGGATTCGAAGTATGGAAAATGGAAGGCGATGATTTGATTGGACATGGATACAGAACAACAAAATCTGGAGATACGGTCAAAGTAGAGGATCTAAAGATCAGTCGCGTAAATAAAAACCTGGTATATACTTTATTGACCCGTCAGAATACAGAGACAGGAATCAAAGTGAATAATTACAAATTCGTTGGTAATCGAAATAAACTGTATTTCGAGAATGTCGATGACGAAATCCCTGTATCTGTGAAATACACCTTTGGTTTATTCTCGAAACAAAAATTGAAGATCGTTATTAAGTACTCTGATAAGGACAAACCATTGAAACTCAAATTGAGAAAGGTTTCGTAATTCTTTAAAGTAGCACTGGGATGAGTTCTGTCAATTGAGGAAGTGATTTGATCTTGACAATATTTTCTTCTAGTGTATAATGATCGTGTGGGTCAAATAGAATCCCCTTCATTCCAGCGTTGTTGGCTCCTATAATATCGACATCTAGATCGTCTCCAATCATTAATGAACGATCTGCTCTTGCCCCGGCAAGTCCCATAGCGTGATGAAAAATGTCTGGTGCGGGTTTGTTTTTTCCAACTTCTTCAGAGCAAACAATAATCTTGAAGAAGTCTGACAAATTGCTGTTTTCCAGCTTGATATATTGCACTTCCTTAAAACCGTTGGTGATGATGTGCATCAGATACCCTTTCTCTTTTAGTTCCTGAAGTGTTTCAATCGCTCCTGGAAACAATTCGGTCTGACGTGGAGAAATGTCAATGTATCCCTGGGATATTTTTTCAATGATACTTTCATCTTGAACACCAAAGGATTCTAAAGTGATTCTGAATCTGCCGGATCTAAGATCTTGCTTACTCATTTTACCTGAACCATACAATTTCCATAACTGCGCGTTCTTATCCTTATAGAGGGCATGGAAAGATTCAAAGGAAGGAATGTCGTTATCTAACCCCAGCTCATGAAAAAGTATATGTAACGCTTTTTCAGAATTTTTTTCAAAATCCCAAAGCGTTCTGTCAAGGTCAAAAAAGAGATGTTTCATTCTAAAAAATAAAGTAAACGAGTGCGCTCAGAACGAAACTATTCACAAATACTCCTAAAACAATAAGTGGAAAGGTTTTTTTCTCATTCCCATAGAATTTAGCAACAATCATACTGCCAATCGGGATAGATAATAACAACGGAACCCAAAAAGAAATCCCAACGATCCCGACGGTTCTTTTCACTCTGATGATGAGTCTGTTGGTGAAGGTAAATTTCCGTTTGTTTACCCATTGCAGCCCTTGTTCCAGGGCTTTTTTCTTGCGTTCAGCCAATTTCCTTTTGCTTCTTTTCTGTAATAGGTCAGCTGAAAAATAAAAGATTACTGCACTAAGTGTGCCTCCAGCTGAACAGAGTAAGAATGTTTCAAGAAAAGACAAGCCAAATGCGGGCCCGCTTAGAGGTGCGAACAGAAATTTGAAAGTCGAAAGAAAGAAAACAGAAATATATGCTCCGACATTCATCGATTAACATTTTTCACCAAAAGCGAGGTCACCCGCATCACCAAGTCCTGGAACAATGTAGGATTGCGCAGTTAACTCGTCGTCAATTGCACCGATCCAGAATTCTGTATTATCTGGTAAATGCTCCCTGACATAATCAAGAGCCTGAGGAGTGGCAATAGCAGAAACAATGATCGTTCTTGATGGTTTTCCTTGTTTCAGCATAGCTTTATAAACCAAAACCATTGAAGATCCTGTAGCCAGCATGGGGTCAGATAGAATAAGGACCTTGTTATCAATTTTTGGAGAGGCAAGGTATTCTACATGGATATCAAAGTCTTCAGCAGTTTTGTGTTTGCGATAAGCAGAAACAAATGCACATTCAGCCTTATCAAAGTAATTCAACAAACCCTGATGCATTGCGAGTCCGGCACGCAAGATAGTCGCCAAAACGGGTTGATCTTTGAGAATTGCTGTCTCGGCTTGACCAAGAGGAGTTGTGATAGAGACGTTTTTAAACTCAAGAGTTTTCGAAAGTTCGTAAGCCATTATTTCAGATATCCTCTCCATGTTCTTTCTGAAGCGCATAGCATCTTTCTGAATTTTTGCATCTCTGATTTCACTCAGGAAAACATTAAAGATCGAGTTTGTTTTGGATAAATTATGAATCATATTTTGGCCTTTGGTCTAAAGTTAAATCAAAAAGAGAACAAATTCATCGATGATTTGTAAATAAACTATAAAACTAATTGTTTCAAGCTGGTTTTCAAGCTTTAAAATTGGGTAAATTTGCCCTGATGTCAGAAAAAAAAGGACTTAATACGCTTGTCTTTCGAAGATTGCTCTCGCATGCTAAACCATATAGAGGTTTATTTGCGCTTGCCGTATTTTGTACCATAACTCTTTCATTTATAGGGCCACTTCGACCAAAATTGATCGGTGAAATGGTTGATAAGTACATTGTGAAGTCACAGGACAGTGTTCAATTGTTGAACTGGACCCTTGTGATTATCGCTCTTCTAGTGATTGAAGGATTACTTCAGTTTGCCGGCTCTTATCTTTCAAATCTCCTTGCCCAGAATATTATCAGGGATATTCGTAAAAAACTAGTGGGGCACGTACTAAGTTTCAGGATGAGGTACTTCGATCGAACACCTATCGGAGCATTGGTGACGAGAGTGGTGTCGGATCTTGAGGCCATTACTGAGGTGTTTTCGTCAGGTTTGATGGATATAGTAGGAGATATGATCTCTTTGATCTTTGTATTGATCCTGATGTTCGTTTCGAATTGGGAATTGTCATTAATGACATTAGTGCCAATCCCACTTTTGATCATTGCAACGCGAATATTTGCTAAGGCAATGAGAAAATCTTTCCAGCTGGAAAGGGCTCAGGTTACAAAATTGAACACTTTTGTTCAGGAAAGGATCTCGGGAATGTCTATCGTGCAGATGTTTAATCGTGAAAAACAGGAATACAAGAAATTCGAGGAGATCAATAAAGGACACAGACAAGCGCATGTCAACGCAGTTTGGGCAAACTCCATTTTCTTTCCTGTGGTGGAGATGTTGAGTTCATTATCAATTGCTCTTTTACTCGTTTGGGGTGCTCTGAAAGTGGAAGGTAAAACCAGCGAAGAGATTCGCAATATGTACGGTGAGATCATTGCGTTTACGCTATGGATCTATCAGCTTTATAGACCGATCCGACAATTGGCAGATAAGTTTAATGTGCTGCAGAGAGGAACAGTTCGGGCTGAACGAGTTTTTGAAATTCTCGATCATCAGGAGAATATTCAAAACAAAGGACAAATCGCAGATTGTAACTTTAATCAGGACATAAGATTTGATCATGTAAGTTTTGCGTATATCGATGATCAATTTGTTCTAAAGGATATCAACTTGACGATACCTGCTGGTAAAATAGTAGCTTTTGTTGGGGCCACTGGAGCAGGAAAGTCCACGATAGTCAATTTATTGGGAAGATTTTATGAATTCCAGGAAGGAACGATCAGTATTGGAGATACATCGATCAATGATATTGAACTGAATTATTTGAGAAAAAACATAGCCATCGTTCTTCAAGATGTCTTTTTATTTTCTGATACGATTCACAACAACATCACTTTGGGAGACCCTGCCATTTCCAGAGAAGAGGTGATTCAGGCAGCCAAAGAAGTTGGCGCTCATGATTTCATTGAAAAACTACCAGGCGGATATGATTATCAAGTAGGGGAAAGAGGAGTAGTTCTATCAGTGGGTCAGCGACAATTACTTTCATTCATCAGGGCTTATGTTTATAATCCTCATATTCTCATCCTGGATGAAGCTACGTCAAGTATTGATAATGAATCTGAGGAATTAATACAGAAAGCAACTGCAAAATTAACGAAAGGCAGAACCAGTATAGTAATCGCACACAGACTCTCCACAATCCAACAAGCCGACATGATCGTGGTTCTTGAAAGAGGAGAGGTGATGGAGAAGGGAACTCATCATGAGTTATTAAAATCAGGAGGATATTACAGGAAGTTGTACGATATGCAATTTATAGAAAAGAAATGACAACTGTAGGTTTAAAGATAGGAGGGGTGCCAGAGCATTTCAATTTGCCTTGGAGACTGGCAATTGAAGAAGGTAGATTTAGAGAGATTGGTCTTGATCTGCACTGGAGCGATATGGGTGGTGGTACAGGACAGATGATCAGAGGACTGGAAACTGGTTCACTTGATATTGCAGTACTTTTGACTGAAGGGATAACGAAGGCGATCTTAGAAGGTCTAGACGCAAAGATCATTCAGGTTTATGTTACTACCCCATTACACTGGGGAATTCATGTGCCCGCAAATTCATCGATCAAAAAGGTGGATGAGCTAAAGGATAAAACGTTTGCCATATCGCGTGAAGGCTCAGGGTCTCATCTTATGACTTTTGTCAAAGCTTCTCAGGAAGGATGGGAGACAGCCAATCTTCGATTCAATGTAGTTGGAGATATTTATGGTGGGCTCTGGGCACTTGAGAATAATGTAGCCCAAGGCTTTCTATGGGAAAAATATACCACCTTTCCGTATACAGAGCAGGGTAAATGTAAGTACATTGATGAGGTGGTAACACCTTGGCCTTGTTTTGTGATCGCAGTTAGAAATGAGGTATTGGAAAAGCATGGGGATCTTTTGAAAAGAATGTGTGAGATCGTTAATAAGAAGGCCCTTGAAGTAAAGAAAGATGAAGATTCGGTGGAAGTGATTTCATGGAGATACAATCTTCGATCCGGACAAGTCGAGAACTGGCTGATCGAAACAGATTGGAACTATGATGGAATTGAATATCCACTGGCCTTTGATAAAGTGATAAGATATCTGACAAAATTGGACTTGCTGAAGGAAGAAGATGCGGATATGTGGCAGAAAAAATTATTCTATTCATGAAAAAAACAACAGGCGTACTTTTGATTCAACTTGGAACTCCTGATAGTCCAAGCGTTTCAGATGTCAGAAGATATTTAAGTGAATTTCTGAATGATCCAAGGGTGATCGATATCCCATGGTTACCAAGAAAACTTCTTGTAAACGGAATCATTGTTCCGTTCAGAGCTCCAAAGTCAGCAAAAATCTATAAAGAGTTATGGGACTTAAGCGATAATAAGTCGCCATTATTGACGTATACTGAGAAGTTGGTAGAACTTGTTCAGCAGCGATTTCCGGATGAAGATGTCCATGTTGAATTTGCAATGAGATATCAGAATCCTTCTTTGGATGATGTTTTGGAACGAATGAAAAAGATGAATTTTGATCAATTGATCATTGTTCCGTTATTTCCACAATACGCAAGTGCTTCGACGGGTTCTGCAATCGACAAGGCCATGAAGATCATTTCAAAATGGTGGGTGATTCCAGAAGTAAAGATCGTAAGTCAATTCTGGGATCATGAAGGTTACATTGATTCGGTGGTCGATCGTTCCAAGGCCTTTGATCTGTCATCATTTGATCACATCCTTTTTTCATATCACGGATTACCTGAAAGACAGGTGGATAAAGTATATGAAGGAGATGATTTTTGTGAAGATCAGCCATGTGAAACTGAAGTTAATCAGAAGAATAAGTTTTGCTACAAGGCTACATGTTTTGCAACCACCAGGTTGATTGCTTCTAAACTTGGCTTATCTGAAAATGATTATACAGTTTGTTTTCAGTCAAGACTGGATAAAAAATGGCTTATGCCGTTTTCAGACAAAGTTGTTGAAGAACAATCAAAGTCAGGTGCTAAAAAACTTCTAGTGTTTTCTCCGGCATTTGTTGCTGATTGTTTAGAGACGTTGATAGAAATAGGAGAGGAATACCAGGAGATCTTTGAAGAACATGGGGGGGAGAAAGTGCAATTGGTCCCAAGTTCTAATGATCATCCGCGATTCGTGGATTGCATGGAAGATCTGATAAGGAAACGATTATAATTTTTTATTCAAAAGGGAGTTTCGTAATTTTACACGCTTTAACAAATTAGAGAATTACAAATAAATATGAGCAATACAACAGAAAGATTGGCCTACAAGGTGAAAGACATTAGTCTGGCAGAGTGGGGTCGTAAGGAAATCAAACTGGCAGAAGCAGAAATGCCAGGGTTAATGTCACTTCGTGAAGAGTATGGAAATTCAAAGCCATTGGCAGGAGCAAGAATTGCAGGTTGTCTTCACATGACAATTCAAACGGCGGTGTTGATTGAGACACTTGTAGAGCTTGGTGCTGATGTTACTTGGTCATCATGTAATATCTTCTCAACTCAGGATCATGCAGCGGCAGCAATAGCAGCAGCTGGAATTCCAGTTTATGCATGGAAAGGAATGAATGAAGAAGAATTCGATTGGTGTATTGAGCAGACAATTTTTGCATTCAAAGATGGACAGCCGTTGAATATGATCCTTGATGATGGTGGAGATCTTACAAATATGGTGTTTGATCGTTACCCTGAATTGACTAAGGACATCAAAGGACTTTCTGAAGAAACTACAACCGGAGTTCACCGTTTGTACGAAAGAAAGAAGAACGGAACACTTGTGATGCCTGCGATCAACGTAAACGATTCAGTAACCAAGTCGAAGTTTGATAACAAGTACGGTTGTAAGGAGTCTTTGGTAGATTCAATCCGTCGTGCAACTGACGTGATGATGGCTGGAAAAGTAGCAGTTGTTTGTGGATACGGAGATGTTGGTAAAGGATCTGCAGCTTCTTTGAGAGGTGCAGGAGCAAGAGTGATCGTAACTGAGATCGATCCGATCTGTGCGCTTCAGGCAGCAATGGATGGGTTCGAGGTGAAGCGTCTGGATTCAGTGGTTCATTTAGGTGACATTATTGTAACAACTACAGGAAATAAAGACATCGTAGTTGGACGTCATTTCGAAAAAATGAAAGATAAAGCGATCGTTTGTAATATCGGACACTTTGATAACGAAATCGATATGGGTTGGTTGAACAAGAATTATGGTTCATCAAAATATACTGTTAAACCACAGGTTGACATTTACAATGTAAAAGGAAATGAGATCATCATCCTTGCAGAAGGTAGACTTGTGAATCTTGGTTGTGCAACTGGTCACCCTTCATTTGTGATGTCGAATTCATTTACAAACCAGACTTTGGCTCAGCTGGAGTTGTGGCAGAATAGTGCAAATTACGAGAATGATGTGTATATGCTTCCTAAGCACCTTGATGAGAAAGTAGCAAGATTACACCTTGCGAAGATCGGTGTTGAACTTGAGACATTATCTCAGGATCAGGCAGACTATATCGGTGTTCAGGTAGAAGGTCCTTTCAAGGCAGAACACTACAGATATTAATAATTCCCTTTTTAAAGGAAAAAGCCCCGTATTCCGGGGCTTTTTTTATATGTTGTCGTTTCTGCTATCCGAATCAGATCGGGAAACAGAAATCGAGAAAGAGTTCCGTCTGGAACTCTATAGTTTTACAAATTTACTTTAATTCGACAAAAACAAAAGGGGGATCTAAATCCCCCTTTTTTTATTTATCCGAATCGATATTACATCATTCCTGGCATACCTCCTGGCATACCTCCGCCCATTGCTGCACCTGGTTCCTCAGGTTGATCAACAATAACACATTCAGTTGTCAATAGCATAGAAGCGATAGACGCAGCATTTTCAACCGCAATTCTAGTCACTTTAGTTGGGTCAATAACCCCCGCTTTGTACAACTTCTCATATACTTCAGTTCGTGCATTGTACCCAAAGTCGTCTTTACCTTCTTTCACTTTCTGGACGATGATCGCACCTTCTCCTCCGGCATTTGCTATGATCTGACGAAGTGGCTCCTCAGCTGCGCGTTTAACGATCTGAATTCCTGTAAGTTCATCATCATTCTCACCTTTCAATTTGTCAAGCGATTCAATTGCTCTGATCAATGCAACACCTCCACCAGGAACAATTCCTTCTTCCACAGCAGCTCTCGTTGCCGCTAGAGCATCATCAACTCTATCTTTCTTTTCTTTCATTTCAACCTCAGTAGGTGCTCCAACATAAAGCACAGCAACACCACCTGCAAGTTTGGCAAGACGCTCCTGAAGCTTTTCACGATCGTAATCAGATGTTGTAGCCTCGATTTGAGTTTTTATCTGAGCAACTCTCGCTTGAATATCTGCCTTTTTACCGGCTCCATTGATGATCGTTGTATTGTCTTTGTCAATTTCGATCTTCTCAGCGGTACCGAGCATATCAAGCGTTGTGTTTTCAAGAGTCATTCCTCTCTCTTCAGAGATCACTTGTCCACCGGTTAAAATAGCGATGTCTTCAAGCATAGCTTTTCTTCTGTCTCCAAATCCTGGAGCCTTCACAGCAGCCACTTTCAAAGAACCTCTTAGTCTGTTAACCACAAGTGTTGCTAAAGCTTCTCCATCAACATCTTCAGCGATGATCAATAGACTTCTTCCGTTCTGAACAACTGGCTCAAGAACGGGTAGAAGTTCCTTCATATTTGAGATCTTCTTTTCACAGATCAAAATGAATGGCTTTTCCATTTCAGCGATCATTTTGTCTGTATTTGTAACAAAATAAGGGGATAGATATCCTCTGTCGAACTGCATTCCTTCCACTGTTTTTACTTCAGTTTCAGTGCCTTTCGCTTCTTCCACAGTGATTACACCATCGTTTCCAACTACCTTCATCGCTTCTGCGATCAATGTACCGATCGTTTCGTCATTGTTCGCAGAGATCGTAGCGATCTGTTTGATCTTATTATTGTCAGAACCTACTTCTTTCGAAAGCTTCTTCAAGTTTTTAACTACTTCAGAAACCGCCTTATCGATTCCTCTTTTCAGGTCCATCGGATTCGCTCCAGAAGCAACATTCTTCAAACCTGCGCTGATAATGGCTTGTGCCAGTACAGTCGCAGTTGTTGTCCCATCACCTGCAATATCTGCGGTTTTAGCAGCGACTTCCTTCACCATTTGAGCACCCATGTTCTCAACCGGATCAGATAATTCAACCTCCTTCGCAACTGTAACACCATCTTTGGTTACATGAGGGGCGCCGAATTTTTTACTGATTACAACATTACGACCTTTAGGCCCTAAAGTAACCTTTACTGCATTCGCCAATGCATCAACTCCTTTTTTTAATTTGTCTCTTCCTTCAATGTCGAAATAAAGATCTTTTGCCATAACTCAATAATTTTAATTGTCTTTAAAAAATTCCGTAAATATCAGACTCTCGCATGATCAGATAAGTGTTTCCGTCAAGCTTGATCTCTGTTCCCGAATACTGACCGTAAAGTACTGCATCACCAACTTTTACCGTCATGGGCTCGTCTTTTTTCCCGGCTCCAGCAGCCACTACCTTACCTTGAAGGGGCTTTTCCTTTGCTGTGTCCGGAATGATTATACCACTAGCTGTTTTTTGTTCTGCCGGCGCAGGTTCGATCAGAACTCTGTCTGCCAAAGGTTTAAACTTTACTGACATATGTATTTATTTAAATTAATTTCTGTTCGCCGATTTGCTAAATCTGTGCCACTCGATTTTTTAGGACAATTTTTCGTTTTAGAGAAAAAAAAATGTCAGTATGTGTGACATACTGACATTCAATATTGATATTTTCTCAGATTATCTGCTTTGGTTTTGCTGGCCTCCCTGACCTTTCTGTCCACCTTGCTGACCTCCTTGTTGTTCAGTTCCCTGGATCTCTTCTTGTTGAGTAAGATCCGGTGTCTTAGAACGGATCGTTAAGATAATACTCAAAACCATGATCACTCCGGCTAACGTCCATGTAGCCTTGTCAATGAAGTCATTTGTTTTTTGAACTCCTCCAAGCTGCTGAGCCGCACCAAAATCTGAACTTAGTCCACCACCCTTCGGATTCTGGATAAACACAACGATGATAAGCAATACTGCAGCTATAATAATGATACTTGAAAACAGGATATCCATTGTTTACGTATTAAGTTTTTTCTTTAATTCTTTAATTTGGGTTGCAAAGAAAGTCTTTTTTTCTGGATTTGTCAATATTAATTGCTCATAAGCTGAAATTGCTTTCGGATAATTTCCCTGAGCGGCAAAAATCTTCGCTAAAGTTTCGCTTACAGGCATAGCGGTGGGGTCGATACTTTCTTTTGCTTTTTGAGCTGGAGAATAAAATTCCTTTTTAGGTCGATCGATCTGTATTGTGCTTTTTGTTGGTCTCGAGATCGACGGTTCTTCACTGATGAATTTATCGAGAATTGCTTCTATCCTTGCCTTTTCAGGGTCAATTGATAAATGAATTTCGTTTTCATTCGATCTTAACCATCCGGTAAAAGTTCTCGCTGAATCATCTTCATTGGAAGTTGAAATATCTTCAAATTCTTCCGCAATAGTTGATGGTTCTATTGTCTCCTTATCAGACTCCATTAATAAACTGTCAGAAGACCCGTCTAGTATTTCTTCCGGTATGCTTTTCTCTTTAGATGCATCATCAAAAGATTCATCTTCGACAAGATCGTTGAGATGGTCCATATCGTAGTTCTGGTTGATCGCCTCCGCTAAAAGTTCCTTATCGAAACTGGTATTTGTTTCAGCTACCTCGGTTTCTGAATGAACTTCTGTCTCATCAATGACAGGGGTTAACGGAATGTTCTCTTCAATTTTGGGTTCTTCAATAACAGGAGGTACCGGATGTTCGATCTCTTCTACAATTTTTTCCAGAATGACCTCTATATTTTGATCTTCAGGTTCCTTGGTGGCAATTATCTCCGCAGGTTGTTTACTATCCGCTTTGTGGATCAGATTGAATAGTTGATTTCTATCAGTGATCCTAAAGGCATGTTTTTGAAGCTCTTCTTCAAATTTTACATGGCCATTTGCTGCCATTGTTCGAAGATATAATATTGAGAAGATCTGAGTATAAGGGTAATCTTGAGTCAATGACTGCAGCTCACTTAGTTCACTCAAGGAACAAAGTGACGGATTTTCAATACGATCTGCTATATCTTTTGTGCTCAATATCACCAGTTCGAATTTAACTTATTTATTACATCCTGAACGATCTGTCTACTAATCTCTTCCAATAATTGATTTTCTACCGAAGCAAGATCTGTATTCGAGTCATAATCGATGAAACGCGTACTTGTAAGGTTCATTTGGTCTTCTTCGGGCGCACTAACCTCTATGGTAAATTGCGCTGATATAGTTAATCTGTTTTTCGATGCGTTATCTCCTTCTTGAACTGCGACGGGTATAACTGTGTAACTTTTGATCGTGCCTTCGATAACAATTTCTCCTTTACCGGTCTCAGGGTTGAGCAACAATTTAGTATTTGTCTGAACGCCGTCTTTTAAGCTTTCAGAAAGCACACTTGCATAATTTAGCGGAGCATTTGCCGCATCACTGTTTAGGTTAATAACAGAAAATGTTTTCCATTCTTCAGGCATTCCACCCTTATCAATAAATGATACGCTTGTCGGCCAACAAGAAGTAAGGATAAGAATAACGAGAAAAGGTAAGATCACTTTCATTAATCGGTCAGGTTATATTCCTTGATTTTTCTGTATAACGTGCGCTCTGAAATACCAAGTTCTGCTGCTGCATATTTTCTCTTTCCCTTGTGTTTTTCAAGTGCCTTTTTGATCAGCTCCTTTTCACGATCTTCCAGAGATAACGATTCTTCAACCTCTTCATGAGACTCATAAAAATGATCCTCAGTTTCTTCAGGATAATTGATGGAAGGGCCTTCATTACTTGCTGGTGGCAGAATGCGTGAAGGAGTAATTTCTGGTCCCACTTCCTGATATAGTCTGCTCATTACGGCAGATTGATCGGCATCCAGAGAAATGTTACCGCCTTGCTTAACTATTTCAACGACAAGTTTCTTTAATTCGGTCAAGTCTTTTTTCATATCGAAAAGGAACTTGTACATGAGCTCTCTTTCTGAGAAATTCTCGGCTGATTTTTCCGATCCAAGAATAGCAGGCACTTTTTCAGTCTCTGCCGGAAGATATTCTGCAAGCGTTGGACCGTCAATGTCTCTCTGGGTCTCAATTACCGAGATCTGTTCGACCACGTTTTTCAATTGACGAATATTTCCTGGCCATGAATATGAATTTAGGACATGCACTGCATGGTCATCCAGTTTTACTGCCGGCATTCTGTATTTGTCGGCAAAATCATTGGCAAATTTTCTGAACAGCAAATGAATATCCTCCTGACGGCCCCTCAATGGTGTTAAGGAGATCGGAACTGTATTCAATCGGTAGAAAAGATCATCTCTGAATTTTCCTGTGGCAATTGCCTTCTGCATGTTCTCATTGGTGGCTGCAACCACTCGAACATTTGTTTTAAAAACTTTTGAGGATCCAACTCTCATGAATTCTCCCGTTTCCAATACTCTCAGTAATCTAACCTGAGTTTGCATTGGTAATTCTGCAACTTCATCAAGAAATATGGTGCCTCCATCGGCGACTTCAAAATATCCTTGTCTGCTTCCATGCGCACCGGTAAAAGACCCTTTTTCGTGACCGAACAACTCTGAGTCGATCGTTCCTTCAGGAATGGCTCCGCAGTTTACAGCAATATATTCTCCATGCTTTCTAGAACTTAGATGATGGATAACTTGAGGTATGATTTCTTTTCCGGTTCCACTTTCTCCGGTCACCAAAACAGAGATATCTGTAGGTGCCACCTGCATTGCTACTTCAAGCGCACGATTGAGTCCTGGAGAGTTTCCAATGATGCCAAAACGTTGTTTTACTTGCTGTAAATTCATGATACAGTAGATGGTGCTGATTCACATTTTTCAACAACTTCACCCAAGAGGGTCGCTGATGTACAATCCGTGATTTTAACCATGACGTATTGCCCTTTTTCCAGATCTTTCCTATCGAATACGACCATAGAGTTTCGACCATTTCTTCCGCATAGTTGATCTTCCGATCTTTTTGAGGGGCCTTCGATCAAAACCTTTTGAATTTTGCCTATCTGTTGTTGATTTGATTCCAGTGAATGTTTCATCTGAAGGTCGATGATCTCTGTTAATCTTCGCCCTTTAACATCCTCAGGCACGTCATCTTCAAATCTTCTTTCAGCCAGTGTTTTTGGACGTTCTGAGTATTTGAACATGTATGCAAAATCATACTTTACCATCTCCATTAAGCTAATGGTTTCCTTGTGTTCCTCTTCAGTTTCTCCGCAAAAACCGGTGATAACATCTGTAGATATTGCACAGTCTGGAACAATTCTTTTGATCGCTTCAATTCGCTGCAAGTACCATTCTCTGGAATATCCTCTGTTCATGCGATATAGAACTTCAGTATTACCCGATTGAACAGGTAGGTGAATGTATGGGCAGATATTTTCATATTTGGCCATGATTTCCAGCACATCATCCGTCATGTCTTTTGGATGAGAGGTGGAAAAACGCACTCTCAGATCAGGTGAAACAAGCGCAACCATTTCCATCAACTGAGCGAAGTTAGTAGTCGGCAAATTCTCATCCTTGATCTCTCCTTTACTGGTCAGATTCCATCGATAACTATCAACATTTTGCCCCAGTAAAGTAACTTCTCTATAACCTAGATTGTAGAGTTCTTTACATTCCTGAACGATCGTGTAAGGATCTCTCGATCTTTCTCTACCTCTGGTAAAAGGTACCACACAAAATGAACACATGTTATCACATCCTCGCATGATAGTTACAAAAGCAGTAATACCACCTTGATCCAGTCGAACAGGGGAGATATCTGCATAAGTTTCATCTCTCGATAGAAGTACATTTACGGCCTTCTGACCGGTTCCAACTTCTTCCACAAGATTAGGTAGGTCTCTATAGGCATCAGGTCCTGCAACAAGATCAACCAATTTCTCTTCTTCTAGGAGACTTTTTTTCAATCTTTCCGCCATGCATCCAAGGATACCTACGACCAATTCAGGATTATCTTCTTTTTTCTTTTTGAATTCAGTCAGTCTGTTTCGAACTCTGGTTTCAGCATTGTCTCGTATAGAACAAGTATTGATCAAAACGATATCCGCCTCTTCAATATCGCGTGTTGTCGAGTAGCCATTTTCATTCATGATTGACGCAACCACCTCACTATCAGAGAAATTCATCTGACATCCATAACTCTCCAGGTAAAGTTTCTTTCCAGTGCCATTATTCTCTCGCTCCATGACTACCGCCTCTCCTTGTCTGCTTTCGTCGATCACTTTATTTGGTCCCGTTTCCATTGATTCTTTAGTTAAAAAGTAAGCGGACAAAATTAACCAAAAAAGCAGAAAGGTGTCAAAATGTCAGTGTTAATTTTCGCCAAAGATTTTGAAGCAGAAAAAAACTATTGAAATTTTTAAAAATTCTTTAACCTATGGTTAAAAGATATAATAATATAGAAATGTCACTTTGAAGGGTAAACAAGTTTCATGAATTAGCGTTTATTTTGCGGCTCATAATTGCTGATCAAATGGCTAAAAACCTCGTTATCGTTGAGTCCCCTGCAAAAGCAAAAACCATTGAAGGTTATTTGGGGAAAGACTTTGTTGTTAAATCAAGTTTCGGACATGTCAGAGACCTTGCTTCCAAGGGACTTGCGATTGATCTTGAAAATAATTTTGAACCTCAGTATGAAGTGTCCAGTGATAAGAAACAGGTTGTCTCTGAGCTGAAGAAATTAGCGAAGGAAGCCGAGACGGTTTGGCTCGCTACCGATGAAGACCGCGAAGGAGAAGCGATTTCATGGCATTTGTATGAAGCGCTTGGACTACAGAAAAAAGATACAAAACGAATCACGTTCAACGAAATTACCAAAGGCGCAATTCTGAAAGCTATTGAGAATCCGAGAACAATCAACAAGGAATTAGTAGATGCTCAACAGGCAAGAAGAGTATTGGACAGAATAGTTGGTTTTGAATTATCACCGGTTCTATGGAGAAAAGTTAGACCAAGTTTATCGGCAGGGAGAGTTCAATCGGTAGCTGTTAGACTGATCGTTGAAAGAGAAAAAGAAATTGAAAAATTTACTCCTTCGACATTTTTCAGAGTGACAGGTGAGTTTGCAGCTACAAATGGCAAATTCAAAGCAGAACTCAATTCGAATCTCTCCTCGAAAGAAGAGGCACAATCGTTAATGAACGGATTAACAAGCGCATCTTTCAAGGTGAGCGATGTGGCTCAAAAACCGGCAACTAAATCTCCTTCAGCACCATTTACAACATCGACGCTGCAGCAGGAAGCCAGTTTGAAGCTTGGTTTTTCGGTTTCAAGAACAATGAGTGTTGCTCAGAAACTTTACGAATCGGGTAAGATCACCTACATGAGAACTGATTCAGTTAATCTATCTCAAACGGCGATCAATGGAGCAAAAGACGAAATTCTAAGGGCATATGGGGAGCAATATTCCAAGCCAACAAAATATACAACCAAAAGTTCTGGTGCTCAGGAGGCTCACGAAGCAATTCGTCCAACAGATTTTGGGGTTCATTCGATAAGTGGTGAAAGAGATGAAGAAAAACTATACGATCTCATCTGGAAAAGATCCATAGCTTCACAAATGTCACATGCCCAATTGGAAAGAACAACAATCGATATTGAGATTTCCGACAATTCAAAAAATCATTTCGTCGCGAAAGGAGAAGTTATCCGTTTTGATGGTTTTCTAAAAGTATACCTTGAGTCAAATATTGATGACGAAGATGAAAGCGAACAGGAAGGATTACTGCCGGCAATGAAAGTGGGAGAGGAGATCTCTCCTTTAGAAATCAATGCAGTTCAACGTTTTACCAGACCACCAGCACGTTATGTAGAAGCATCGTTGGTGAAAAAGCTGGAGGAGTTGGGCATAGGTCGTCCGTCAACGTATGCACCAACGATTTCTACAATTCAGAAGCGAGGGTATGTTGAGAAGAGAGAAAAGGAAGGTGATGAACGTAATTATGATGTGATCAAATTGGTTGCAGGAAAAATCTCGGAAGAAACAAGAACTGAAATTACAGGAAGGGAAAAGAATAAACTTTTTCCTACTGATATTGGTGTTTTGGTAACAGATTTCTTAAGTGAACACTTCAGTCGCATCATGGATTATCATTTCACTGCTGCAGTTGAAGCTGAGTTTGATCAAATCGCTCAGGGATTGGTTCAGTGGACAGAAATGATCAGGAAGTTTTACACTCCGTTTCATTCCAATGTTGAAGAGACACTAGAGCATTCGGAAAGAGTGACTGGTGAAAGAGTGTTGGGGGTTCATCCTGAGAATGGAAGAAAGGTAATTGTGAGAATCGGAAGATTTGGACCTATGGCACAAGTTGGTGATGAGCAGGAAGATGGTCAAAAGCCAGTTTTTGTTTCACTGCACAAAGATCAATCTATTTCGACAATAACGCTCGATGAAGTAATGGAGCTCTTCAAATTACCACGTGTGCTTGGAGAGAGTGAGGGGCAGGTCGTTAAGGCAAATTTAGGAAGGTTTGGTCCATATGTTCAGGTAGGAAAAGAATTCGTGTCTATCCCTAAAGGAGAAGACCCAATGACGATCACACTCGAAAGGGCTCTTGAGCTTTATGTTGTCAAGAAGACGGAAGATGCGAATAAGTTGATCAAGTCGTTTGATGGCCGGGAAGATGTACAATTACTAAATGGAAGATATGGTGCCTATCTTAAAATTGGAAAAGACAATTTCAAGCTTCCAAAAAATACCAAGCCTGAAGAGTTGACTTTGGAGGAATGCTTGGAGATAGCTGCTTCTCAACCAAAAACAAGTGGTAAAAAGCGTTCGGTAAAAAAATAATACAAGTCGTTATTCACGATGAGGTATTGAAAGTTATTGCTTCGTGAAGTAAAAGCTGGATGAACTAATGGTTAGTTTTGACTAAAATTAAGCCATGAAGGACATTTCCATCTACTTTTCATCAATTGAAGAATTCAAAGATTACTCTGAATTACAACTTGGAGGTCGATTGATCAAGCATACCGAAGGGAATTTCCCGGAAATAAAGTCCAAAGGGATTGCCATTTTTCATGTTCCGGAATATAGAGGGTCAAAATCAAACGCTGATCAGATCCAATCAGAAAAATTTAGGAATTATCTGTACGAGTTGAATTTTGGGATCGGTTGGAGCATGCCGGTGTATGATCTTGGAAATATCCTCCCCGGTGCAGAAATAAAGGACACCTTTCATGCGATAAAAAATGTGGTCACAGAGTTGGTCAAACAAAATGTTATTCCGGTTATCATTGGAGGGACTCAGGATTTGACCATGGCAATGTATAAGGGCTATGAAGGTTTAGAGCAGATGGTAAATCTATGTTCGGTTGATTATTCATTCGATCTTGGCGAACCTGAAAGTGATATACATTCAGAGGGATATTTGAGTCATTTATTGTTACAACGACCATGCTATTTGTTCAATCATTCGAATATTGGACTTCAGGCACCATTTGCTTCCAAGGCGGAATTTGATTTATTCGAAAAATTGTATTTCGACGTGTGTAGACTTGGAGAGTTCAATGCGGATTTCAAGAAGGCTGAACCTCATTTAAGGAATAGCGATCTTTTAAGTATTGATTTGAGAAGTATAAGGTCGAGTGAATTAGCATCAGCGGACTATTTTCAGCCAAATGGATTTTATGCTGATCAGATCTGTCAGATAGCGAAGTACGCAGGAATCAGTGATAAATTAACTTCTTTAGGACTCTTTAATTATTTCCCTGAAAAGGAATTGGGCAGTCTTTCCGCGTTGGTTGGCCAAATAATCTGGTATTTTATGGATGGTGTTTCCCAGCGAAAAGCTGACTTTCCAATTGGAAGCAAAAAGAATTACACAAAATTTGTCGTTTCATTCGATGACTTTAAAGATACTTTGGTTTTTTACAAAAGTGATAAATCGGATCGTTGGTGGTTGGAGGTTTCTTATCCTGAAGCCATGGGGTCTAAATACGAAAGACATCACATGGTTCCGTGTGATAAAGAAGATTATGATCGGGCAATGAATAATGAAGTGCCTGATTTGTGGTGGAAGACATATCAAAAGTATGTTTGATCAATTTTTAATGATTTGAAGGATTGTGTGAATATCATAACATGATGTGAAGATTAAGGAGAAAAAAAATTTCGATTATTAATTAAAATATTTATTTTAGCCGCTAATTGCAAGGACTGTAATGTCAGTTGCTTGACCTAATTTACTAGTGTAAAGCTGTGTTTATGAATAAAAAGCTATTGCTTGCCGCTTCTTTTTCAGTGCTCTGTTCGATTTTTGGTATATCGCAACAGGATAAACTGACCACTAATTTCATTTATGATAAAATGAGCCTTAATCCTGGGTCTACTGGTTTAGATGAAGGGATTTGTGGGACAACGATCTATCGTAATCAGTGGGATAGAATTAATGGAGCGCCGAATTCTGCTATTTTTAATTTGGAGGCGAACATGAACCGCTTCTTTCCTGGAGGAATTGGTCTATCATTTTATCATGATGCAATTGGATTCAACAGACAGAACAATGTATTGTTGAATTACTCTTATCCGCTTGAAATTGGTGGAGCAGGTAAGTTGGGCATAGGTTTAGGAGTTGGAATTATCAACTTTGGAATGAATCCTGAATGGGTGCCGCCCACAACCGCTGTTGATAACTCGTTGCCTGTAGGATGGAATTCGACTAACCTTGATTTAAATTTTGGTTTGTACTTCAAAGGAGAATCTGATTACTATTTCGGATTGTCTTCAACACATTTAAGTGAAACATTGTTAAAGCAAAGTGTTGGGGGTATTGATTACCAGTATCAGACGAAAAGACACTACTACATCATGGGAGGTAAAAAGTTCTCTCAGATTGGACCTGGAGATATTGATGCACAAGTTCTTTTAAAGACTGAGCTTGTTAAATTTCAAGCGGATGTTATGGTTCGATACATGTACTCTCAAATGTTGAATGGTGTTTACGGAGGATTATTGTACCGTAGTTCAGATGCGATCTCTTTGGTTTTAGGATGTTCTCCTATTCCAAACTTTACTGTAGGTTATTCTTATGATGTTAATACTTCAAAATTAGGAAATGGTCAAGGTGTACACGA
>CALCCB010000055.1 GCA_937899625.1 uncultured Bacteroidota bacterium
CATTCAATCGTATGAATAAACATGAGCTAGTGTCGCTCTCAAAATTGGAAATCCTTTTAAAAGATTGATCCAAACTTATTTGGCTTTCATAGAGTAACTTGAATTAGTGCTAAAACGATTTTGTTGCTTTGCCTTCAAACCATATCTTTGGGGAAAATGACTCAATGAAACAATCTTATTCACTTTTACTTTTTGGACTAATCTTTACATTTCAGTCCATTGCTCAGGATACAACCTGGGTTCAAACCTTCACCTTTGATTCAATTACAGCAAGACGTGGAAACTTTGAATTTCCTGCTGAATTAAATGACAAACGATTTGAGAAAGTCTTGATGTACTATAAGCTAAAGTGTAGTCCTTTGACAACCTGGGATTCTTACAATTGTGGAGAATGGGATTACCTGACTTACACCAGAGTTTTTGATCATACAGGTCAGATGGATTCTGTAAGGAGAGACAGTGTCAAGTATCTTGCGAATTATTCCTCTCCTGCGGTGTATGAATTCAATCCTTCAGGCTATACCAACAGTGATACTTACACCTCAATGCAGTCGAAAATGTCTGGGCTTTCTGCCACTTATTCGAGCATATCAGGGACAATGAATGGAGTTAGTGATGCTCCTTTTGCTACATCTAATAAAGGCTCCAGAATGCAGTTTGTTATTTCCGCGACTGAATTATTGGCAGGTGGCATAACTCCTGGAGAGTTGAAGTCTTTAACGTTGGATATAGCGACAATAGTTGGAAACGGAGAGATCATTAATCCAATGATCAATATAAAATCTACTACCTTAACCGATCTTTTTTCTTTTGAAGCAACAGGATTCACCAACGTATACAATTGGAACAGAAGTGCTCTGAATACTAATGCTTTGATTGCAGGTACGAACGAATTTATTTTTCATCAGCCATTCAATTGGAACGGAACAGATAATTTGATCATTGAGTTAACGTTTGATCGACCGAATGAAAATGGAACTCAGATTGGTTTCAATATGGTCGATGCCTCTGGAAATGGTTTGTCGTATCCTTCAAAAAACGGTTCGATGAAGTTTGATGGAACGGATCAGGCATTACTTCAGCTTTCTGATTTTGATCTTGGAGACGAATTCACGATCTGTATGTGGGTAAAAGGTAATGGAAGTACTTCTACAAATACTTCAATTCTCGAGGCATATGATACCTTAAATAGACGAGTGATCAACGTTCACTTGCCATGGAGCAATAACCGAATGTACTTCGATGCTGGCGAAGGTTCGGGTTATGATCGAATTGATATTGATATGAACGCTGGTGATATTGATAATAACTGGGTTCACTGGGCATTTGTGAAGGATGCCGTGAATGGTGAAATGTTCATTTACAGGAATGGAGTTCAGTTTCATTATGGGAATGGTAAAAATTTGTCCGTTGGATATATCCATCGAATGGTTCTTGGACAAAACTGGAATGGAGCATACAAATGGAAAGGAAATATTGATGATTTCCAACTTTTTGACGTTGCTTTGGATGCGACAGCAATTGCAAACAATTACATGACTAAGGGAGATATTAATCACCCATTTTATTCGAATCTGCTTGTAAGTTATGATTTTGATGACGATGAATATGCACAAGATCGATCCGCGAATAATTACATGTTGATGCCATCTGATTATGGGATGTTTGATTTTTCTCAATATCCTCAGGCTGGAATTCAGAATGTTGCGGTTAGACCACTTGTAGAATTTGGTCAGTCACTTTCACCAGCAACTTTTGAGGGGGTATTTGCAACGGAATATGCTAAACTGAAAGAGCCTCAGGTTGTATTTGAATTTGCGCAGGTTGCGAATCACTTTGAGATCGTCAATGCTTTCCTTGGGTTACCATCCGGAAATGAAGTGGTATATGATGAAAACATGAACGTTGTGAGTTCAACACCATTCACTGGGGCATGGACAATTAACAACGAACAGGTGACGTATTATGAGGCGCCATTTGAGATCATCCATGATGTTGAGATTGCCAGATATATAACGCCTTATGGAATTCAATTTGATCTTGGGCCACAAGGGTTTGCTTGGATCTATGATGTAACAGATTATCAGCACTATCTGAAGAATACAGTAGATCTTGCCGCTCATAATACACAGGAATTGATCGATCTAAAGTTTGCATTCATTGAGGGTATTCCCCCAAGAGATGTGCATAAAAGAGAACCTGTATGGGCTGATTTCAGAAGTTACAACTTCGCGAATCTGGCGAATGACGTGGATCTTCAAAGTACTTCTGTTGAATTGTCCGACACTTCTGATATGTTCAAGATCAAAACAAGATTATCCGGACACGGACAAGTTGGAAATGGAGCTTGTTGCGAATGGGTACCAAATAATCATCAGATCAAATTGGATGGGGTTTCGAGATTTAACTGGAACATTTGGCAGACAACAGAATGTGGTGATAACCCGAATATTAGTCAGGGAGGAACATGGCCATATGCCAGAGAAGGTTGGTGTCCGGGAGACATGGTCAGAGAGAATGATTTTGACATGACACCTTATGTGAATCCTGGAACTACAGTTGATATTGATTATGCGATCAATCAGGTACCTGTTAGTGACCCGGGTCAGGCAGGAGGAAATTATATCATGGCTTTTGACCTTATTTCCTATGGGGCTCCGAATCACCAGAATGATGCAGCCATCATTGATGTTTTGAACCCAAACAATTATGAGTACTTCAGTAAGTGGAATCCTACATGTTCCAATCCAAGAATTGTACTTCAGAACGCAGGAGAACAACCACTTACAAGCTGTATCATTCGTTGTTGGATCACTTATGGAGACTGGATCGAATACCAATGGACAGGTAACCTTGGTTTCCTTGAAAAAGAGATCGTTGAGATTCCGGTAGATGATATCACCTGGTGGCAGGACTATGAAGGGTTGATGACTTTTACCGCTCAAGTATATGCTGTAGAAGGTACTCAGGACCTTGACGAGTATCCAAACAATAATGTTAAATCTGTTAAGTTTTCTGCTCCTGAAGTGATCAATGGGCCTTTCTTTGTTTGGTTTACCACGAATAACAGGGCTAATGAAAACCAATGGAGATTGCAGGATTCAGATGGTAATGTAATCTTCGAAAGAACTTCTTTGTTGAACAGTACTCAGTACAAAGACACGTTCGATCTGGTACCTGGATGTTACAGTATCATTATAGAAGATTCTGACCATGATGGAATATCGTTCTGGGCATCTGCTCAATATGAAGGAGAAACAGGTGGATCGTTCAGAGTTCGATTGGTTGGTGGATCGTATGCTGAGATCTTCCCAGGAGATTTTGGACATTATCACCGTTATGATTTCTCTGTAGGTTTTGGGGTTGGACTTGATGAAGAAGATCTTGATCATAAGATCGCAGTTATTCCAAATCCAAATAACGGACAATGTACAATTGAACTAAGTGGAAGCGTGAGTAATGACGCTCAATTGGAGATTCTCGATCTGTCAGGAAGAAAGATCTACGGAGAAAAAATGATCTCGACAAGTAACTTCGCAGAGTCACACCTTGATCTTAGCTGGATTCCTTCTGGAAATTATATCGTTAAGATCATTACTGGAGAGAGGGTATATACTGAAAAGATGATCAAACAATAATTGGTCTATAAATAGCACTAAGGGCGTCAGAATGGCGCCCTTTTTTGTTAAACAAATGTTATGAATTTCAAATATTATTCTCAGTAATAGGATAATGTTTATCTTGATTGGTAATCAAATTATTTTATGTCACAACCCATACAAAACATCCAATTGGATTACCTCACAATGGAGGATTACAAAGAATTAAAACAAGTAATGATCAGTGCTTACCAGTCCATGCCTGATGCCTATTGGAAAGAACATCATGTTCAGGCATTGATCGATAAGTTTCCGGAAGGTCAGGTTGTGATTAAAATTGATGGTAAGATCGCTGGTTCTGCGTTGACGATCATAGTGAAAGATGAAGATGTTGAGGATCAGCATACCTACAAGGAAATAACAGGGAATTACTCGTTTAGTACCCACTCGAATAAAGGAGATCTTTTATATGGGGTTGATGTTTTCATCAAACCCGAATTCAGAGGATTACGATTAGGAAGAAGACTCTACGATTACCGTAAGGACTTGTGTGAAAAACTGAATTTGAAGGGGATTATTTTTGGAGGTAGAATTCCCAATTACCACAAGTATGCTGCTGAGCTTTCTCCAAAACAATATCTGGACAAAGTGAAATCAAAGGAGATTCACGATCCCGTTCTTGATTTCCAGTTATCGAATGATTTTCACCCGGTAAGAATCCTCAAAGGATATTTAGAAGGAGACGATGCGAGTAATGAATTTGCAGTAATGCTTCGATGGGATAATATTTTCTATGAAATACCGGATGACAAGGCCAGGGTGTTGAAAAGAGTTGTTCGTATAGGTGCTGTCCAGTGGCAGATGAGACCGTATAATGATCTTGAAAGTATGTTGCTTCAGATCGAGTATTTCGTAGATGCCTTGAGTGGTTATCGTTGTGATTTTGCTTTGTTTCCTGAGTTCTTCAACGCTCCTTTGATGGCTGAATTCAACCATTTGAAAGAAGTCGATGCAATTCGTAAGCTTGCGGAGTACACCCCTAAGATCGTGAATGCGATGGCTAAACTTTCAATATCATATAACATCAATATTATTGGAGGCAGTATGCCTGAAGTAATTGATGGCGATCTTTATAATGTAGGTTATCTCTTTAAAAGAGATGGAGGAGTCGACCGCTACGAAAAAATTCATGTTACTCCGGATGAAGCCAAAGTATGGGCTTTAAAGGGAGGTAGCACAATAAGAACGTTCGATACCGATTGTGGTAAAATTGGAATTTTGATCTGTTACGATGTGGAATTCCCAGAATTATCACGTCTATTGGCAGATGATGGTATGGATATACTTTTTGTTCCTTTCTTGACGGATACTCAAAATGGATACTCCCGCGTGAGACACTGTGCACAAGCACGAGCAATCGAAAATGAATGTTATGTTGCAATAGCCGGAAGTGTAGGGAATTTACCTAATGTGCATAATATGGACATGCAATACGCTCAATCGGTTGTATTTACACCTTGTGATTTCCAGTTCCCATCAAATGGGGTAAAGGCTGAGGCAACACCTAATACAGAAATGATCTTGGTTGCGGATGTAGACATCGATTTGCTGCGAGAACTACATAGCTTGGGGAGTGTAAGAAATCTAAAAGACAGAAGGCTAGATGTTTTTTCGCTCACCAAAAAATGATCAGCGAAAATATCGTTTTAATCGTAGTATAGGTCCTTCAAAGTAGTTCATACTTAGCGAAGCAATGATCCACGTGCTAGTGATCACAATTATCGCATGAATTATAAACTGATAAATGCTTCCTGTCCCATCTGAAATATTTAACCATTGAAGACTATAATGGATGAAAATGCAATGGAACATATAAATGCCGTATGTTATTTTTCCACCTTTAGAGAAATAAGGAATATGATCTGCTTTGAAGAAGGATCTTTCTGAGTAGACCTGTTCAAGGACAATGAACAAAAAGAAAGATCCGGTTAGCAGTTTTTCTATAGATCTTAACTCGCTGGTAAATAATCTGGAGGATCCTAGAATTATTAAAATTCCCAAAAGATATATGAGGATGATGACCGATCTGGGGATCTTTTGAATGAATTCCTTAAGTTGGAGATGTATGACAGCCCAGGCACCAAGCCCTCCAATACAGAGGTCTGAGATATTTGCCAAGCTGTGATAATACATGACTCTCTCGTCCTCAGCGTTGAAAAATCGGAAAATTACTGAGGAAAGAATTAGAACAAGGAAGATAAAAGGCCATCCATTGGCTTTTCTCAATGGTTTAAGTAAAACCATCAGCAAGATCATGGAGATGTAAAATTGCTCCTCGATACTCACGGACCATGTGATTGTAAGAAAATTTAAAGGATCATTTATTCCGTTCCAGATCTCGTCAAGATTGGAAAGAAAGAAACTGTAGTTTAAAATGGAATGGTCCGTAGCAATACCACCAGGAAGCATTGGGAAAATTATAAAGCCGAAAATGACGATTAAACAATAAAGCGGCCAGATCCTGAGTATCCTTCGTAGCAAGAAATTCAGAGGTTTGATTTCTCCAGTTCTCTGGTGTTCAGTGAACAAAAGATAAAAGATCAGAAATCCACTGAGCACAAAGAATAATCCTACACCATGATGTCCTTTGGATCCAAGAAAATAGATCGCTTTAAACGCATTATTCTCTGTAAATGCACTCCAAGACTCTTTACCTAAAGTGAAAATATGAAAGATCAGTACCCCAAGCGCTCCTATAAATCGAAGTCCATCAAGATTGGGGAGATGTATTTCTTTTGAGTTCATTTTTGACTTGGATAAAACTAAGAAAACATTAAAGATTGTCAGACGTTGATTCCTTTTTCATGACTACATTTGTCAAAAATTCAGAACTATGACTTTTGATATAGCTATTGTTGGTGGTGGGATCGTAGGTGCAGCTACGTTCTATAAGCTTCAAAAAAGAAATCCAGATAAGAAGATCATTCTGATCGAAAAGATGGATAAACTGGCTGATCATCAAACAGGTCATAACTCTGGTGTGATCCACTCAGGTCTTTATTATAAGCCTGGATCGTTAAAAGCAAAAAATTGTATTCAGGGTAGACACGAACTGGTTGCATTTGCGGAAGAATACGGGGTCGATCACGATGTGTGCGGTAAAGTTGTTGTAGCAACAGATCAAAAGGAGCTGCCTTATTTGGAAAAGATTTTCAATACCGGTTTGGAGAATAAGATAGAAGGAATTGAGAAGATCTCTGCTGATCAGGTTAAGGAACATGAACCATACGTAGAGTCCATAGGAGGTATCTGGGTTCCATGCACTGGAATAATTGACTTCAGAGGAGCTACAGAGAAAATGGCTGAACTAGCATTGGCAGCTCAATCGGAAAGTCAAATGAAACTTGGTCATGAAGTGCTGGATATTGAAAGAGGTGAAGAATATTCGACGATCAAAACGAATAAAGGAGATTTCAAAGCGAAGTATCTCGTTTTCTGTGGTGGATTACAAGCTGACCGTCTTGCCAAAAAGGATGGAGTAGGATTGAAAGAGAAAGTAGTTGGATTCAGAGGTGATTACTATGAGTTGACAGATCAGGCGAAACATAAGGTAAAGAATTTGATCTATCCGGTTCCAAATCCAGATTTTCCGTTCTTAGGTGTGCACTTCACGCGTATGACAGACGGAGAGATCGAATGCGGTCCGAATGCTGTATTTACTTTCAAAAGAGAAGGGTATGGCAAAACAGATTTTTCTTGCAAAGACACATTTGATGCATTAACATATGGAGGGACTTGGAAATTGTTCTTCAACAATATGACTTTTGGGATCAATGAATATCGAAGAGCGTTCTCAAAGCGTTTGTTCTTGAAAACACTTCAACGAATGATACCTTCCTTGACAATGGATGATATTCATCCGGGAAGATCTGGTGTAAGAGCCCTATTGCTATCAAGAGACGGAGATACGCGCGATGATTTCAGAATCGAATATCACGGTCGATCGATCCACGTTTTAAATGCTCCGTCACCTGCGGCAACGGCTTCGCTTGCAATTGGTGGTTACATTGCTGACGAGGCTGAGAAACATTTTGGATTGAAATAATATTTCAGAGACGATTTACTCAGAATTTATTGTCTGTTCGATACAGAAATCTTATTCTAAAATCATTTTTAAAGAATAAACCACCCCGTCTTCACCAAGCACTTTTGCGAAGTAAATTCCTGGAGTGTTTTGTTTTAAAGAAATATCATTCCCTAGTCTGTCAAATGAAATAAGTTTACCGTCCACACTTAGAATATCAATTGATTTAATTTTAATTCCTTCAATTGTAAATACACCATTATTCGGGTTTGGAAATAATTTTAATGGCGAAGTTTCAATTGAATTCAATTCTGCAGTTGGATCAATCAGCAGAGGTGTTCCTCTAAAGGATCTTCCTGTGGTTGATTTCAGTGAAAATAGTACGTTGAATGAACTGTTAAAAGGGTTGTACATTACCAATGTGCCATTGCCATAGGCTCCACCAGCTCTTGATGTTGAATATAATCTTTCATTGTATGCAGTCCATCGGGCATTGAAATCCACTCCATCTGTTTCAATGTTGAAGTTATGCTCAGTAGTAAATACTCCACTATTCAAATCGAATGAAAATAAAAATCCATGATTATTAGCCCCTAGGAAGTTAGTAGATCCATATAATTTCCCATTTAATTCGGTTAATCCGCCATTCGTGCTCCGAATGAGGCTATCAAACATATATTCCACGGTAAATTCGAATGTATTTGGGTCCAAAGAATAAATAACCCCCAAATTTGTTTCAGGGCCATCGCCAAGAGTGCTTGGAGTCGTCATTCCATAAATCCTGCCATTGCTCGCCACGATTTGGTTGTTGTTCATGTGACCAAATTTTCCAACATTATGAGTATTGGAATGTATATTGATCAAATTAGAATTGACGAAATCATATTCATAAATAATGTTATCAATTGACATGATGAATCGACCACCCGAAATCTCAACGATACCTGGTGTACTAATTAATCCATTGTTATCATATGAGATTATCGAAATGGCTGCAGAATTTAAATCTGATTCCATTATGTCATAGGATACTGAATTTTCTGTTGCAGAATATTTTGTGTAGTATAATTTTCCATTTGATGCAACGAGTGAGTTATTCATCCACTGCGTTTGAACCTCAGGAAATCCCGTTCCAAATGTTCCAAATGGATTGTCAATATAGTCGATTTGACCAGATTTTAGGTTGAACATAGCTAGTGCCCCATTTTCACAATATTCGCTTGTGTCCGAAGCAATCGTTGGACCTCCTTTTCCTATATATCCAATAACTATGGAATCGTTATATCTAACGAGCTCTCCTATTATAAATCTACCTGAGCGCGAACCGCAGTCCATAAGAATATTATTTTGCCCATTGCTAATGTCGACTTCAAAAATTGATCCTGCACCATGTGAAGATTCAGCTTTTGTTTTTCCTATGATCTTGCCATTATCGTGTAGTATTCCGTATTCAATTTTATTTCCTGGATGATTGGGATTGGAAGTATTTCCATTGATCATGGAAGTGTATGTATTCGAGCCGATATCGAAAGACCAAATCAAGGTTCCATTGATCGAATACTTACATGTTCCATATATTTTCGAATCAATGTTGATCATCCCCATACCTGAGATGCCTGCAAATCCCGCAGGGAAGTCTAAAACCTTCACATAAGTCCCAGCAGAGGGAGAGTACTTAATTATAGTGCCAGTTCCATTTGCACCTCCATTTCTCGTAGTTACATAGATAAATCCGTCATTGGCATGAACAATTCCAGTTGTATTATTACCCAAAGTTACCAACTGAGAATTATCAATAGACCAAACGGTATTTTGGGTTGAATTACTCAGATTGTAACTCCATACACCACCTCCCCAATTATTTAAATTATCAAATTGATCTTTTGTCCCATAAATTATATTCGATAAACTGTCATAGGTCAACTGACCAATAGGATCCTCTAAGAACAACCCACTTGATTGTATATCACTCACAATTTCCAATTGATCAGTTTGAGTATTCACTTTGTATAAAATACCTGCACTGTTCGCACCTTCCATATCCTTGTTGAGACCATATATGTGATTTGTATCCCCTTTTATTAATGCTGTGACCGGGTTAAATCCAACATTATTTCCTGAATTATTAAAACTTCCGATTACTGAATAAATTCCTGTGTTTAAATCGTATTTCCAAATCCCACCTTTTCCACTGACACCCCCTTCTTTGGCAATACCGTAAAATACACCTGGAGAATATTCTAAAACGCTATAAATTGGCACAGATACATCATTTTTATAACAAGATGACTGTAAATAATTGTCTGAGCTCCATTCCTGATTTCCAACAAATGAATGCAAGATTTCAATTGTTAGGTCCTGTGGGTTATAACGGTAAAAGAATCCCCTTCCTCCGAATTCCGAAATGCCAGATGGCTGAGAGTTTAACCTACTTCCAGTACCAAACATGTTTATTCCATAGTAATTCCCGTCTGTACCTTTAATTAAACCTGCTGATAAATGTTGATTGCCACCACTTAGGTCAAAAACAGGGTTATCTGCATACAAAGGATTACCTTCGAGAGTAACAGTAGTAGAAATTTCAGATAAACCAAAATCATATGAAATTATTGCTCCGTTTGAATGTTGTCCACCAAATTCTGATGTCCAATATAATTTTTGTGAGAAACAGGTTGATGAAACTAAAATGATAGCAGCAAAAAAGAGCGTTTTCATATGTAATTTTTTTTAAATGTACCAAAAGATAAGCCACAGACTGATCATCTTAATAAAAATCAATAGATCAGCTAGTTATAAGGTCATGATATTGTTAGGATGTATAAATAATAATAATTAGCATCCAAAAATGGGAAAAATAATTCTTGATTTGTTCAATATATTTATCCTGCCAATTCGATCTGGAATAATTTCCATTCACCTTCAAACTTTTTGAAATAGAGGATCATCATGGATTCCATTACTTCACCGGAGCCTTCCATTTGAGTGGTTGTAATGACCTGTACAATGAAATTCAATTCTCCGTTTTCATCTGTATGATGAACAAGATCGTTATAGGTCTTATTGCGTAATGCAACTCGAACCTCTTCAGTGAAGATCTCCTTTAGATTATGTGTAAAATCTTCATCAGTTGTCGATTCTGGGTCTTCAAGATTTAAAATATATCCCCAGCTTCCTTCTACTGGAAAATATGTGTGCTTTTCAATCCCTTCCTGATCCAAAATTATTATTTCATAAATATTTGCATCCCAGAAAGTTTTAACGGTATTAAGGTCGGCTTTTTGGGAAAAGATGAAGCCGTTCAAAAATAGGAATGAGGTTATTAGCAGGGTCTTCATAGTAGTAATTTTGTATTGAATGTATGAAATTCTGAAGCAGAATTCACAACAATCGTTCCCAAATAAATGGTTTCAGACTTTCCCGTTATTAGAAAGTAATATTGCAATGGGTTTCGTCTTCGAAAACTTAGCCAAAATGATGATCAGGATTACTGTTATAGGCACACTAACTACCATTCCGATGATACCCCAAATGGTTCCCCAGACCGCCAAAGCAAGCACTGCTACCAGTGGACTAATATTCAAAGAATCACCCATGATCTTTGGTTCAATGAAATTAGAAATGAGGGTCTGAAGACCTCCCATGCTAAGCATCATGATTAATGGGTATTTGAATTCTCCGTACTGCATAACAGCAAAGAAGACAGGCAAGATCACACCTAAAAGAGGACCTATGATCGGAATAAAATTCATGATAAAAACAAGGAAGGCCCAAAATAAAGGAGATTGAACACCAAATCCTAGAAGGATCAGATAACATCCAAATGCAGATATAAAGCTAACCAGTGATTTTAGTCCCAAATACTGGGTAATGGAGTGTTCTATACTGTCAAGAAGCCCTTCTATTTCATTGAATTTCTCACCCTTGAAGATTGTTCTCAATTTTAGATTGAAGCTCGATTCTTCAATGAATAAAAAGATAATATAGAATAACACCAGCATCAGGTTTCCGAGAAAACTACTGATAAGGTTTAGTGCATTGTTGAAGGCTAGTGCAAGATCAAAAGACTTAATGCCTTCCATTCCCATTTTAAGAACATCTATCCCCGTATTTTTAACCAGGTCGTCCAACACCGAATGCAGATTCTGTTCATAGTTAGGTAACGAAGCGATCAGATTTTGACTATTTAAAAACATGATCTTGAAAAGAAAGCCGATGATGGAATAGATCACAATTCCGGAGATTACATTTTTAAGCCACGAAGGGATATGTTCTCTGATGATTTTATTGCGATCTATAAACCTCCTAACGGCTCTGATCAAAAAGTAGAACAATAGGGCCAACATAAAAGGGACCATGATCATTTTTCCATAGATCAAAATGATTACTGCTGCGAAAAGTAAAATGATCAGGTTTGAAAGTGAGCTGGTCTTCATATTGGAAAAATAAGAATATTCATTCAAATTTCGGGTTTTGATGTCATTTGAATTTAAAGGCTCGAATTTGTATTTTGGTCTGGAAATTGCAAAAGGCAGGACCAAATTAAAGATCATGAAACAAAAAATACTATTCACACTAAGTCTACTATTCACTTCTACGCTGGTTTTCAGCCAGAATGTCGAAGACAATAAAATATCATTCAAGTACATCAGGCTACCATATCAACGAATTGATGCGGCTTTTAAGACGTACGAAGTTCGTTTTGAACATTCTTATAAGATGGCAAATGAAGACAGTTTGAAAATGTTCGAGGTTCGAAAGGAACTGGCTCAAAAACAATATGCTGATCAATACAAATTGTGGTCAGATCAAAAGTTTCTGATTGATAAAAATTATCTCACACAGTTAGCTCAATATGAGAAAACTGTGAATGCGGGAGGAACGGCAACAGCTCCGAAACCACCACTTTATCCAACAGCGCCTCAATTTATCCCTGTTCAAGCTCCACAGATGCACTCTGAAATTACGGACGATGCCGTTTACAGTGCCAACGTGAAATTGGATGGTTTTGAAAAAGGATTGGGTGGATCGATGCTTACGATAGATATAATGCCTATTCGTTCGTATAAAATTGTGGAAACCAAGAAAGGAACTGGAGCCTCTACTAAGTATGAGTACTATTGCCAGTATGTTATGCCCGTAGGAGTTAAAATGGAAACTCCAACTCAGGGAGCACTTATGAATAAAACAATACTTGAGGGTGTAAGAACCTACCAAATGAAATCATTCTCGAGTAAATATGAATACCAGTTATGGTATATGGAGAATTCAGCTAAGTTCTTCCTGGAACTGGAAGCTGAAGCCAGAAGGTCTGCAATGGCTGAATTGAACGCGTTGATCAACAATGAATTTGGCTACACGATGTTGAATCATACAGCTGAAATGTACGCGATGAATCGCTATAAGGATTATGATTATTCCGATGTGACAACCGCATATACATACACAACACAGGCGTTAATGCTTGTGGAGAGAGATAGAGATAGATCCTCAGCCAAAGAAAAATTGGATCAAGCGATCAATGCATGGAAAGCAATTTTGACTGAAAGTAATCTATCCGACGATAAGGCAAGAATCAATGATAAAGTGACGGCCATGATCCAGTGTAATTTGGCAGAATTATACAGTTGGAGAGGAGATTATGATCAGGCTGAGTTGCATAAAAACCTTGCTCTGAACAGTGGGGTAAACAAATTCAGAAACCATGCTGAAAGAGTGCAGGGGTTCTATGCCGATCAAAAGAAAAGATGGTCTGTCCATTTTTAAAATGTTAAAGTTTTGATAATTATGAAGGGTTGTGTGATTTTGTTGCACAACCCTTTTATATTTGTACTGTGCTAAAGGCATTTTGTCAACGGTTGATCTTGATCATTACACCAATTGTAATGTTGACAAATGTATCTTTGAGTTTCATCGACTCTCTCAATTCACTTACTTCGAATGTAAAGACAGAGGCTATTTTTTCGAAATCTTCCTCGTCAACAGTTCTTGATCTTCCAATGGAGGTATCTACGCTTGAGTTAGAAGAAGCTGAAGAAAGCTTTGAAGAGTTAAAAGAAACTGACAATGGATTTGACTCCTTCGTTCAAAGCTTCTATAGTGCTTCAGGAGCGAACATTCACGATAATCTTTCACGATTAAAAGAATGTCAGTGTTCGCTGTCATTCAAATACAATCAACCTGCCTATCTGGTAAACGAAAATTTCAGACTATAACCAATTGCCTTGTAATGAGTTCATTGCAAGGATTTTTTTTGGTGTAATTTGAAATGTTATCAACATGAAAATTTCTGAGTACTCGCATGGCGATGAGTACAAAATAATTGAAGAACTAAAACATTTTCTTCCAAGTCAAGCCCCGTTAAAAGACTTTATTCATCACAATACTTTACATGCTTTTCAGCATGATGAGTTTGAAAAAGCCTTGTTTAATGCTGCGCAGACCTTTGGGTATCGTGTCTACCTATCACTTGATCAATTCAGGATGAAATTCCGTGAAGGTGAAATTGAGGAGTCAATTCTCGATGAGGAGATAAGAATTAGAAAGGGCAACGATTCCGAAAGCTGGAAAAGGAAAATGTTAGAAGGTGCCTTCAACGAGGATCTTGAACCTGAAATCGGAAGATTAAGGCATCATTGGAAATCAAGGTACAGAATCGACATGGATTCAATGGTTTATCCTTTATTGTTCCGGATACTGAGTAGTTATCTGGATCAAGGGATTGCAATATGGGGATTCCCTGTTTCTGATAAAGGTTTTTTAGCTTCCCTGGCTGATTTGGAAAGGAATTCAAAAACTTCCTTTTTCAAAACGGATCGAGCAAGAAAATTACTGATCGATGGGAGATCAAATCTTTCTGATCTGCTTAAACTAATTGTTGGGAATAAGGAGTTATATGAAAGATATCTTTTTGATCAGCAATTTGCTCATCCGGGTTGGTCCGGAATGGTCGCAGTCATTGAAGGGAATAATGGGCATCTCCTTGATAAGAGGAAGATAACACTGGAAGAGTTCATCTGTTTTGAGTTACTATTGGAAATTGATGTGCTGGATGATCATTTCGGTGGTGTTTGGTCTCCGATCGGAGTGAACAACCCTGATCATTTTGAAGATTTGTTTACACACAAAAAGGTGAATGAATACTTTGAAGTACTTCATATTTTTCAAGTATCCTATGAATGGACATATTACCAAAGTGTTCTGAGAGGGATTGGTCAGTCGAAGAATGAGCAAAAGGAAGAGCTTCAAACCTTTGATGCTTTGTTTTGCATTGATGATAGAGAATGTTCAATTAGAAGGCATTTAGAATCACAGAACCCTGGGATCAAAACATACGGGACAGCTGGTTTCTTTAATGTAGAGTTCTTTTATCAGCCTGAACAAAGTAAATTTTATACAAAGGTTTGCCCGGCTCCTTTAACTCCTAACTATTTGATCAAGGAGGAAAGTTCATCTTTAAAAAAGAAAAAGGATTTCCACTTCGGACATCATTCTCATGGCCTTTTCTTAGGATGGATATTCACTCACACCTTAGGATTTTGGTCTGCTCTGAGACTCTTTTTAACTGTCTTTAAACCTCAGGAGTCAGCCTCTATGGTGACATCTTTTGGACATATGGATCCTCAGTCAAAACTCACTGTTGAAAATAAAAATGGCGAGAAAACTGAGGATGGTTTACAGATTGGATTTACAATTCATGAAATGGCTGATCGTCTGGAAGGTTTACTGAGAAGCATTGGATTGATCGCGAATTTCGGTAAAGTGATTTATGCAATTGGTCATGGATCTAGTAGTGTAAATAATACGCATTATGCAGGCTACGATTGTGGCGCTTGTTCCGGAAGACCTGGATCAGTAAATGCAAGAGTAATCGCTCATATTGGAAATCACCAACAGGTTCGATTAATACTCAGAGAAAAGGGGATCGATATTCCGGACGAAACAGTCTTTGTGGGGGCATTGCATGACACTTCTAGGGATGAGATTATGTACTATGATCTTGATGTTTTAAGTCCTGCACAAAGTAAATACCATCAAGCTTTCACTGTTTCAATGAGCAATGCGCTTGATTTTAATGCAAAGGAACGTTCGCGCAGATTTGTTCTTACACCTTCACATGGAGATCCAAAAAAGGTTCATGAAAAGGTAAAGCTGAGAACGATCTCCCTTTTTGAACCAAGACCTGAATTGAATCATGCAACGAATACCCTGTGTATTGTAGGTAGGAGAGAATTGACAAAGAACCTATTTCTCGATCGAAGAGCATTTTTGAATTCGTACGACTATAGTATTGATCCAGAAGGAAAATATCTTACTGGTATTCTAAATGCTGTAGCGCCAGTTTGTGGTGGGATTAATCTAGAATATTTCTTTTCTAGAGTCGATAATCAAAAACTTGGAGCCGGAACAAAACTACCTCACAATGTGATGGGATTGATTGGAGTGGCCAATGGAATTGATGGAGACTTGCGAACAGGTTTACCGAGTCAGATGATCGAAGTACATGATCCATTAAGGTTATTGGTGATAGTCGAACATGATCCTGAAGTGGTTTTAAATGTGTTGATGAACAATCCAAAAACGTACGAATGGTTTCTGAAAGGATGGGTGAATTTGTGTGTACTGAATCCAATGACCTCCATTGTTTACAGGTTCTTGAATGGTGAATTAATTCCTTCAGATCGGAACGTACCCCTCAATTTTACAATTGCAGATCTAATGAAGACTGTAGAAGCTAGTTCTGAAAATCTACCTGTTAGTCATTTAATACCTGAAGAATATGGAACAGCTCGTTAATTTATTTGTGTTGATCCCATTGTTGGGTTTTATAATAGGATTAGTCATCCCTTCTCAAAAGGAGGGTGCCCTTTCAAAGATTACTTATTTAACGATCGGTATACAGCTTATTGTGTCTTTAGTCTTCATTGGGTGGTGGATTTGGAACGGATCGAATGTTATAAATCTTAAGGAATTTTCAATTTTCAAAACAGTTCATTATGACTTTTACATTGACCTGTACTTTGATAAGATCTCAGCGACATACATTCTGATTGGGGCGGTTCTTACTTTCCTTATAACTGTATATAGTAGATACTATTTGCATCGTGAAGAAGGGTATAAGAGATTCTTTAATACGATCATGTTCTTCTATTTGGGTTACTCGATCGTTACCGTCTCAGGAAACCTTGAAACTCTTTTCATAGGTTGGGAAGTTTTAGGGGTGTCATCCTTTCTGTTGATCGCATTTTATCGCGACCGATATTTGCCAGTGAAGAATGCGGTGAAGGTCTTCTCGATCTATCGCATCGGGGATGTTGGTGTTATCCTGGCAATGTGGCTAAGTCATCACATGTGGAATGAAAACATTTCATTTTACAAGTTGAACAATTATGAACTGGTGCATGATCACATAGTTGAACATAGCTTGGTAGGACTGTTCGTTGCCATCGTAATCTTTATTTCTGCTGCGGCCAAATCAGCTCAGCTTCCATTTTCAAGTTGGTTGCCAAGAGCTATGGAAGGTCCAACTCCGTCGAGTGCAATTTTTTACGGATCGCTGAGCGTTCATATGGGGGCATTCCTTTTAATGAGGACATATCCATTTTGGGAACAACAGATCTCATTCAGGATATTCGTCATTTTAATGGGGATTGCGACCAGTGTAATGGCGACATTGACCGCACGGGTTCAATCGTCAATTAAAAGCCAGATCGCATATTCTTCTGTTGCTCAGATAGGATTGATCTTTGTTGAAATAGCCTTGGGCTGGGAAACTTTCGCGTTGATCCATGTTGCAGGTAATGCATTCCTAAGAACATATCAATTATTGGTTTCTCCGTCGATTGTAAGCTATAAGATCAGAGAGCAGCAATATCATTTCGTGCCGAAACAAAGGACGCTTGAAGACAGTTGGCCGAAGCGAATTGAATATACACTCTATATGTTGAGCTTGAAAGAATGGAATCTTGATTCTATCATGTATAAATACATGTGGAATCCCTTAAAAAAGATAGGTTCCAGATGGTCTTTCTTAACCTTTAAGAATGTTTACGTCTTTTTTGCCGGAGCATTTATTTTAGGGATGATTCTGTCGTTTAATCAAGACTGGATTTCTCCATGGTGGAGATTTTGCCTTCCATTGATCTATGCCTTTATTGGATTATTAATGGTGATCAAAGCGTTCACGGAGCGTGCAAGTGTGCGATTAAGCTGGAGCTTGATCATAACAAATCACTTTGGTATTGCTCTGGCAATTTCATTCAATGAACATTTTGATGCCCTGCATCATTTTTGGTATCTGGGTGGAGTTATTGTTTCTGGATTGTTAGGCTATGCTTGTATCCAAAGACTAAGATCACTTGAAAGCTGGGTAAGTTTGGATCAATTCTATGGTCACGTCTATGAACATCCCAAAATTGGATTCATGTTTTTACTTGCTTGTTTGGGTGTTTCAGGTTTTCCTATCACTCCTACATTCGTTGGAGAGGACTTGATCTTTAGCCACATAAAAGAGGATCAATTGCTGTTGGCATTCTTGATCTCAATGAGTTTGATCATCAATGGTCTGGCGGCAATCAGAATCTATGCAAGAATATTTTTAGGACCTCATGTTAAAACCTATCACGGATCAGCAAAGAGGTCATCTTAATTGAATTAATAACATTAAATAGAAATAAGATGTTACAAGAAAAAATAAAGGTTCCACAAGATGGAATCAAAGGTTTGAAAGAAAATTTTGGAGTAGATTTTCTTTCCGGGTTTATGGTTTTTTTATTGGCATTACCACTCAGTTTGGGTATTGCTAAAGCCAGTGAGTTTCCTCCGGCGATGGGTGTGCTAACAGCAATGATTGGAGGTCTCTTCGTGTCATTGTTTATGGGTGCAAGAATGACGATAAAAGGTCCTGCTGCAGGTTTAATTACTGTTTGCGCAGGAGCAGTAATTGAAATGGGAGGTGGTGTTGCTGGTTGGCAAATGACAGCTGCAGCTATTGTGGTGACAGGTGTGATCCAGTATATTCTGGGATGGCTCAAAGTAGGGAAATTGAATGATTTTTTCCCTCATTCTGCTGTACATGGAATGCTGGCTGCGATCGGGATACTTATTTTTGCTAAGCAATTCCCAATTCTTTTAGGAGTAGATCCTGCTTTAACGAAAGGACTTTCTCCAATAGAATTGTATACCCACATTCCACTTTTCATCTCAAAAGCTAACCCAACAATCGCCTTGATAGGAATTATTGGTTTGGCGAACCTTTTCGGATTACCGCTCCTTGGGAAATCCTTTAAAAAAGTTCCAGGTCCTCTTGTTGTTTTATTGATTGCGGTTCCTATTGCAATTGGAATGGATTTCAAAACGTTACAGCCAGAATATTCATTAGTGAAAATTGGAGATTTCTGGAGTACAGTGAAGATCAACGCCGACTTCTCTCTTGTCGGAACTTTTGTTTTCTGGAAATATGTTTTCATGTTCTTATTCGTAAATAGTTTAGAGTCATTATTGACGGTTAAAGCTATAGATGGTCAGGATCCATACAAAAGAAAATCTGATTATGATAAAGATCTAAGGGCACTTGGTATGGGTAATTCCTTGTCAGGTTTATTAGGAGGGCTACCAATGATCTCTGAAGTTGCCCGTAGTGCGGCAAACGTCAATTTTGGTGGAAGAACGAGATGGGCTAATTTCTTTCATGGGTTCTTCTTATTGGTCGCCATGTTGCTAATGATTCCTGTGATCGAACTTATTCCTAATTCGGCATTGGCAGCAATGTTGATCTTTGTAGCCTACCGTTTGGCTTCTCCAAAAGAGTTCATAGGGGTTTATAAAGTTGGTCCGGAACAATTGGTGATCTTTTGTACTACGATCTTGGTAACTGTATTAGAAGACCTGTTATTGGGAATAGCTGCAGGTATCCTGGTGAAGTTTATCTTCCATTTAGCGAATGGTGCTAAATTCTCTTCCTTGTTCAAAGCAAAGTATTCGATCAAAGTTATTGGTGATCAACATTACTTAGATCTTGAAGGTTCAGCAGTATTCTCTAATTTGATTGCATTAAAGCATGTTTTTGAAGAAATCCCTCCAAGAAAATTAATCATCATCGATTTTTCGAAGGTGAGATTTGTTGATCATTCATTTATGGACTTTTTAGAGCGATTTGAAGAAGATTATCAATATGAGGGTGGAACAGTGACAATAGTTGGATTCGAGAAGTTCAAAAACCTCTCCAAGCATCATTTATGTGCAAGAAAAAGTTTACATAATGCGTAGTGTAATCATAAAGTCTTTTAGTTTGGTTTTTTTGGGGATTTTGACGTTTTCAAATCAGTTAATGGCCCAGAAGAATGATCTGAAGTTTTGGCTTGACGAAAACAAAGGAACTTACTTTCAAGTCATTTTCTTAAATCAGACATGGTTGAGGTTCAATGAAAGTAATTCAGGAACGAAAGTGAATGGAGTTCCAGAATCAAGCACATTTGACATTGGGCTAAGAAGGACTAGGATACAGATGTTTGGGCAGATAGCTCCTAAGGCGTTCATGTATTTTCAATTCGGGGAAAATAATTTCAATGCTGTGTATAGCAACAATGGTAATCGAAAGATTGCCCCGTTTTTTCATGATGCGCTTTGTGAATATAAACTGTCAAATGGCAATCAATTAAAAATTGGAGGAGGCTTGACTATAGCAAATGGATTGTCCAGATTTTCGCAACCATCGATTGGTACAATAATGACCATGGATGTGCCTGTTTTTGCTCAGGCAACCGTTGAGAAGATCGATCAATTTGCAAGAAAGTTGAGTCTGTATGCAAGAGGTCAAGTGTCAAAGTTGGATTATAGATTTGTTGTCTCAGATCCATTTCCAGTCAGCACCTTAGGGGGATCGGCTGAACCTATTTCTGACAATTCTTCTTTTTCGGCACAAAAGCGAAATAAGCAGTTTCAGACCTATTTAAGTTGGCAGTTTTTTGAAAAAGAGGGGCATACCACTCCATACATGACTGGTACCTATTTGGGGAAGAAAAAAGTGTTGAATGTAGCTGCCGGTATGATCTTTCAAAAAGATGCAATGTGGAGGACAGTGAATTCGGCTGATACATTGTTTGAGAATCTTAATCTTTTCTGTGTAGAATCCTTTCTTGATCTGCCTTTGAACAAAGAGAAAAAGAATGCAATAATGGCATATGCAGGGTATTTTATAACGGATTATGGAAAGAATTATCTGCGCTATAATGGGTTAATGAATCCTGCTGATGGTTCCAATGCACAAAATGTGATTACTGGAGCTGGCCCTGCTTACGGTAATTCATATCCAATGTTTGGTACGGGAAAAGTTATTTATTCTCAATTCGGTTACTTGTTTCGAAACAATTTGCTAGGAGAAGATTTAGGTACACTTCAACCATACGCTTCTGTTACTGTAGGAAACTATGAAAGGCTGCAAGGAAACATTTCTGATGTTTACAATGTTGGTGTGAATTGGTTGTTGAACGGACATAATGCTAAGATTTCATTCGATTTTCAGTCACGGCCTTCTTTCCTTTTAGAAAACAATGATGTAATTAAAGGAGGAAGAAAGAGTTGTTTTATCGTTCAGTTTCAGGCTTCGATTTAAGCAATCAGAAATGATGAATTTTAAAGATTTTGAGAAGTCGGTCAGCTGAAGATCGACTTCTCTTTTTTTTGGACTACTTTTACCAAAATTTTTTTGAATGACAGAAGATATTAAAGCATTAAGCTATTGCGTAGGAATGAGTATCGCAGGAAGCTTGATCGATCAGCAATTAGCTGGAATTGATACTGCGACTCTTGCGGAAGCAATAGATGACGCATTTACTGGAAAAGAACCGAAATATTCACCAGATGAAGCGAATGCGATCATACAGCGATTCATGCAACTTCAAATGGAAAAGCAATTTGAACAAGACAAAATTGAAGGTGAAGAATTTCTCAAGCAAAATGCGCTGAATGAAGGAGTGAAGACAACGGCTTCAGGACTTCAATACGAAGTATTGGTAGAAGGGAATGGTGCAGCACCGGATGCAAATAGCACGGTTACTGTGCATTACCACGGAACATTGGTAGATGGAACTGTGTTTGATAGTTCGGTGACAAGAAATCAACCGGCTACATTTGGAGTTCGTCAGGTGATTCCAGGTTGGACTGAAGCACTACAATTGATGAACCAGGGAGCGAAATACAGATTGTATATTCCGCAGGAATTGGCTTATGGCGCAAATCCTCATCCTGGAGGGCCGATCAAGCCTTACAGTACTTTAATTTTTGATGTTGAACTTTTAGAAATAGCGTAATGAAGAAGTTTTTGTTGTTTTTCGTCGCTGCCATTGCGTTATCGGCTTGTGGAGGTGATAAAGAAGAGGTACAGGAAGAGGTTGTCGAATTGAAGGATTTTAAAGATCGTCTTTCGTATGTGCTTGGTTCTGTAAATGCTAAATCGATTGTTGGTCAGGAGGATCCAAATGTAGCAAGACTGGATATGAATCTTGTTGCAAAAGGTTTTGAGTCCAATTTGAATGATAATATGCCAGATGGTTGTGAAGAAACGCTGATGAAGTTGTTTGGACCCTATTATCAGGATTTTGATTCTACATATGCTGCTGAAGGAGCGGAATGTCTGGGTAAGTTAACAGCTTATGCCTTTTACCGCGATATGAAAAGCCTTGGTGGATTGGAAAAGATCGATCTCAAAATGGTCGTGAGTGGATTCAGACATGGATTAATGAAAAAGGACACGCTGGTTGCTGATGCTGAAAAGCAGAGCATACTTCAAAATTTCATCATGGATCTGAACGTTACGAATGGAAAGAAGATGATGGCTGAAGCAAAAAAGAAGCCTGGTGTTCAGGTTTTTGAGAACGGTATCATCATGGAAGTAATTCAGGAAGGAAAAGGTGGTAATCCAGGAGCAACTGACGATGTGAAGGTTGAATATATCCTTACATCAGCTACAGGAGATACGATCCAGAGCTCTTATGACATGAAAAAGACAAATGGTTCTACTGAAACGGTTGCTTTGAAATTGAACGGTGGTGTGATCCCCGGTTGGAGTTATGCCCTACCTAAAATGAAAAAAGGTGGTAAATATAGATTATGGGTTCCATGGGAGCTCGCCTATGGTGAACAAATGGGTAAAGAGTCTCTCTGTTTCTTTATTGAGCTAGTAGATTACGCTAAGGAAGGAACTTTTGTGAAGCCTGAGCCAATGGCTGATCCAGGAGCAGCCGCTGGTTTTTAATCTAAGGACTTATTTGAATAAAAAAAGGAGGTGAATTCACCTCCTTTTTTTATTCCTCTATGTATTCGTCGTATTCTTCTTCTTCAGGATTTTCTTTCTCCTTTCGGCTTAATGGGAAGAAAAAACTAATCCGGTAGATAATGGGAACATATTTCACGACTTGTCCTGTTTGGGCATCTTTGACTTTTACAAAATACCCTTGTCTGAATGGACTGTTTTCATGATTGATCACATCGTAATATACACCAAGATTCAATCGTACCATTTCATTGAATTCCTTTGAGAAGCCCCCTCCAACAAATAAGGTAGGAACCCATCGCTTATTTGCATTCAAAACAGTATATGAGATTGGGCTGTGTAACATTTCGAATTCAACGGCTCCGTAAACTATATTTTGGTAGCGGGCATGAAGAAACAATCCACCTCCGGTAATATTATAGGCGAATTTGTTTCCAAACCAATTTGACCAGGATCTCTGAAAACGAAATGAGGGGCCCGCAATGATATTTTCACCAAAATTTAGTCCGTATTTCATTCCAATTCCAAAGGATCCGCCTAGGTTTGTGACACTTGCAAAGCCATCAAAACCAATTTCTGATCCTGTGATCTCCTGAGCATTCGATCTGTGCTGAAAGGAGCAAAACAGAATGTAAACAATTAGAATTCTTTGCATAATTTTTCCTTTGTGGTAAAATTAACATTTGTTAGCTAAAATATGTTGATGATTAGATTTTTGAAGTTTAGTTAATCCTTTTAGTCATATTATCTTTGAGGCAAATTTTTCAATCACATGAAGATTCTAGACGGGAGAGCCACATCAGAAAAGATCCGAAAAGAACTTTCTGAAGCAGTACAGGAACGAAAAAAGAATGGGAAGAAGATTCCACATCTTGCAGCTGTTCTTGTAGGAAATGATGGTGGATCAATGACTTATGTCGGCGCCAAGGTGAAAGCATGTGATCAGATCGGATTCGAATCGACTTTGATCCGGTACGATGAATCAGTGCCCGAAGAGATCCTTTTGGCAAAGATCCATGCGCTGAATGAAGATAAGAGTATCGATGGATTTATTGTGCAGTTGCCATTACCTCAACATATCGATGAAATGAAGATAACTCAGGCGATCGATCCAAAGAAAGATGTTGACGGATTTCATCCGGTGAATCTTGGGAATATGATCTTGAATTTACCTGGATTTCTTCCTGCAACTCCAGCGGGGATCGTTGAGCTGTTGAAGAGAAATAATATTGAGACGGAAGGAAAGAACTGTGTGATCATCGGTCGAAGTAACATCGTTGGGACACCCTTAAGCCTTCTTCTTGCTAGAAACAGTAACCCAGGGAATTGTACCGTGACTTTAGCGCACAGCAAGACAAAAAATCTTAAAGAACTGTGTCTTAGCGCGGATATTCTTGTCGCGGCATTGGGAAAACCTGAATTTGTCACTGCAGATATGGTAAAGGAAGGAGCCGTAGTGATCGATGTGGGAACAACTAGAGTTGAAGATGCAACAAGAGCGAGAGGATGGAGATTGAAAGGGGATGTGAAATTTGATGAGGTTGCCGAAAAATGTTCGTATATCACTCCTGTGCCGGGCGGTGTAGGACCAATGACAATTGCATCATTGATGATCAATACGTTGAAGGCAATGGAATTAAAAGGTAAATAATAAATACTAAATAACGATTGAAATGAGAAAGTTGATGCTTCTTATGGCAGGTTTTGCAGGGATTCTTTTCCTTGATTCTTGCGCTTCATCCAACGAGGTTGTTGGAGGAGGGATGTTCCAGAAAAGAAAATACACAGGTGGTGTGTATTGGGATAGAACGGAAAAGGTAAAAAAGAACAAGGATCATGAAGAGTATGATATCCATAGACTAGAAGAAGAAAGTCAGAAGAAATATGTTTCTACTACTTCAATTTATGGTGAGAATGAAATGTTCACTGAAGAGGAAGAATCAACTGCAATCATTTCTTCATCTGACAACATTGAAACAATAGAATCTGAAAAGGAAACTGTTAAGGAGCCAGCTTTCAAAATGAATTTGAATTCGAATTTGAGGTCTGGACAAGTGCTGAGTTCAATGAAACAAAATGTTCAGAAGTTATCTTCAGAAACGAAACTAACAATCAGAAAGAAGGTGGTTCCACCGGCGAGCGACAGCAGTCTTGGGAACATCTTAATGATTATCCTTTTGATCATACTCATCATTTTGGTGTTCTCCTTACTTGACAGTTTACTAGGAGGTGCACTATCCTGGATATTGAGCATTTTACTATTGATTCTATTGATCTATTTCATTCTAAGATTACTAGGTGTAGTCTAGCGAAGTAGAAAGAAATTTATAAAAAAAAGGAGACCAAACTGGTCTCCTTTTTTTATGTATCAATGAAAATAATTAAAGTCTTTCTAAAGGTGTTTTAATTCCGTTAACTAGTGAGTAGCAGGCAAGTTTATCCTTGAATACGGATGATTTGAAAATTGACCTGTTCAACAACATTCGCACGCATTCCTGTATTCCTTCAACGATGGATGGGTGAGGGTGGATCAATTCCGATAGCACTTCGATCGGCATGTGTAATTTCACTAATAAGCCTACCGCCTGAATAGCCGTAGAAGCATGTTCTCCAACTACTCGCATACCAAGGATTCTCATCTGATCGTCATTTGTAACAATGATCTTGAAGAAGCCTTGAGTTTTACGCATTGCGATTGCTCTTGTAATTAGTGAATAGTCCACTTTTACGACTTTCACTGGTATGTTTTGTTGCAAGCATTGCTGTTCGTTCATTCCTACGCTCGCTACTTCTGGATTCAAGAACATGATTGTACAGATATTTTCATAAGAAAGTCTTTCGGGTTTATTTCCAAAAGCTTTTTCAACCGCATGTCTTGCTTCGATCTCTCCCATATTTACGAGCGCAATTCTCCCTGAGACGTCCCCAACGGCATAGATGTTTGGTACATTCGTTCGTGTATCATCATCTCCGATGTGTACCCCTCTTTTCGACATTTGCACTCCTGCTCTCTCCAGTCCCAGTCCTTCAACGTTTGGTGATCTTCCGATCGACAATAGAGCTTTTTCAACTTGAATGATTTCTTTTCGCCCATCTTCGTATGACAGTTCATACTCTACCTGTCCATTCACGATTTCCATTCTTTCCAAATGTGCTTTCGAATGGATCGTTACTCCTTTGGAGGTTAGATTAGCGGCTATCAATTTCGAAATGTCCTCATCTTCGAAAGGCAAGATCCTTTCCTGACGATCGATGATGTATACCTTTGTTTTACCAAAATTTGAAAAGATCGTTGCGTATTCACAACCGATAACACCGGCACCGACGATCACCAGGCTTTTCGGGTATTCCTCGAGCTGATCGATCCCGTCACTGGTCATAATGATCTTTTCATCTACTGGAATGTTTGGGACCTTTCTTGGGTGACTTCCGGTTGCCAAAATGATATTGTCGCCCCAGATCACTTTTTCAGTGCCCTCATGATAGATGGTCACTTCATTTGCGTTGTTCAGAACACCTTTTCCTCTTTCGTAAGTGAGGAGTTTGTTCATGGTTTCCGTTTGAAGTAATTTAATGTGACATGAATATTGAAATTTGCGCTCAAAAATCGCTTCCGCAAGTGTTCTCTTGATCTCGTTCCAGGAAACTTCATACGGCGCTCTTCCTTCAGAAACGATCGTGTCATTAATGTTTGCAACCTTATTTGAAATTTCCCAAAGTGTTTTTGATGAGAGAGCTCCATTGTAAACACCCGCACCACCAACTTTATCTTTTTCGATCAGGCAAACCTTTTTTCCAAAGTCAATTCCTCTCATGGCTGCAGCATAACCTGCAGGCCCTCCTCCAATAACGATTAGATCAAATTTCTCCATGTTTTCTATCTTCGCCTATAAATATATTAAAGCTTGGCAGAGCCTGAACAATTTTCAGAAGAATAAATCGCATGAAGGAGAGTTACCGGGAGTTATTGGTTACGGACAAAGGAAAAAAAGAAGAGATCAAAAAGCTTTTTAAAAATCTAAAGTCAAAGAAACCGAAAGATCTGGATCAAAAGATCCACACTCTGCACAATGAAGCATTTAAAAAGATCGATTGTCTGGAATGCGCAAATTGTTGTAAAACGACAAGTCCAATTTTCAGAGATGCCGACATACGCCGGATTTCAAAACACTTGAAAATAAAAGAGGCAAAGCTCATTAGTGATTACCTGAAAATGGATGAAGAGAATGATTACGTTCTGAAGAGTTCTCCTTGTGTCTTTTTAGGAGAGGATAATTATTGTTCCATTTATGAAGTAAGACCCCTTGCATGTAGGGAATATCCGCATACGGACAGGAAACAGATGGTTCAGATTTTAGACATAACAGCAAAAAACACGGAGGTATGTCCGGCAGTGGGACTCATTGTGTCTCAATTCCTTAGTAAAAATTCGTAAGCCAACTATTTTTTAGCTATTTTCGTCTAGAACTGTGAAACTAATGCTAAACTATGAGATTATTCGTTAAATACATAGCCTTGAGCTGTGTGTTTTTATCCTCGTTGATATCCTTTTCACAACGTGGAAAAGAAGGGAATTATACGGTTTCAGCCTCGAATACTGTAGTCAATTCCTATACAAACATGACAGCTAATGCAAGTGCTGGAGCAACATTTATTACTGTTGCCTCTAATACTATGTCAGGTGTTGCTTTTAGTGGAAACCTGGCTCCCGGTGATCTCATTTTGATCATTCAGATGCAAGGTGCGTCTATTGACGTGAATACCATTCCTACCGCAGTTTGGGGTGGGAATTATACTGTAATGGTTTCGGAATGGATCGAGTGGTGGCTTTATGCGGAGCTATGGGGAGCAGTTTTAAATTACAATAATGCCGGAAAGTTTGAGCAAGTTGAAGTAAAGAGTGTTTCCGGTTCAAATACGATCAATTTGCAGTGCGGACTTCAAAATAATTATACATCGACAGGTAAGGTTCAGGTGATCAGAGTACCGAGATTCAATAACCTTACGCTCAACTCAAATACTTCCATTATTCCTACTTTGTGGAACGGAACTTCAGGTGGTGTTGTCGCAGTAGAGGTTAACGGAAACCTCACTTTAAATGCCAATTCGAGAATATCAGCTTCGGGATATGGTTTTAGAGGTGCAGTTGCGAATAATGTTGGAACTACTTTGAGTGGTGGGCCAACTTGCGGATACGGACAAGGATATGGATGTACATTTTTAGGTTCAAATCTTTCTTCTAACGGAGCCCGCAAAGGAGAGGGGATAGCAGGATACGAAACTGAATATGCTGTATTGTATTCTGAATTTGGAAGAGCAGCGCCAGCAAACGGAGGTGGTGGAGGAGGATATACCAACTCTGGTGGTGGTGGAGGATCCAACGTTGGCGTTGGAACGTATACCGGAAAAGGGGTTCCGAATCCAACTTACAATACTGCATGGAATTTGGAACTTCCTGGCCTAGGAGGTTCGAGTAGCCCTGGAGGAGGAAGAGGTGGATATACTGTTAGTTCTTCGGATCAGAATGCGCTTACGCTTGGGCCAAATCAGGCTGCCTGGAGTGGTGCAGGTCGTCAGATCAATGGTGGTTTAGGTGGTCATTCTCTTACTTACGATGCTACTCGCTTATTTATGGGCGGAGGCGGCGGTGCCGGTGATCAGGACAACGGACAAGGTGGCGGTGGAGGCCGAGGTGGAGGTATTGTGCATATGACTGTTTACGGCAGTGTCTCAGGCACAGGAATTATTGAATCCGATGGTGCTGTTGGTCAGAATTCAAATCCTAATAACCAGGCACCAGTAATTTCACCAACATCTGCTCAGCGTAAGGGTAATGATGGTGCCGGAGGAGGAGGTGCAGGTGGAGCTGTTTTCATAAAAAATGCTAGTTCGATTCCTGCTGGAGTTCAAGTATATGCAAGAGGAGGAAACGGCGGGAATCAGGTTTTGAGCTCTTATTTTGCAGGAACCTCGTTTGAGGCAGGAGGACCTGGAGGTGCTGGTGCCGGTGGTCAGATAGCTTTTACAAGTGGAACTCCAACGACTTCAGTAGCCGGAGGAAATTCTGGAACTACGAATTCAGGTCAAATGAATGAATTTCCACCAAATGGTGCAACGAATGGTGCCTCTGGAATAGGAGGTTTGGCAACTACGATCTTTAATATGACAGCAAATAATGCGACTGTTTGTGGTAGCGGATCGGCAACATTATCAGTGAACGTTACAGGAACAGCGCCAGGAACAATTACCTGGTATACGACTCCTTTTGGAAATGTGAGCGTTGCAACCGGAACAAGTTACACTCCAACGCCTACTCCAGCGACTACAACAACTTATTATGTAGGTGTGTGTCCTGGAACATTCAGGGTGCCGGTGACGATAACGATCAATTCTGCACCAACGATCAGTGGTACGCCTGTTTTGACAAATCCAAGTTGTTCAACGCCAGGAAGTATAACGGGTTTAACAGCCTCTGGTGGTACAGGAGCTTTGACGTACGACTGGAACTCAGTTGTAACGGCCGGGCCAAACCTAACAAATGCATCGGCAGGATCATACACGCTGACTGTTACGGATGCGTTAGGTTGTACAGCAACTTCAGGACCGCACACCTTAACTGGAATTTCAGGTCCATCAATCGATAATTCAGCGGTGGTTGTCTCAAGTGAGACTTGTAATGGTACATTGGGAAGTGTGACCGGATTGATCGCAACTGGTAATGGTCTTACCTATGCCTGGAATAATGGTGGAGGATCCTCCTTGGATGCAACGAATTTGGTTTCTGGCTCATACACCTTGACAGTTACAGATAACCTGGGTTGTACGGCTGCCTCAGGGCCATATGCAGTCGGTTTTGTGGCTGGGCCAAGTATCGACGACTCCGGAATTTCCATCGTAAATGAAACATGTACTGCTTCGAATGGTTCGATCTCAGGAATTACATCGAGTGGTTCAGGATTATCCTATTCGTGGTCCAATGGTGGTGGCTCTAGTCTTGATGCATCGAATCTATCAGCTGGGAGCTATTCATTGACAGTTACAGATGGAAACGGATGTTCAGATGTCTCTGGTCCATATAGTTTAACAGATTCGCCTTCTCCAGTGATTGACATTTCGTCTATAGTTTTGAATGATGAGAATTGTGGAAATTCCGATGGATCCATTACAGGGATAACAGTAAGCGGTGGATCTCCGGCTTATATAATCTCTTGGACTAATACTTCACAAACAACATTGGATCTTTCTGGACTAGGCGCCGGAACATATTCTTTGACCGTGAACGATCAGTTAGGATGTTCGGCTACGGCTGGCCCATTCTCGATTGCGAATCTGACAGGTACTACGATTGATAATTCGAATGTCGTAGTACAGGATGAGATCTGTAACGGTACGTTAGGTTCAATTACAGGAATAGTAGTTAGTGGTGGTCAGGCTCCTTTGATATATTCATGGAATGCTGCGCCTTCTGCAGGTCCGGATCTTTCTGGTGCTTCGGCAGGTTCATACACTTTAAGTGTGATTGATGGAAATGGTTGTTTGGCACAGTCTGGACCTTACACGATCAATTATGTTGCTGGACCAACTTTAAACGAATCACTGGCTTCTGTAACTGATGAGTCATGCAATGGTACTTTGGGTTCTATAACCGGAATCTCTGCTACAGGCACAAGCCTCACCTATGCATGGAGCAATGGGGGTGGAAATGCGTTGGATGCGACAAGTTTGAATGCAGGAAATTACTCTTTGACCATAACAGATATAAATGGATGTTTAGCTTCTACTGGAGTCTATAATGTTGCGTTCATTGTTGGTCCGTCCATTGATAATAGTGATCTTATCGTTTCTCCAGAAAACTGTAATAATGCCGATGGGTCTATTTCAGGCCTTTCAGCAAGTGGAACTTCTATTTCTTATTCATGGAGTAACGGAGGAGGTTCTGCAATAGATGTAAGTAATGCAGCTGCCGGATCGTACACATTGACTGTAACAGACATCAACGGTTGCACTAATACTGAAGGTCCGATCGTAATTTCTAATCAAGGTGGACCTTCAATAGATGATTCGGGTATTTCGATCATGGATGAGCATTGTTCTCAAAATGATGGAAGTATATCAGGTATAACAGTTTCAGGAGGTTCTCCGGCCTATACCATCACTTGGTCAAATACAACACAGACTACGTTGGATCTGACATCTCTTGCGGCAGGTTCTTATCAGTTGACAGTATCAGATCAGAATGGTTGTTCGATAAGTAGCGGCCCTTATACTGTTAATGCGGTTGCTGGTCCTTCAATTGACGTTTCTTCCGCAGTGGTTCAAGATGAACTATGTGATGGCACTCAAGGATCCATTACAGGAATTACTGCTTCTGGAACAGGCTTAACTTATGCATGGTCGAATGGAGGTGGAACTTCTCTCAACGCAACAGGATTGGTACCTGGGACTTACGGTCTTACAGTAACAGATGTATTCGGATGTACGGCTAACGCTGGCCCATACACTGTCGCTGCTCCAGCTGGGGTAAGTTTGGATCTGTCAAATATGATCGTAAATGAAACAGCTTGTACTTCTAGCACCGGATCAATATCAGGAATTACAATTGTAGGAGGTAATAATCCTTCTCCATTATGGTCAAACTCAGAAACGACTCTTGACATTAGCAATTTGGGAGCTGGTAGTTATACCTTAACTGTGACTGATGATGATGGATGTGCAGATCAGACCTCTGTTGATATTACGATGATCAATGCTCCATCAATTACTTCTGCAATACCGTCTGATGTAAGTTGTTTTGGCTTGTCGGATGGTAGTATTGAAGTTACCGTAGCCGGAGGAACAACTCCTTATACCTTCGCATGGACTCCTAATGTTGGAACCACTGAGGATGTAACAGCGCTAGTAGCGGGTGATTATACTGTGGTAGTTACAGATGATGCCGGATGTTCGGATTCAGAAACGATCACAGTAACTGAACCGCAAGAATTGTTGGTTACTTTAACTATAACGGATATCAATTGTGCAACCGGAGCATTAGGAGGGATGATCTCAAATGTAACGGGAGGAGATGGTAATTACACGTATGTGTGGGGTAATGGTGAAACAACATCTTCACTATCAAATCAAAATGCAGGGTTGTATGGTGTAACCGCTACAGATGGAAATGGATGTAATGCAAATACGTCAGGAACCATTGGTACTACCGGTTCAATTCCTGTAAGTGTTGCCCCAGCTTATTCAGAAATAGATCTTGGCTCTTCTGTTCAGCTGAGTTTAACAGGTACGGGTACTATAGTTTGGACTCCATCTACAACATTGGATTGTATGAGTTGCGCGGATCCTGTGGCTTCTCCGTCTAATTCGACGACTTATGTTGCGATAGTGACAGACGCAAATGGTTGTTCGGGATCTGACTCTGCAATAGTGGTCATTAAAATGGTTTGCGGAGAATTATATGTTCCGACTATCTTTTCACCAAATGGAACTGGTCCGGCAGACAATAATGTGTTCAAAGCATTCGGTAATCCATCATGTTTGACTGAATTTAAACTTCAGGTTTTCAATAGATGGGGTGAAATGGTATTTGACACCGAAACCATCACGGAAGGCTGGGATGGTCAATATAAATCTCAGGATGCAAATACTGGAATCTATGTTTACCGAATATTCGCTATGCTTGTTGATGGAACAGTGGTGGATACATCGGGTAATGTTACCTTAGTGAGATAGAAAATGATCGAGATTCTAAACGGCACAACTGGTATTGAATTAAGAGGCGTTTATCTAAAAAGCCTTGAAGAGTATAGTTTGATCGATGGAGGTACGGTGATCGTTCATCATTTTAGTGAATTTACGCAGGATTTCATTTCAGGTATTACAGAAACTATTGAGGAGATCCTTGTTTCCAATGGAGACGATCAAAAGGTCATTCGAAGAATATATACTATTCTCGTCGAAGGCTTACAGAACATTCGAGCCCATGCTGAAAAGGATGAAGGAGGGTATAGGGCTGCCTTTCTTTTTATGGTGAAGACCAAATATTCTTACATAATTAAAATGGGAAATCTCATTCAAAAAAATGATGAGGATTTGATCCATGAATACATTGGAGATATCAATAATATGGTTGAGGGTAATCTTCGTAAACTTTATGTTGAGATCCTCAATAGCAGTGTGTTTACAAGAAAGGGTGGTGCAGGTCTGGGTTTCCTGATTATGCGAATGAAAAGTGGTCAACCTTTAAATTACAATATTATTGAGCTATCCAACGGCCAGAGCTTTTTCAGTGTCGAAGTAAGAATAGAACGGTAACGCTATGGAAATGCGCTTGAGCATCTTATTTGTGTTGTTTGTTAGTTTGAGTTTTGGTCAAACCAAGATCTATAAGGGAAGCAGTACTTTTATGTCTGATCAACTTTATGAGATCAGTGATGTAAAGATCTACAGAGTTCAAAACCCGGCAAACAAAATCGATTTCTTGTATATCGACCAGGGAAAGATGTATCTTAAGGAAAGGAAATTCTTTTCAGATGTGCTCTATACGATTCAAAATGATAAGATCTATAAAGGGAATTCTACATCTGTTTTTGATCTTATTTATACCATAAAGGACGGTAAGGTATTAATAGGTGATGGAAACTTTTCGTCAATTTGTCTGTTTACGATTCTTGAAGGTAAGATCTTTAAAGGGGATAGTACCAGTTCGTTTGATCAGATCATGAGCTATGAATTAGATGATGATCATTCGATAACAATGATAGCTGCTTTAATAGTACCGTATTAATAATGGAATGAAAGTCGCTTTTCACGAAGAGTATGTGCATCCGTTACCGGAAAATCATCGCTTTCCTATGGAGAAATATGACCTTCTTCCCAAACAACTCATTTATGAAGGTACTTGTTTAAAAGAAGATTTTATTACACCTGAATTGATTGAAGATCGACGCCTCCTTTCTGTTCATTCGGCACATTATTTACGAGATCTGGAAGAATTAAAAATTAGCCCAAAAGCTCAGAGAGTATCGGGATTTGTACATTCCGACCTTTTGATCAAGAGAGAAAAGAGGATCATGGAAGGAACTCGTCTTTGTGCTGAATACGCATTGCATGAAAAAGTAGCATTCAATATTGCCGGAGGTACACATCATGCATATGCAGATAGAGGAGAGGGTTTTTGTTTGCTAAATGATCAGGCCATCGCCTCAAAATGGCTGATGCATGAAAAAGAGGTAAACAAAATTCTCATAATTGATCTGGATGTCCATCAAGGGAACGGGACAGCAAAGATATTTGAAAACGACCCGAACGTCTTTACCTTTAGTATGCATGGAAAAAATAATTATCCACTGAAAAAAGAGCTGTCAGACCTGGACATTGAATTGGAAGATGGAACAGGGGATAGAGACTATTTGTATTTACTTGAAAGTTCGCTTCATTCTATTTTAAAGGACTTTGATCCCGATTTTGTCTTTTACCAATGTGGCGTCGACATCATTGATACGGATAAACTTGGAAAACTTAAGGTCTCAAAAGAAGGGGCTCGAAAACGTGATATATTGGTTTTTGACACTGTTAAACAATTGGATGTTCCGGTCGTTTGTTCAATGGGAGGAGGGTATAGTCCGAAGATCGCAGATATTGTTGATGCGCATGCCAATACCTTCAGGATGGCTCAGACTATTTTGTGTTAATTTTTTGCACAAATGTCATCTTATTTCGTAGAGGTTTTTATTTTTGTTTGGAATTATTCTAAATAAGGTGAAGCAACAGTTTCCATTTCAAAATTCAACTGCGTCCGAATTGTGTTCGAATTGTGATTGTGGCAAGAAAAAAAGCTGTTGTAAAAAATACAAGAAGAAAGGTGTGCATTGCAAGAAATGTCCGAAATTGTGACAAGATTTGAATTGTCATGAAATTCCTTTTTTCATTCTTTTTATTTGTTTCTAATCTTGTTGTAGCTCAGGAAAATCAAATGGGAACATCTGTTTCGGTGAGATCAGGATGGAGTCCTTATGATATTTTTATCGGTTTCGAGTATCAAAAGCAGATTCATCAGCATTTATTCTTTTCGGCTGTTGAACTCGGCGCAAGAAGGTCGTTTTATCAATCGGAGATGTATCCAAGAATCTCATTGGGTTGGAATTATTTTTTATTGAAACGAGATAAGTTTCAATTGGGACCTGGGTTTCAATACATGTATTCGAATCTTAACGTGGGGAGTGAAAATGAATCACTTCATCAATGGCACGAGTTTGATCTTGATCTTAGGTTTCAGACCAATGGAAGAATAAAATTCTATGTTTTCCCATATGTGGGATGGAGTTCAGAAAACTATCGAGATGCCATTACTGAGACTAAGGTAAGTCAAGGAACTATTGGCTATGGATGTATAATTGGGGTTGGGTATGGGTTTTAAAAGATGTTCGTTTATCGTCCTTTTGATGCTGGTATCCTGTAAGAAAAAGAGTTACCCGGATGTATCGGTTGTGGGTCACGGGTGTATGGGCCTGGAAATTCTGAATAGTGTCTATCATGATAATACGGAGGAAGCATTTGATCTCGCGACGGGGATGGCAGGTTTAGATGGGGTGGAAATTGATGTTCAATTATCGTTAGATGGCAGTATTTGGTTGTTTCACGATGATGAAATTTCGCTTGAAACAAATGGCAGTGGTTGTCTTGGGACAAAAAGTGATCAGGAAATAAAGACGCTCAGCTACAAATCCTTGTATAAGGAGAATCTTGTTAAGTTATCTGAATTGGATCTGACCAGAATAAAGAAAAAAAAACTTTTCATCGACCTACGTCACTACAATAAATGTGAAGGTGCATTTTATGATCCTGTCGAATGGATAGCAGCGATCAATTCGATCGAGTTTCCTGCCGACATAGAATTGTATATTGTTTTATCTATTCCTGAATGGAGTCAGGATTTTATCGATCAGGGTTACAAGGTGCTACTCTCAGCTTTTGAGGAAGAAGAGTTAAGTGATCTATTGTCTCAAGGTTTTATGGCGGATGGATTCATGGTGAAAAATGCCATAATTAATGAGACTGATGTACAGGCAATACGTGCTTTAGGGAAAAAAGTATTTATTTTTGAAATGAGAGCACCGAAATCAATCAGGAAGGCTTTGCAAAAAGGACCTGATGGGGTTGTGTCAGATGATCTCAGGGCTGCATTAATAGAAAGGAACTAATGGCGAAACAGAAGAAAGAAAAGATCAACATTGTCTATTCGACTAATCCGAATTACAATTACGAATATGACGAGGAAGAAGAAGTTGAAACTTTGTCTCCCAATCAACAGAAATTATATGTTTCAATCGATAAAAAGCAGCGAGCGGGTAAGGAGGTTACACTGATTGAAGGGTTCGTCGGTGTAGAAGAAGATCTGAAAGAGCTTGGAAAACTCCTCAAAAGCAAATGTGGAGTCGGTGGTACAGTTAAAGATGGAGAGATATTGATCCAGGGGAATTTCAGAGATAAGATAATGTTGATCCTGGAGAAAGAAGGTTATCAGGTGAAAAGAAAAGGGGGATAAAACAGAACGACCTTGCTGTACGCGATCATAAAACTACAGCAAGGCCGAACTAACTAAACCAAAAACAAACAAGAAACGATGATAAACTAAAAACGTTTATTTCTCTATTTCTAAATTACGCACTTTACCTATTGCGTTTCTTGAAAATACCTGAATGGATACTTCAATTGATTAAACGGAGTCCTTCGAGATGTGAATTGAAAGTATGTTGAAAAAAGATCATACTTTTTAATAAAGTTGAGATGCAGACCACGGTTTTCATTATATATTTGTCTTGATGGAAAAACAAGTCATTCTGAATTCAAGACATTTTGAACTGACAATCAAAAGACTTTGCCATCAACTCATAGAATCTCACAACGATTTTTCTGAATCTGTCCTAATTGGTCTACAACCGAGAGGGGTGAATGTTGTTTCCAGATTAAAAAAAGAACTTGAACAAGTGCTCGGTCACGAAGTGATCTGTGGAAACCTGGACATTACTTTTTATCGCGACGACTTCAGAAGAAGAGAGAAGCCTTTGATTCCAAGTGCAACGAACATTGATTTTGTGATTGAAGGTAAAAAGGTGATCCTTGTTGACGATGTTCTGTATACAGGAAGAACGATCAGATCAGGTTTGGATGCTTTGCTTGCTTTCGGTCGACCGCAGAAAGTAGAGTTATTGACGCTGATCGACAGAAGATTCAGGAGAGATCTGCCAATCCAAGCAGACTACGTTGGAAAGAGCGTTGATACATTGATCTCAGAAAGGGTTCTTGTTGAATGGAATGAGATCGACGGAGAAGACAAAGTGGTACTTTATACACCTGACACCAATGAATAACCTAAGTGTTGAACACCTAACCGGGATCAAGGATCTCACACGTGAGGATATAGAGCTGATCTTCAAAACAGCAGATAGCTTTAAAGAGGTCATCAACAGACCCATCAAAAAGGTTCCTTCACTTAGGGATATTACTATTGCCAATTTATTTTTTGAGAACTCTACAAGAACCAGACTTTCTTTCGAATTGGCAGAGAAACGACTTTCGGCTGATGTAGTAAACTTCAGTGCAGCAAGCAGTTCGGTAAAAAAGGGTGAAACGCTGATTGATACGGTAAACAATATTTTGTCGATGAAAGTGGACATGGTTGTCATGAGGCATCCTAACCCTGGAGCTGCAAAGTTTTTATCGGAAAGGATCAACGCTAAGGTGGTGAATGCCGGAGACGGTACTCACGAACATCCGACTCAAGCTTTGCTTGATGCATATTCGATCAGAGAACGTCTTGGTTCGGTTGAAGGTAAAAAGGTTGTGATTGTAGGTGATATTCTTCACTCAAGAGTAGCATTGTCCAACATTTATTGTCTTCAGAAACTGGGGGCAGAAGTGATGGTTTGCGGACCTTCCACCTTGATTCCAAAATACATTGAAGAATTAGGGGTTAAAGTTGAGAATAATCTGATCAGAGCACTTGAATGGTGTGATGTGGCAAATATGCTGCGTATCCAGTTAGAACGTCAGGATATCAAGTATTTCCCGTCACTTAGAGAGTATTCCATGCAGTTCGGTTTGAACAAAGAAATCCTGGATTCTTTACCAAAGGAAATTATTGTCATGCATCCTGGTCCAATAAATCGTGGTGTTGAGATCACAAGTGACGTTGCAGACTCTAAACAGTCGATCATTCTTCAACAGGTTGAGAATGGAGTGGCCGTTAGAATGGCTGTAATTTATTTACTTGCAGCGAAAATAGAACGTCAATAAAAAATTATTACATTTGGACAAACACGACACAATGAACTTTGAGACTTCCAAGACACAAAATGAGGCTGTAGTCAGAACAAATGTAGAAAAGCTTGATGCTTCGAATGCTCCTGAATTAAAAGCTGAATTGGTTCTGTTAAATAAAGGCGGAGTAAACAATATTGTGATCGACCTTTCCAAAACTAAATATTGTGATTCTTCTGGTCTCAGCGCTGTGTTAACAGCGAACAGGTTATGTAAGGACACAAGTGGCAACTTCGTGTTGTGTGGTCTTCAGGAAAGCGTTAAAAAGTTGATTGAGATCGCTCAATTGGATAAAGTTTTAGTTATCACCGAAAATGAAGCGGCTGCTCTAAATGAGTTGCGTAAGTGAGCTTTGAGATAACGATCCTGGGCAGCGGTGCTGCAATTCCTACTTCAAGAAGAAATCCTACTTCACAATATATTGTTTGTAATGAGCGTCATATCCTAATTGATTGCGGTGAAGGTACTCAAATGCAAATCCGAAAGTATGGAGTGCGTTTCCAGCGGATCAATCATATTTTAATTTCACATCTTCATGGAGATCATTTCTTTGGATTAGTTGGATTGATCAGTACAATGCGATTAATGGGGAGAGATAAAAATCTGGTTATCTACGGACCCGTTGGTTTGGAAATGATTGTTAGGACTCAATTGGAAATTGGTGATGCAAAACTTGATTTCGAAATAGAGTTTGTAGAGCTGGATGGAAAAACGTCCAGAATGATCTACGAAGATAATCTCATCGAAATCCATACTTTTCCTTTAAAACACAGGATTCCTACTAACGGCTTTTTGATCAAAGAAAAGATCAAGGAACGTAAGTTGAACAGCTCCAAGGTCAAAGGGTCAGGATTGTTATTTGAGCATTTACACCGATTGAAATCGGGTGAAGATATTATTACAGATGATGGGAAGGTATTTAAAAACGAAGATTATACCTTGCCACCAAATCCATCCAGGTCATATGCTTATTGTTCTGATACAGCATATTATGAGGATTTGTTGCCCCACGTTCAAGGAGTCGATCTTTTGTATCACGAGGCTACATTTATTGAAAAAGAAAAATCAAGGGCAAAAGCTACCTTTCATTCTACTGCGAAACAGGCGGCAACAATTGCACTAAAATCAGGTGTTAAAAAGCTTTTACTTGGTCATATCAGTGCGCGTTATTCTAATGATCTTGATCATCTGAATGAGGCTGCAGAGATCTTTGAAAATGTTCTGGTGGCCGAGGACGGTTCTCATTACATTTTGTAACCGGGTTATCAACGTGATTTCGTTTAAAAGTCCTCGTAAAATCAAGTAAAACAGGGGCTTGCTCTTATTATATTTGTTAGTTACCCGAATAAGCATTTTAAAATGGCAGAAAATCAATATACAGAGGAGAATATCAGGTCACTAGACTGGAAAGAGCATATTCGCCTTAGACCAGGTATGTACATTGGTAAACTTGGTGATGGTTCAGCTGCAGATGACGGGATATATATCCTTGTCAAGGAAGTGGTGGATAATTGCATCGACGAGTTTGTCATGGGCAATGGGAAGAAGGTAGAGATCAAGATCAAGGACGGGATGGTTTCTGTAAGAGATTATGGTCGTGGTATTCCTTTAGGGAAAGTTATTGATTGTGTTTCTCAGATCAATACTGGTGGTAAATATGACTCTAAGGCATTTAAAAAATCAGTTGGGTTAAATGGTGTTGGTACTAAAGCGGTAAATGCGCTTTCTTCTCATTTCATGGTTTATTCTGTTAGGGATGGTGAGAAAAAGCAAGCTGAATTCGTAAAAGGGGAGCTTGTTCAGGATCATAAACTTTCAAAAACCGATGAGCCAAACGGAACCTATGTAGAATTCTCGCCTGATGATACGATCTTCAAGAAATATGCTTTTAAAACTGCCTATCTCGAGAAGATGATCTGGAATTATTGTTATCTCAACAGAGGATTATCAATTCATTTCAATGGAGAGCGTTTTCAGTCAAAGGATGGATTAAAGGATCTGTTGGAAAACAATATGGATGGGGATCCATTGTATCCGATTATCCATTTGGAGGGCGAAGATATCGAAGTGGCATTCACGCACGGAAAAACGTACGGTGAAGATTATTATTCTTTTGTCAATGGTCAGCATACAACTCAGGGTGGTACTCATCAAAGTGCATTTAGAGAGTCTGTAGCGAAAGTGATCCGCGATTTTTACAACAAGAATTACGAAGCATCAGATATCCGTCAGTCGATCGTTGCTGCGATCTCAGTGAAGGTTATAGAACCTGTTTTTGAATCACAGACCAAAACAAAACTTGGATCTCAGGAAATTGAACCGGGTGGAAAGTCGATCAGAGCATTCGTAAATGACTTCCTTAAAGAAAAGTTGGATAATTATCTGCACAGAAATCAAGATGTCGCAGATATCATCGAACGAAAGATCAAGCAGTCAGAGCGCGAAAGAAAAGAATTGTCCGGTATTCGAAAGTTGGCAAGAGAGAGAGCGAAGAAATCAAGTTTGCACAATAAGAAGCTTAGGGATTGTAAAGTTCATCTTGTCGATCTTAAAGATGATCGTAGAGAAAATTCGACACTCTTCATTACCGAGGGGGACTCTGCGAGTGGTTCGATCACTAAATCAAGAGACGTCGCAACTCAAGCGGTATTCTCTTTGCGCGGTAAGCCTTTGAATTGCTATGGACTCACAAAGAAAGTTGTGTATGAAAACGAGGAGTTCAATTTGATCCAGGCTGCACTCGATATCGAGGAGGATATGGACAACCTTCGTTACAACAAGATCGTAATTGCGACCGATGCCGATGTAGATGGTATGCATATCCGAATGTTATTATTGACGTTCTTTTTACAGTTCTTTCCTGATCTGGTAAAAAGAAATCACGTATATGTTCTTCAGACCCCGTTGTTCAGGGTTAGAAATAAAAAGAAAACGATCTATTGTTATTCTGAGGAAGAGCGCAGATCTGCTATCGAAGAGTTAGGAAAAAATCCTGAGATCACTCGATTCAAGGGATTAGGTGAGATCTCTCCGGATGAGTTTAAGAATTTTATTGGGGAAGACATAAGACTTGAGCCTGTTGTTCTTACAAAAGACGCTTCTATCGAGACGATCCTTTCTTATTTTATGGGAAAGAATACGCAGGAAAGACAAGATTTTATCATTGATAATCTTAGGGTAGAAAAGGATCTTGCAGAAGAGCTTGCTGCTGAAGGATCTGAAGGACTTGAAATTGCATCATAATCATGGCGGAAGAAGAAAACGAAGAACTGGACGGAATTCAGGGGGAACATTCAAAACCTCAGGATACAGCAGGAAGTGATTCGATCATTCCTGTAGGAGGATTATATGAGAACTGGTTTCTGGATTATGCAAGTTATGTGATCCTGGAAAGAGCTGTTCCTTCATTATATGATGGTTTAAAGCCTGTTCAGAGAAGGATCCTTCATTCCATGAAAGAAATGGAAGATGGTCGTTACAATAAGGTTGCGAACATCATCGGTAATACAATGAAATATCACCCACATGGTGATGCTTCAATTGGAGACGCATTGGTTCAGCTGGGGCAAAAAGACCTTTTAATTGATTGCCAGGGAAACTGGGGGAATACCCTTACAGGAGACGGAGCTGCGGCACCCCGATATATTGAAGCAAGATTATCAAAGTTTGCATTACACGTTGTTTTCAATCCGAAAACTACAGACTGGTTGTCGAGTTATGATGGAAGAAATAAAGAGCCTGAACAACTACCAGTGAAATTCCCATTGTTGCTTGCGCAAGGAGCAGAAGGGATCGCTGTCGGTATGGCTTGTAAATTCCTACCTCATAACTTCATCGAACTTATTGATCAGTCCATTAACCACCTTAGGGGCAAAAAGGTAGAGATCCTTCCCGATTTTCCGAATGGGGGAATGGCCGACTTCAGCAATTACAATGACGGATTAAGAGGTGGTAAGGTAAGGGTAAGGGCTAAGATCAAGAAGTTTGACAATAAAACGCTAGTGATCAATGAAGTCCCTTATGGAACCACAACCGGATCCTTAATTGATTCTGTGATCAAAGCCAATGACAAGGGAAAGATCAAGATCAAGAAGATTGAAGACAATACAGCTTCTGAGGCAGAGATCATCATTCACCTTGCTCCGGGAGTTTCTCCTGATAAAACCATTGATGCGCTCTATGCATTCACGGATTGTGAAGTATCGATCTCTCCAAACTCTTCGATTATAGACAAAGATCGCCCACGTTTCATGGGGGTCAGCGAGATCCTCAAAGTGAATACCGATAATACGGTTCGACTTCTGAAAAAGGAACTTGAGATTCGTCTGGACGAACTGGAAAGACAATGGCATTTCTCGACTTTGGAGAAGATCTTCATCAATGAAGAAATGTACATTGATTTCAAATTGTACGACAACAGAGAGTCATTGTATGAATACTTGTACAAGCGATTCGCTAAGTTCAAGAAACAGTTGATCCGTGAGATTGTAGATGAGGATCTACAAAAACTTACACAGATTCCAATGATCCGTATTACAAGATTTGATGCGTCAAAAGCGGATGAGGCGTTGCTAAAGATCGAGGAAGAAATGGTTCAGGTCAAGAATCATCTTGCAAATCTAATCGAATACGCGATCGATTATTACAAAGATCTTAAGAAACGCTTTGGTGAAGGACGAGAAAGAAAGACGGAGATCAAAGTCTTTGATAACATTTCTGCAACGAAGGTAATCATTGCGAATCGCAAACTATATGTTGACACAGAGGAAGGATTTATTGGGTATGGTCTGAAAAAGAATGACCCTGTAAATGACTGTTCAGAGATAGATGACGTGATCATTTTCTTCAATACGGGGAAAATGATGGTGACAAAGGTAGCAGACAAGAAATTCGTCGGTAAAGGAATTATTCATGCGGATGTCTGGAAGAAAGGAGATAAGAGAACGATCTATCATTTGATCTATCAGGATGGCTCTTCGGGAGCTGCCATGATGAAAAGATTCTATGTCAATTCGATTACGAGAGACACAGAATACGATCTTACACGAGGTGCCAAAGGCTCTAAAGTACTTTACTTCTCAGTTCATCCGAACGGTGAAAGAGAAGTGGTGAGTGTATTGTTGAGACCACGTCCGCATTTGAAGCGATTGAGGTTCGATGTAGATATGGGAATTCTTCTGATTAAAGGACGTCAATCCGCAGGGAACAGAGTTACAAAGGAGATCGTTCAAAAGATCGTCCAGAAAGAAGTGGGTGGATCAACACTGGCTGCGAGAAAGATCTGGTTTGATACGGTTGTTGGTCGACTAAATGATGAAGGAAGAGGAAAATTCCTAGGTTCTTTCAAAGGGGAGGACAAGCTACTTACACTATATAAAACCGGGGAATATCGACTTAGTAATTTTGATCTTTCCAATCACTTTGATGAGGATATGGTTCACATTGAAAAGTGGCATCCTGATCGACCTGTATCTGCTGTATATTACGATCCGGAGAAAGACTTGCACTTTGTGAAGCGATTCCTTTGTGAGGTTACATCAGATAAAAAAGTAAGCTTTATCAGTGAAGTCGAAGGAGCGCATCTTGATGTCGTTTCTACTGCCTATCGACCTGTGATAAAGATCGTATACAATAAGCTTCTCAAGGAAACTAAGAATCTACCTGATAATGAGATTCAGGTTGCAGACTTTATTGATGTTAAAGGATTAAAGGCTCAAGGAAATCAGTTGACAAAACTGAAAGTGAAGGAGATCGTTCTTACCCATAGTATCGAAGGGGATGAGCCATGGCCGGATGATCAAGTTTCTGAAGATCCAGAAATCGATGAAGTAGAAGAAGGAGAGGCTGACTCTGATTCTGATGGAGAATCTTCCGAAGGTGATTCCACAATGGAATGGGATTTCACCAAGAAGGATGAGGACGATCAAATGACCTTGTTTTAGAACACTTTCGTTTCGACTTTTCAAGCTGAGATTTTCGCGAGTTCAACGTCATGTATCTACAGGTCGGTTTTTTTTCTGAAGATCATTAATTATCTTTGCAAAAGGATGATTTCTCTCCTGGTTCAATGAGGAAAGGATGGTTGCTCTCCGTGACGAGTGACTTTGAATTCAAACTCTTTTAATATGCAAGAAACAATGGAAAAATTGACGTCAGCAGAATTGATGCAGATGGAAGACAAGTATGGAGCTCATAATTATCATCCGCTTCCTGTTGTCCTTTCGAAAGGCGATGGTGTTTATGTGTGGGACGTTGAAGGGAAAAGATATTTCGATTTCCTGTCTGCTTATTCTGCAGTAAACCAGGGACATTGTCATCCAAAGATCATCAATGCCTTAACTGAGCAGGCGAGAAATCTAACACTGACATCCAGAGCATTTTACAATGATTCGCTGGGTGTATATGAGAAGTTCATTACATCCTATTTTGGATTTGATAAAGTCTTGCCAATGAACACTGGTGCTGAGGCGGTTGAAACTGCCATCAAGCTATGTAGGAAATGGGCATATGAGAAGAAGGGTATTCATGAAAATGATGCGAAGATCATCGTTTGTGAAGGTAACTTTCACGGAAGGACAACAACCATTATCTCCTTCTCAAATGATCCGGATGCGAATAAGAATTTTGGACCTTATACTCCGGGTTTTGTGCGCATTCCCTATAATGACTTAGGGGCGCTAGAAACTGCAATGAAAGATGAGAATATTGCTGGATTTCTGGTTGAACCAATTCAAGGTGAGGCAGGTGTTTATGTTCCTGATGAGGATTACTTGACTAAAGCACATGCTTTGTGCAAAAAGAATGGAGTTTTATTTATCGCAGACGAAGTGCAAACAGGAATTGCTCGCACAGGAAGTATTTTGGCCATGTGTGGAAATTGCCATTGTGAGAATAAATGCGAAAAACAAGAGAGCTACAAACAACCAGATATATTAATTCTTGGTAAGGCGCTTTCTGGAGGTGTATATCCTGTTTCTGCTGTGCTGGCGAATGATGATGTCATGATGGTAATCAAACCAGGTCAGCACGGTTCAACTTTTGGAGGAAATCCACTTGCTTCAAAAGTTGCCATTGCAGCATTGACCGTCGTAGAAGAGGAAAGACTTATGCAGAATGCACGAAGGCTGGGTCAAATTTTTAGAGCAGAGATGCAACGAATTATTGACAATTCCGATCTTGTTTTGAAGGTTCGAGGTAAAGGGCTTTTAAATGCGATCATTGTCAATGATACCCCGGATAGCTCTACAGCATGGGATCTGTGTATGCAATTAAAAGAAAATGGATTGTTGGCTAAACCTACACATGGTAACATTATACGCTTTGCTCCGCCTCTTGTGATGACTGAAGCGCAATTGATGGAATGTGTTTCGATCATTGAAAAAACGATCAATTCATTTAAAAAATAAGCTGCTCTGGTTTTTTTGAAAAACGATATCCTTTTTCCGTTATCTTAGTTAGTTGGAAACCTCTGAAGAAGAACGGATTGCTCAACTTGAGGAAGAAATCAATTCATTGAAAAGTGAATTGAGCAGACTTAAAGCAAGTAGACAAGTAAAGCCCGGAGCAACATTTTCGGCTCCAGAGGAGGTAATGCCTTTGTTTTTGCAGGCAGAAAAAAATGTATCAAGCTATTTCGCTGAGATTGACATTTCGCCAGAAAACGGAGAGATCTTGATTAATGGAGAACGATATCTGCTTTTACGTTCTGCTTCTCTATCGTATGAATTCTTGGATATTATGGCTGAATTCTACGCCAATCTTGGAGTTGAGGAAGCGAAAAGAGTGGGCTATAATTTCTTGTTTGATATTGGACACGTTATTGGCAAAAAGGATGCAAAGGCTTTTCACCAAAAGATGAAGCTAAATGATCCCATCAGTAAACTATCTGCAGGGCCAATTCATTTTGCATTTACAGGATGGGCCAACGTTGAGATCTTACCGGAAAGCAATCCTACACCCGATGAAAATTTCTTTTTGAAATTTTATCACCACAATTCTTTTGAAGCAAGATCATGGTTGAAAGCAAAGCGTAAGTCAGATACTCCAGTTTGCATAATGAACTGTGGGTATTCGTCTGGTTGGTGTGAAGAAAGTTTCAATATCCCATTAACGACAGTGGAGATCACTTGTGAGGCTAAGGGAGATGATAAATGTACGTTCATCATGGCTCCTCCAGATCGGATCAATAATTATTTGGGTAAAGCTCAAGGAAATTCAGATAAAGAACATCAAATTCCAGTTTTCTTTCAGAGAAAGTTCGTTGAAGATAAGTTGAGGACTTCATTGGAACAAAAGGAAACACTGTTAAAAGAGGTGCATCACCGTGTTAAGAATAACATGCAGATCATTTCCTCGCTCTTGCATCTCCAAATGAATGAGATCGAAGATGAACAGTTTCTAGAAATCTTCAGAACAGGATTGAATCGTGTAAATACCATGGCAAGTATTCGCGAATTGATCTATAGTGATCCAAACTTGTTATCGATCAATATTGAAAGTTATTTTAGACAGGTGATCATGAGTTTGATGCAGCTGTATGAAAAGCCGGGTCAACGCATTGACACTCGATTTGATTTTGACATTAAGGAAGGACGTTTCAATCCTGAAAAAGCAATTCCACTCGGTTTGATCTTAAACGAAATAGCATCAAATGCATTTAAACATGCATTCAAGGAAAATGGAATACTTGAACTTCATTTGGTTGAAACTAACGATCAGTATATTCTGAAGATCAAAGATAATGGGCCGGGAATGAAAGTTCAGAAAGGGAAAAATTCTTTAGGCTTATCCTTGATCGATCTGTTATGTGATCAGATAGATGCCGAAATGGTGCGTTCCTCTGATTCCACAGGGGTAGGATATAAGATCTCCTTCGATAAATAATCTTAATAAATCATTTATACTCAGGTTACCTAAAAATGGGTTGTTTCAGTATATTTGTCTCCTAAAAATAAATTAGTTTGGCAACAAAGATCAAATTTGGAACGGATGGCTGGAGAGCCATTATAGCGGAAGATTTCACAGTAGATAATGTCGCAAGAGTAACTTATGCTACAGCATTATGGTTGAAAAGCAATTACGATAAACCAAGTGTGGTTTTGGGACATGATTGTCGTTTTGCAGGTGAACTATTTATGGAAACAGCCGCTAGAATATTTGTATCTCAGGGAATTCATGTTCGTATGTCTCGCGGTTTCGTTTCAACACCAATGATCTCATTGGCTGCCAATCAATTCAATTGTGAAATAGGAGTGATCCTAACAGCAAGTCATAATCCCCCGAGCTACAATGGATTTAAGCTAAAGGCCTATTTTGGTGGGCCACTGGCACCTTGGCATGTTCAGGAAGTGGAAGACCTGATACCAGATAATTGTCCGATCGATTTTAAAGGGATCGATATTGATGGAGCAATTGCTGCAGGTCAAATTGAAATCGTTGACTTTGAAACAAGATATGTTGATCATGTGAAAGCGAATTTCGACATTGAGGCGATTAAATCTTCAGGGCTGAAATTAACGTATGATGCGATGTATGGTGCAGGACAAAATGTTTTAAAAAGAATACTTCCTGAGACTTCATTTTTACATTGTGATTATAATCCATCATTTAATGGTCAGGCACCTGAACCAATTGCTAAAAACTTACAGGAGCTTGAGCAGTTTCTAAAGAAGAATGGTTCGATGGATTGTGCCTTAGCAACGGATGGTGATGCCGACCGCATCGGTTTATACAATGGAAAGGGAGAATTCATAGATTCACACCATATCATTCTTTTACTGATCCATTATATGGTAAAGTACAAAAAGATGACTGGGAAAGTCGTGATTGCATTTTCGGTTACTCCCCGCGTTGAAAAAATGTGTGCGCATTATGGTTTAGAGATCCAAACCACAAAGATCGGTTTCAAGGAAATCGCTTCCATAATGGTTGAAGATGACGTACTTCTTGGAGGAGAAGAGTCAGGAGGAATTGCTGTTAAAGGACACATTCCGGAAAGAGATGGAATTTGGATGGGAATGATCATCTGGGAATTCATGGCGAAGTCTGGAAAGACGCTGGATGAGTTGATCGAAGAGGTCTATGAGATCGTCGGTGAATTCAAGTTCGAAAGAAATGACCTTCATATTACCGAAGAATTGAAACAGAAGATCATCGCGAATTGTAAAGAAGACAATTATAAATCTTTTGGAGATTACAACGTGAGAGAAGTGAAGACCATTGATGGTTTTAAATACTTTTTTGATGATGAAAGATGGGTAATGATCAGACCTTCTGGAACTGAACCTGTCTTGAGAACTTATGCTGAAGCACCTACATTGGAAGAGGTTCGGAAAATTCTAAAACAAACAGAATTAACGATCTGTCAATAAGTAAGTCCCTCCTCGGAGGGATTTTTATTATATTTCAAATAAAAACCATGAAAAAGGCATTTGTGTATTTCCTTGTTGGAGGATTAAGTTTTTCCATTGGTTCATGCGGAGGTAAAGAAGAAAGTGAAAAAGAAACAAAATTAGAGGAATCAGTCGTAGAGGTTGAAGAAATAGATGAGGAAGAAGTAGCTACTATTTTTGGAACGTATGATATGACCGATATGGTTCCTGATGCTGGGGACAAGAAATTGACAGCTCAGGATGAGAAATACATCAAGGAATCTAAAGAAAGAACTATTGGTAAAACAACTTTGATCCTGAATGAAGACGGGACTTTTTCCAGAGAATTCCCACATCCATCAGGAGATGGTAGTATGTCAAAATGGACAGGAACATTTGAACTTGATGAGGCTGCCAGTGCATTGGTATTGAATGCTGAAATGAATGGGAAGAAAATGCCAATGAATTTTACAATTGAAGAAAATACAAGTGAAAAACTGAGTATAAAGACTGATTTTGGTCAGATCTTTATGGTTTATGTGTACACTAAAAAATAATAATTCGATCTGTAGGGAAAGGGGAAGAGTGGTCTTCCCCTTTTTTTATTTCAGATCAAAGGCGGGGTAATATTTAGTCAGTATCTTTGTGATATGGCAGGATCTTCATTTGGTTCAATATTTCGATTGACTTCATTTGGTGAATCTCATGGCTTGGCCATTGGAGGTGTTGTTGATGGAGTTCCCGCAGGTATCAGAATTGATCTTGAAAAGATTCAGATCGATCTTGATAAGAGAAAGCCAGGACAATCGAGACTCGTTACTCAGCGAAAAGAATCTGATACGGTTCAACTTTTATCAGGTTTACTGGATGGAGTAACCACTGGAACACCCATAGGATTTATCATCAAAAATGAAGATCAGCATTCATCTGATTATGATCATTTGAAAGATGCCTATAGGCCATCCCATGCCGATTATACGTATCAGCAGAAATATGGGATCAGAGATCATAGAGGTGGAGGAAGGTCGAGCGCCAGAGAAACAGCATGTAGAGTTGTAGCCGGTTCAATCGCAAAACAGATCCTTGAAAGTTTAGGAATTGAGTTTTCGACGTATGTAGATCAGATCGGTTCGGTTAAACTGGAAGATAATTCTTTTTTTTTATCGGATGCTATTGAGTCGAATGAAGTTCGCTGTCCGGATAATCGCATTGCTGAGAAAATGATCGAACTTGTTGAGCAGATTCGGGCTGAAGGAGATACGATTGGTGGTTGTGTGAAATGTATGATCGTAAATGTTCCGGTTGGATTAGGAGAACCTGTGTTTGATAAATTGCACGCTGATCTGGGCAAAGCAATGTTTTCGATCAACGCAGTGAAAGGAGTTGAATTTGGAAGTGGATTTTCTTCGGTATCAAAAAAGGGTTCTGAGAATAATGATCAATTTCTGCCAAATGGTGAAACCTCGACCAACAACAGTGGTGGAATTCAAGGAGGAATCTCAAATGGAATGCCTATTGAATTCCGTGTAGCTTTCAAGCCCGTAGCGACCATAATGAAAGATCAAAATTCGATCAATGATCAGGGAGAAGAGATCTTGATCAGAGGAAAAGGAAGACATGATCCTTGTGTCGTTCCGCGCGCCGTGGCAATAGTTGAAGCAATGGCTGCAATGGTAATTCTCGACCATTATTTAAGAAATAAAGCAACGAAAATATGATACAAAGAATTCAGACCGTTTATCTTTTACTGGCGATGATCTTATTAGGGGTGGTAAGTTTTGGTATGACCTTTATTTCATTCGTTCAAGATGAATTGAGCCATGATCTGACAGCCTTTGGTATTCTTACGCGCGACCAATCAGGAAGGATCGTCGAAAAAGTAGCATATCCTTTTTATATCTCAAGTTTTATGCTGATTATTCTATGTTTCGTTGGGATCATGGCATATAAAAACCTGAAAAGACAGCTCCGTATCGTTCGTTTAACGTTTTACATCTATCTTCTATTATTGATTGGCCTTTTTATCTACTCTGTGATGGGAGATTCTATCCTGGAGTTGAGTTCTGCAAAGCGTGAGCTGGGATTGGCTTATTTTCTATTTGTTTGTGGATTGCCACTGGTTTTTTTAGCTAATCTGGGAGTTAAAAGAGACAAAAACCTTCTTGATTCACTCAATCGATTAAGATAAATGAATTACCTATCTGTTGAAGGTTTAACCAAAACCTACGGTGAACGCGTTATTTTCAGGGATCTGACATTTGGTATAGATCAAGGACAAAAAGTAGCGATAGTCGCCAAAAATGGTACTGGTAAAACAACACTGCTAAAGTGTTTGATGGATCTTGAACCGTATGATGAAGGACGAGTTGTCTATCGAAATGATGTTTCTCTTGCTTTCATGGAACAGACGGAAAATCTCGATGATAATCACACGATACTTGAAGAAGTATTCTCACATGATCTTCCTGAATTAAGAGTCGTGAAAGCCTATAATCAGGCTATGAAGTCCGGTAATCAACAAAAAGTTGAAGCGATCTTCCAGGAGCTTACAGAGTTAAATGCATGGGATTTCGAAGTGCGGGTTAATCAGATCCTTTCGGTGCTTAAGCTGGATGACAGCGACAAGAAAATAGGTTTACTTTCAGGAGGAGAAAAGAAAAGAGTGGCTCTTGCTAAAGTCCTTATCTCAAATGCTGATTTTTTAATTCTGGATGAGCCTACGAATCACCTTGATCTGGATATGATCGAATGGCTGGAAGAATATTTGTCTAAATCCAAATCAACCTTGTTGATGGTAACTCATGACAGGTATTTTCTTGAGGTCGTTTGTGATACGATCTTGGAAATGGATGATGAAACCATCTACAAGTACAAAGGAAATTTCTCCTATTATCTGGAGAAAAAAGCTGAGCGTCAGGAGCAACTTCAATCGACAGTTGAAAAAGCAAAAAACCTTTTTAAGAAAGAACTGGATTGGGTGAGAAGACAACCCAAAGCTCGTGGAACAAAACAGAAGGCCAGACTTGACTCATTTCAGGAAATTAAAAAGGTTGCCAGTCAGCGATTGGACGAAGATGAAATGGAGCTTCCTGTTAAAATGGAACGCTTAGGGACTAAGATCGTTGAACTCCATCACATTTCAAAAAGCTATGTAGACAAAGTCATTCTAAATGATCTGACATACAATTTCCAAAGGAAAGAGCGATTGGGAGTTGTTGGAAATAATGGAACAGGTAAGTCTACGTTTTTGAATATCATTCAAGGTCTCCTTCCTGCCGATAAAGGGAAAGTAGTTGTTGGTGATACTGTTCGGTTTGGTTATTACAATCAGGAGCTGATCAGGGTTGATGAAGATAAAAAGGTGATTGATGTAATTCGTGACATTGCCGAATTCATTCCTTTGGAAAAGGGAAGACAATTGTCTGCCGCACAATTTCTGGAGCGATTTCTTTTTCCGCGCAGCATGCATTATAATTTCGTCCACAAGCTAAGTGGGGGAGAACGACGTCGACTGAAGTTGATGACAGTATTGATGTCCAATCCAAATTTCCTGATCCTCGATGAGCCAACGAACGATCTTGATATTTTCGTAATGTCAGTTCTCGAGGAATACCTAAGGTCTTTTGAAGGATGTCTGATTGTAGTTTCTCACGACAGATATTTCATGGATAAAATGGTAGATCATCTGTTCGTTTTTGAGGGCCAAGGTAAGGTCGTTGACATTTTAGGTAACTATACCGAATACAGGAAACTGAAGTCTGAAAAGAAGAAAGAAGCAAAGCCGATTCAAGAAGAAAAACAAGTGGCTGAAGCTCCAAAGGTTGAAGATAATAAACCCAAAAAGAAGCTAAGTTTTAAAGAACGTTCCGAATTTGACCAGATCGAAAAAGAAATGGAGCAATTGGAAATAGAAAAAGAAGAACTTACCAATCAATTGTCTGATGGTAGTTTATCAGGAGACGAAATCATGAATGTAGGTAATCGTCTGGCAGAAGTAGTGTCATTGATCGAGTCTAAGACTGATCGATGGTTAGAGCTTTCAGAGTATATATAGTGAAGAGCTACAGTTCTTAATATTTACAGCAAATTTCCAATTTTAAGATCTCCATTGAAAGGGTTGAGTTTCAATGTAAATCTGATTTTTTCGCTATACCTGGAGTTTCCAAATGAATCACTAAGTTCTTTACTCATCCATACGGGTAAATACAGACCGAATACTTTCCCGAAACGAACACCAATTCCAGTGTTGACAGCAGAGTTCACACTAACTCCATTGCTGAATACCCCAAAGTCACAAAATACACCAAATACTCCAATTTTTGGAATAGGGAGTTGGCAATAAATATTGGATGTTGCCATCCAGTCAGCTGTGCTACCATACCAGGCTGTACTTTTGAATCCGCCCATATTTTCAGCACGCTGCTGAGACCAAATTCCACTTAATACACCTCTTCCAAAATAATAGTCCTCATAGAAAAGGTCTTGTGCCCCATCGGTGCCACTTAATGACATCGCATAAGGATAAGTTGCCGTTCCAGGTGAAGCAAAAACATCTGAGAAACCAAAGAAACCGCGGATTTCCACCCATCTTTTCATTGAATTTTTCAAGTATCTGAATTTGTAGGTAGCTTCCGAAGTAAATCGAACCATGTTGGCTGTCGGGCCATCGATATAATCCTCTCTTAATTGATAATTGAATTGATGATCAGGGAAATTCAAATCTCCTGAATATTTAACGAATCCGCCGCTGTAGTCCATCTCCAATCCGTTATTCACATTGTATTTTAGTATTCCCTGAACTCGAATGCTATGAGAAAAGGGACCTACTTTTTTTCGTTGTCCAAGTTTTGCTGTCCAATATGGACTCAATACTGCATATGCACCGTTGAACTTATCAGCATATCCATCGCTGTCTTTGAAAGACTTCACAGAAAGTCCAAATTGAGACGTTTTGAATGTCGTTTTAGGTAATGTAGTGTAAGACAATTCAGCAATTCCCGAGGCCATGCCTCTACCAAACGAATACATTGGTGCTATAAGATACTGGAAGCGGTTAAAAGGAATTCCATTGTTATGGAAAACTGCGCCGATCATGAATTTGTCGTAGTAATTGGCCGCAATGATCGGAGACCAGAACAAATTGGTTTTTTCAGGTTCGTTATCACCGATCAGAAACTCCATTTTGATTGGTTCTATCTTTCCAAAAAGTCCTTTTTTGTGCCACCCGTTGTTATTTCTATACATTTCCGGGATATCTTTTGAGGCGTCAATTCTCGCTGCATCGGGATCTGAAGTCGAAAATTCAAGTGTTCTTTTATTTTTCCCTGGTTC
>CALCCB010000056.1 GCA_937899625.1 uncultured Bacteroidota bacterium
TCCAATGTTCAACTGAAGTGGAAGAGCGTGGCTACCCAACATATCTTTCACCTGCTTACATACAGCAAGGAAGTCAGCACCTTGACGGTCCATTTTATTAACAAAACCAATACGAGGTACGTTGTAGTTATTTGCTAGTCTCCAGTTTGTCTCAGACTGTGGCTCAACACCATCAACTGCAGAAAAAAGGAATACCAATCCATCCAATACACGAAGTGAACGATTCACCTCTACTGTAAAGTCAACGTGTCCTGGGGTATCAATGATGTTCATGTGGTACTCCTGACCTCTATAGTTCCAGTTAAGTGTAGTTGCAGCTGAAGTAATTGTAATACCTCTTTCCTGCTCCTGCTCCATCCAGTCCATAGTCGCTCCACCATCGTGAACTTCACCAATTTTGTGGTTTACACCACCATAATAAAGAATACGCTCAGTTGTTGTAGTCTTACCTGCATCAATGTGAGCTGCAATTCCAATATTTCTTGTGAATTTAAGATCTCTTGCCATGTCAATTAGAATCTAAAATGTGAGAATGCCTTATTAGCTTCCGCCATACGCATTGTATCTTCTTTCTTCTTGTATGCAGCACCTTCTTCTTTAGAAGCAGCGATAATTTCTGCAGCAAGCTTTTGAGCCATTGTTTTCTCGTTACGCTTTCTAGAGTAACCGATCAACCACTTCATCGCCAATGAAGACTTTCTTTCTTCACGAACAGGAGTAGGGATCTGGAAAGTAGCTCCACCAACACGGCGGCTTTTCACCTCTACACTAGGAGTAACATTTTCAATCGCTTTCTTCCAGGTATCAAGCCCAGTTTGATCTTCGATCTTCTTATCTACGATTTCCAATGCATCGTAAAATATTTTAAATGCCAAAGTTTTCTTACCGTCATACATCAGGTTATTTACAAACTTTGTTACTACTACCTCGTTAAATTTCGGATCTGGTAGTATCGCAATTTTTTTGGCCTTTCTTCTTCTCATCTCTCAAAAAGGTTTATGTAATTATTTCTTAGGTCTTTTTGTGCCGTACTTGGAACGGCGCTGCTTTCTACCTTCAACACCTGCTGTGTCTTCGGCACCACGCACAATGTGGTAACGCACCCCAGGAAGGTCTTTAACCCTTCCACCTCGTACAAGCACCAATGAGTGTTCCTGTAGATTGTGACCTTCACCGCCTATGTAAGCATTGACTTCCTTTCCGTTAGTCAATCGTACTCTGGCAACCTTTCTCATAGCCGAGTTCGGCTTTTTAGGAGTAGTGGTGTAAACCCTTACACATACCCCTTTACGCTGTGGGCAAGAATCAAGTGCAGCAGACTTACTTTTCTTCACCACCGCTGTTCTTCCTTTGCGAACTAATTGTTGGATAGTTGGCATAAAATACTCTTAATTTTGACTTGTTTATATAAAATATACTATTGCCTCAAATACAGTTTGAGGGGTGCAAAGATAGACGAATTAATTGATAAACCAAGAAGTTATCAAAAAAATGTGCAGTTTTTTCACAATTCTGTGTTCACATCTTTCGAATTAAAATTACTTCTTAAAATAGAGGTCATAAAGTTTCTCAATTACCCCAAAACCAAGATCGTTTAAATTAGAGTCTGTTTGGAAGATCAAAATGATGTCATTCGACTCAAATTCTGTTTTCAGATCAAGGTTACCAATGGGCACAACATTTGACTCGCCCAGCGTGTGATACTCCATACCGTAGAAGCAGAACTTGCCATTTTTGAAAAAGTTCTTCGCTAATGCCCAGCCAAAAACACTCCAGAAACTATCGCCCACAATCATCATCTTTGGATTTCGCTCATTCTTCGATTCCTCTTTATGCCATCTCCTATACGCAAAAGGTGAGAAATCCTTAATATCAAAAAGCAAATTCATTGACCGTTCGATATCATCATCCGTTTCAAGAGTTGTCTCTGAGATGAAAAGTTCGTCTTTGATCATTCTAGATATTTTGAACGACGTCTTGGCACGTATAAAACCAAGTAGTGAGTCAGTTGCCAAATAAGCCCCGTAAACTGTCCAATGGGTTCCGGTTTTCGAGAATAATGGATACGAGGTCGTATCCTTCATTTCTTTGAACCACTTTTGGTAATCAATAAAATGTAAATTGGACTTATATAGAACTTCCGCATAACCTGTATAGTTTGTCATTCCCTTTTGCAAAGAATTATACTTGTCAGGAATGTATTCATCATAGTAATAGCCCTTTCCCGGAGCAATCGCTATAATAAGCTCTTTGTTTAGCTTTTTCAATGTGTCATTTACCTTCTGGAGTTTTATTAATTTCTCCTGAATTTTATCCTTTCCGACATAATCTTTCCCATAGCAGGTTTCGATGTAATCAATTTCGAATAACATGTTGTCTTTGCCTTTCACGACATCTTTCGCGCTGATTTTACTATGAAGCGAATAATTGACCTGATTGTACACTCTTACAAAACCTGATCTGAAGGCAAAATTTGAATTGAAATAATCAGACTTCGATTCCTGATATTTTCCTGTATACCAAGATTCTGAGGTTAAAGGAACCTGCTCTTTTGTGCTCACATGACCATTCAATGTAGATTCCGTTTGCCATCCAATTTCACTGAATATCATGATCAACAATAATCCAATCAGGAATACATTATATATCCCTCCTTTCAATTTTATGATTCTTTTCTCTTCCATTTTTAAAACCTGAAATAAATGAAAGGATTAAATGCGGAACCGGCGAGCGATGAAATGGAAAGGAGGAGCAACACAAAACTCATTACTCCAAGAATTACAAATTCTTTAATAGAATATCCTTCCTTTTTGAAAAAGAATAGCTCAAGCTTCTTTCCCCATTTCATCAAAGTCACAAATGAAAAAATCACAGCGATAATAAAAATGATATTAAAATCGAGCAGGACAAGATCGTCCTTAAATACTGACACGTTACCTTTCCCCATTAATAACCCAAAAAAGTCACCGATCTTGTTAAAGTCTTCTATTCTAAAAATCACCCAACCTACAACTACAATAAAAAAGGTCGAGGCAACTGAAAAAACGAGACCAAGTTTATTCAGTAATTTCAATAAGAAAATTCGATCAAGAATTAAGAATAAACCATGATATCCTCCCCATATTATGAAATTCCAGGAAGCACCATGCCATAAGCCTGATAATAAAAAGACTAAAATGAGATTGAAATAAACCCTTAATATCCTAGCCCTGTTGCCTCCAAGCGGAATATATAAATACTCCTTCATGAATGTGCCCAACGTAATGTGCCACCTTCTCCAGAATTCAGAGATACTTCTTGATACATAGGGCGAATCAAAATTCTCAGGAAACCTGAAACCCATCATTCTTCCAAGACCTATTGCCATATCAGAATAACCCGAGAAATCAAAATAGATCTGCATGGTGTATGCAAGTGCTCCAATCCAGGCATTTCCCCAATTCAAGGTCGAATAATCAGAATTGAATATGAGGTCAGCCTGTTCAGCCATAACATTAGCAATAAGGACTTTTTTAGAAAGTCCTATCACGAACCGATAAAATCCGATCAAGCGATCATCATTCGTCTCTGATCTGGAAATCAGCTGTTTTGCAATATCGCCATACTTTACAATCGGACCTGCGATCATTTGTGGGAAAGAAAGGATATACACCAGATAGTCTGTCAATTTCACAACCGGTTCACTTTCTTTTCTGTAAACATCTACTGCATAAGTAATTGATTGAAAGGTATAGAAGGAAATACCAATGGGAAGTGCAATGCTTGTCCAGGAAACATGTTGAAAGCCGATACTGGCCAAAAGCGAATTCAGATTTTCGACGAAGAAATTGGCGTATTTGAAATAAGCCAGCAAACCTAGGTTCAAGGAAACGAACAGAAAGAGCAGGATCTTTCTTTTTCGCTCATCCAGACTTTTATGCAGAAGATTAACGATTTGATAATCAATTACCGAGCTGCCTAAAACAATAAAAATAAAGTCTGGCGCACCCCAAGCGTAAAAGAAAATACTTGCAAGAAGAATCAGGTAATTCTTATACTTCGTTCCAACGAACTGATAAGACAGGTAAAAAACCGGTAAAAAATATAAAAGGAAAATAACGCTGCTAAAAACCATTGGCGGACACCTTTAGTTGATAGACGTTTTGAAAAATCAAAGCGTTATTATCTGTACATGACAGCTTTAACCGCCTTCATTACACGGTCAACATTTGGTAGAGCCTCATCGATCAATGTTGGCGAAAATGCAAATGGTGTATCAGTTTGAGTTACCCTTCCTACCGGAGCATCCAGGTGATCAAAAGCATAGCGTTGAAGGTGATATGCTATTTCAGAAGAAATAGATGCCAGCGGCCACGACTCTTCAACAACCACACAACGATTTGTTTTCTTTACAGATTCAACAACAGCAGCATAATCAATTGGTCGAACCGTTCTCAAATCAATTACTTCCACAGAAATCCCTTCCTTTTGAAGTTCTTCAGCGGCTTCAAGAGCTACCTTCATGATCTTTCCGAATGACACGATCGTAACATCCGTACCCTTTCTCTTAATATCAGCAACTCCAATCGGAATTAAGTATTCTCCATCTGGAATTTCACCCTTGTCGCCGTACATTTTTTCTGATTCCAGAAAAACTACAGGATCATTATCTCGGATTGCAGACTTTAACAATCCTTTGGCGTCATATGGTGTAGAAGGAGTAATTACTTTAAGCCCCGGAACATGCGCATACATCGACTCAAAGCTTTGAGAGTGTGTTGCCGCTAACTGTCCAGCCGTTCCGTTACCACCTCTGAAAACTATAGGACAATGATACTGACCTCCAGACATCTGAAGCATTTTGGCTGCACTGTTGATGATCTGATCAGCAGCAAGAATTGCAAAGTTCCAGGTCATGAACTCAACGATCGGTCTTAGACCATTCATTGAAGCACCAACTGCGATACCTGCAAATCCCAATTCAGCGATAGGAGTGTCGATCACTCTTTTATCTCCAAATTCATCGAGCATACCTTGAGAAACCTTGTAAGCACCGTTATATTCGGCAACTTCTTCTCCCATTAGAAGCACTGCTTCATCTCTTCTCATTTCTTCTGACATCGCCTCACGAAGCGCTTCTCTGAATTGTACCGTTCTCATTGTTTATTCATTTAAGAGGTTGCCAAAAATAATAAAATTCAATGATGAATTAAGTCAACTTAAATTTTTGAACAACACTTGCCAATAATAATAGGATATTATCATCAGGCAATCTACAAAATATGTTTAAATTTGCCTTCACTCAAAAGTTTATTGAAAATAAGATCCAATGAAAATACTTGTTTGTATCAGTAAAGCTCCAGATACGACTTCAAAAATTGCCTTCACAGAGGGTAATACAAAGTTTGATGAAAATGGGGTCCAATACATTGTCAACCCTTATGACGAATGGTATGCTTTAGTTCGTGCACTCGAGATCAAAGAAGCTCTGGGAGGTAACGTAACAATTATCACTGTTGGTACAGCAGCGGATGAGGCGGTGATCAGAAAAGCACTGGCTATCGGAGCTGATGATGCAGTCAGAATTGATGCTGATCCTAAAGACGCTTATTACACTGCAGTTCAGATCGCGGAATACGCGAAGAACAACCAGTTTGATCTTGTCTTGACGGGTAAAGAAACGATCAATTATAATGGATCGCAAGTGGGCGGTATGATCGCTGAAGCTTTGGATGCTCCTTTTATTTCTGTTGCGACAAAACTTGATGTTAATGGATCAAACATGACATTGGAAAGAGAAATCGCCGGTGGAATCGAGGTAGTAGAAACAGGTCTTCCAGCAGTTGTTTCATGTGCTAAAGGAATGGCCGAACAGCGCATTCCAAACATGAGAGGAATCATGGCTGCAAGAACAAAACCACTTCAAGTAGTGGCGCCGGTTTCTGTAGAAGATATGACATCATTCGTTTCTTATACAATGCCTAATGCGAAGTCTGCATGCAAAATGATCGATCCATCAAACATGGATGAATTAGTAGAATTGCTTCACAATGAAGCTAAAGTGATCTAAGCTTATTAATAAAAGAATTATGTCAGTATTAGTATATGTCAATAGCTCAACAGGAATCCATAAGTCAGCAAATGAAGCTGTTACTTATGCAAAAAAGCTAGGTGGATCGGTTACAGTAATTACAAATGGTGGATGCGATGCGGCAACACTTGCATCATTGGGAAAGTATGGTGCAGATAAGGTTTTGGTTGATCGTTCTGTAAACAGTAATGATGACCAGCAACTTACACGAATGATCGCTACAGCAGCTGATTCAGTTGGTGCTACAACCGTTGTTTTCTCTCACGATCTTACTGCAAAAGCAGTAGCGCCTAGATTGAGTGTTCGAATGAAAGCTGGTTTGATCTCAGGTGCGATTGATCTTCCATCAGGAGATGGAACGACGAAAGTGAACGTTTTCTCCGGAAAAGCATTCGGAGCAGTAAAAGTAAACACAAGCAAAAAGATCATTTCTCTTCTACCGAATAGTATTCAGCCGGAAGCAACAGGTTCTGATTGTGCGGTTGAGGATTTTAATGGTAACGCGGGTTCTACTAACGTGAAGGTTATTACAACTAAAAAGCCTGAAGGTGAAATTCCACTTCCAGAAGCTGAACGTAAAAACTATCGTAATGCAGTGAAGAACATGACGAAACTTGAAATGTAAATAATCTGGTTGGGGTCGCATTTAGCGGCCCCTTCGTTTTTTTGAGAGCTAAAATGAATTTAACATTCTTAATAATAACAACAGTTGCTCTTATTGCGTTTTTTTATGGCCAGAGAAAAATCCGTTCGGTCGCTCTAGCGAGTTCACTTAAGCAGCACTCTTTGACGGGCTATCACGGTGCTTATGTTGCGGCCTTGGTATTTTTGCCAGCCTTTTTGTTGATGCTATTCTGGAATTCAATTTCACCTTTATTGCTGACAGCTTTTCTTCAATCACGCCTTGAAGATTTGGGCGGCTCTTTGCCAAGCGGTGAATTAAAGCAACGCAGCAATGACACCGATTATTTGTACCGCCCGCATACAGCTTTTGCGTATTACACAGGTGTGCAAGGTGTTGAAGCAAACCCAGATTCAGTTCTTGTGATGGATCCAACCGATGATGGACATACACCGATCTTGTTTATCA
>CALCCB010000057.1 GCA_937899625.1 uncultured Bacteroidota bacterium
CTGGAAAAAGGAGAATATACTCGTTTGCCTGGATTTGGATCGATCAATCGATACGATGTTGTTGTTTTCAATTATCCTTCTGGTGACACTGCTGTTTATGACCCAAGAATTCCAAATGGATTAATGGGACATGATTATCATGGAATTGTGATCAATGAAGCAAAAAGATTGTTTATGAAACAATTTGACGGACAGGTAAATGCACTTGGCTTTCAAATTGCCGATAGTATTAGGAGGGCGAATCCAAGCTTGAATTACAACAATGATATGCTTGGAGAATATGCGAAGAACCTGGCATCACTGCAGATCCTAAAAAACAGATCACAACTCTTCATTGATGAACTGGAAAAATGGAAATCCAAAGCACGCAAAATGCTTACGGAGGAAAAAGTGGCCATGGACAACCAGGAAGGAAGGCTCATTGAGCACTATGGTCTAATTTATCGTCCAGTTGATAAACGTGAAAATTACATCAAACGATGTGTTGGAATTCCTGGCGACTGGATGGAGATCAAAAAGTCTGTTCTTTATGTAAATGGCAAGAAGGCATTCGTTCCCGAGAATCAAAATTTGAGATACATCGTTTCCAATATTATCCTTCCAAGTGATAATACAATGGTGGAAAGATATGGCCTGGAAAAAGGACGTGGAGACTACTATACTGAAGATGGAGGGGAATCATTCAAAATGAACCTTACTAAGGATCAGTTAGACGAATTAAAATCTAAATTTCCACAAGCGAAATTTGAAATCGATCTTGAACCACAATACTTAGATGTTAATGGTTACGAACCTACCGCTTTCGATCTTGTAAACAACCTTAATATGTTCCCTAAAGATCTTTATGTTAACAACACGACAACAGATTACATGAAGTTCCAGATTCCTAAAAAAGGCCAAAAGATCACCATTAACAAAGACAATATCGCTTGGTACAGAAGGATTATCACAGCTTACGAAGGACACAAATTGGAAGAGCGAAAGGATGGAATTTATATCGATGGAAAAAAGACTAGTACTTACACTTTCGGTTTGAATTACTACTGGATGATGGGAGACAATCGCTACAACTCAGCAGATTCAAGAGTTTGGGGTTTTGTTCCTGAAGATCATATCGTAGGCCGTGCGTCATTGGTATGGTTCAGTAAGAGTCCTGAATTCGGTATCCGATGGGAAAGGATCTTTAAACTAATCTATTGATGAAGCATATATTTCCAGGAGCCTATTTTGGAAATATTGCATATTTCATCGGACTGATCAATGCTGAAGAAATCATTATTGATCTTGGCGAACACTTTGTCAAACAAACGATCCGGACAAGATGCACAATTCTCGGAGCCAATGGACCTCTCAATTTGAGTATTCCCGTAATTAGACCAAACGGATCTAAAACACAGATGAAGGACGTCCTTATTGAGTACAAGGAAAACTGGATGAAAAACCATTGGAAAGCAATAGAAAGTGCTTACGCCTCTTCACCCTATTTCGAAGCGTACGACAGGGAAATTAAAGAGATCCTTGATAAGCGATATAAATACTTGAGGGACATACAAGAAGCTTCATCCGACTTCATCATCGATCAGCTTGAATTACCAATTTCATTAGCCCATTCTGAAACTTATTGGGAAGGAGATGCAATTGATCATCGAAATGATAAATTTGACGAACCGACAAAATCTTACATTCAAGTCTTTGACCATGAGCAATCATTTTCAGGAATTTCAATTATTGATCTGTTAATGAATGAAGGACCAATGGCTAGAAACTACTTAATGAATCACACGAAAATATCATGAAAAAACAAATCACATTATTTGGACTTATCGTCATAGCAACAATCCTATACAGTTGCAAAACGGAAGAGCAGATTCGTCAGATCGGCTTTTACAACGTGGAGAATTTATTTGATACCATTGACGGACCAAATGATGATGCCGAATTTCTACCCAATGGAAAAAATAATTGGACCTCCATTCGTTACGAGGAAAAAATAAATCATATCAATAAGGTGTTCAATGAATGGTCAAGCCCACTCATCATTGGTCTTTGCGAGATTGAAAACGAAAATGTGGTTAGAGACATTCTTCACCACTCCGACAAATTGAAAAACTATGGTGTGGTTCATTTTGAAAGTCCAGATGCAAGAGGAATTGACGTTGCGTTGATCTATGACTCTTTGAATTTAAAAAAGATCAAAAGTGGAAGTTTACGCTTTACTCTACCGAACATGGAAGCCCCAAGTTCAAGGGATATTCTATGGGCCAAATTCAGCAATGGAAAAGATACACTTTTTGCGATGGTCAACCATTGGCCAAGCAGACGTGGTGGTGAAAAAGAAAGCGAGCCCAACAGGATCGAAGCAGCGAAAACAGCTCGAGTTTTTATCGATAGTGTTTTAAGTGTCAATCAAAATTCGAAGATCATCTTCATGGGAGATCTTAACGATTACCCTACAGACAAGGCCCCTGGAATGATCTCTGAAAAACTAGAGCCGATGATCACAGCTGGTTCAGGAGAGTTTGGAGGAACACATAATTACAACAAGGAATGGAATATTCTTGATCACATAATGGTCTCTAATGGACTCTTGGAAAATGGAAAGATCAAGGTGATTCAAAATTCCGGAAAGATCCATTCATACGATTTCTTGCTGGAAGAATACAAAGGAGCCACGGTTCCTTTCAGAACGTATGCCGGATCAAAATACCTTGGCGGATTTTCAGATCACTTACCTGTGTCGATCGAAATCTCATTCCCATAAGGCACATAGGAAGAATTAAACTCATTCGGCAAACGTTCTTTGTACAGATACTTCTTCTGTATTGATTCGAATGGACGGTAGACGTAGTACGCAAAGTTATTAGACACAGCTACTTTATCTACATATCTGAATTCCAATTGAACTTTCTCCTCGATTTCACCATTCTGAACATTGATCCTGCCCAGTTGGGTATAGCCTGCCTTGTCAAAAACGGCATAGATCTCCCCTGTTATCTTATCCTGAATAAGCTGTTTCTTCCAACCCGTACTGCGTGGATTATAGTGATAATAGATCGCAACACTATCAAGTGAATTCCCATACTTATCAAAAGAAAACAGCAGGTCTTTGTAATGGTCAAAAACAAACAACGTATCATTTCTATGAAAAAACGGAGCATATAATTCTTCGTAATAGATCGATTGGGTGAAATAATTTGCCCCGACCCATACTTCTGCATCAATACCTGTTTCGTACTCTTTGTTTTTGGCCCAAAGCTTTGTTCTCACATCTACCCACTTGTATTCCGAACGATACAATTCCATCATTAGATCATCTTGAACGTTTATGATCTTTGAATAAGTCGAATCAAGAAGATCATAAGTAAAATAAGTAAAAGCCGGGTAATCCTTGCTGTAATTTGAGAAATACATCTTACTATGATTCGTATCAAGAATTGGAGCCAGGTATTTCAAATAGTAGTTTTTTTCCAACGAAGAAATACCAATTTTTTTCTGTCCTACATAGATGCCAAATACATTCTCTTTGCAGATAACATGGGCATTCCCTCTGTAGTCTCTGACTAGCTCCTCTGCGATTCCCGGCACTGCAAAGCTATTTTCCACCTCCAAACCATTATACAGCAATAATTCACTGCTTTTGTTTAATCGTTTAGGATAAGCCAATAAGATCAATCTTCCATCTTTTTGGATTTCAAAATCCGCAACACTCAACCTGTTAGACATGAAAACTGTGTCAGGAACGCCAGGTGCTTTAACGACCACTTCTTTGATCTGCTGTGATCTAATTTGCATCAAATCAATAGACACGGACATTGTATCAACCTTAGAAACTTTCTTTTCAAATTGCTTCGAATCATATAAGGGATGATTACAACTTATGAATAACATTCCTTCAGCAGGAATTTTCAACTTAGCGATACCAGCAGGATTTGATCGAAGAAAATATCCTTCTGTACCATGTTTTAAAGTCAAATTCACATTGGGTACAGCCTCACCTGAGACTTTATCCAAGAGCTGTATGCTTACCACAACCGAATCTTGTTGCCCAAAAACTGATCCCACTAAAAACAGAGAAAAGATCAAATAATATGTCTTTAGCATCTTCATCCTACCTAAAGATGTAAGTTTTTTTTGATTCCATAAAAAAGCCTCTTACGAGGCTTCCATTTATACTTTTAAACACCAGTTAAATGTGTCTTCAGTTTTTCCTGCTTTTAGATCGTCAAGGTATTTTTTGATCTTATTGGAAACCTCTCTTGTTTCCAATCCAGGCAGTGTAAAGATTTCGTTTCTATAACCAATCTTGGCAATATGAGCAATCGTTGCCGCTGTCCCTGCCCCAAAAGCATCCTGAAGTTTACCTGAACGT
>CALCCB010000058.1 GCA_937899625.1 uncultured Bacteroidota bacterium
GGAGGTTCGGTGACACTTACATCTTCTGCAGCTACGGGTAACATCTGGTCGAACGGTGCTACAACTCAATCGATCGTGGTGAGCAGCTCCGGTTCCTATTTCGTTACGGTTTCTGATGGAAGCGGATGTACGAGTGTTTCAGCTACAACAGCGGTAACGGTGCAAACTGCTCCGGCTACACCAGTTGTGACAGCCAGTGGACCGACAACGTTCTGTTCCGGAAATACGGTAACACTCACCTCTTCCGCTACAACAGGCAATGTCTGGTCGAACGGAGAGACTACCCAGTCGATTACAGTTGCCGTTTCAGGAACGTATACCGTTTCTGTTTCGAATGGAACTTGTTCGTCAGTATCTTCAGCTACAACGATTACAGTGAATCCAACACCTACAACTCCAACAGTTGCGGCTTCAGGGCCTACTACATTCTGTTCGGGAGGTTCGGTGACACTTACATCTTCTGCAGCTACGGGTAACATCTGGTCGAACGGTGCTACAACTCAATCGATCGTAGTGAGCAGCTCGGGATCCTATTTCGTTACGGTTTCTGATGGAAGCGGATGTACAAGTGTTTCAGCTACAACAGCGGTAACGGTGCAAACTGCTCCGGCTACACCAGTTGTTTTTGCTTCAGGACCGCTTGTTTTTTGTTCAGGTGAGAGTGTTGTCTTAACCTCTTCAAGTCCTACAAATAATCTATGGTCGAATGGAGCTACAACTCAATCCATTACTGTAACAAGCACTGGAGCATATTTCGTAACTGTAGATTTGGGTAGTGGTTGTCAGACAACTTCAACTTCAACTTTGGTCAATGTGTTAAGCGCACCTGCGACACCAATAATTATTGCGGGAGGACCTGCAAGCTTCTGCCAAGGGGGAAGTGTAACCTTAACATCTTCATCGGCGACGAATAATCTCTGGTCGAATGGAGCTACTGGTCAGTCAATAACGGTTAATACAAGTGGTGCTTACATCGTAAGTGTTACAAATGCTGCTGGCTGTACTTCATCTTCAGCACCATTCCAGGTGACAGTGAATCAAGCAAGTAGCTCTGTAATCAACGAAAATGCATGTAATAGCTATACCTTAAATGGTCAAACCTATTTCGCATCAGGCACATACACGCAAGTAATCAACAATGTTTACGGATGTGATAGTACGATAACATTGAACTTAGTGATTGGAACACAACCAAGTAGCTCTACTCTCGATGTAGTTTCGTGCAATAGCTACACTTTGAACGGAACCGTTTATTTGAATTCAGGTACGTTTACGCAAGTAGTGGAGAATAGTGTTGGATGTGATAGCACAATAACGTTGAATTTAACGATTGCTAATCCATCTACATCTGAATTGATAGTTGCTTCATGTAACTCTTACAATTTGAATGGTGAGATCTACACGGCTTCAGGCACATATACTCAAGTAATGAGTAATGTTAATGGCTGTGACAGCACGATTACACTGTTCTTAACCATTGGAACAGAATCGTCAAGTTCTATCATTTCAGAAGTTGCATGTGGCTCATATACGGCCCCTGACGGACAGGTATTTACATCAAGTGGAACATATACAAGCATAATTGAAAATGCGGTGGGATGTGACAGTGTTATCACCATCAATCTAACTGTAAACAGTATTTATTCGAATACTGAAACCGTCTCTGCTTGTAAGTTCTATACCTGGAGCATGAATGGAATCACGTATTCTGAATCAGGTGTTTACACGATCAATTATTCTACAGTTGAAGGATGTGATAGCTCCTTTGTGCTTGATCTAACGATTGAAAATGTAAATATTGGTGTTGACCAGATTGACGCAATCACTCTGCAATCACAAGCTACAGGCGATACATATCAATGGATTGATTGCACGAATGGATTTATTCCAATCCCAGGTGAAACGAATCAGCTGTTTATCGCTCAATCCAATGGTTCATATGCAGTGATCGTTACGACAGGGAATTGTGTTGATACGTCAAATTGTATTTCTATTTCAGGAGTATCAATTGACGAAGTGGATAATTCAAGTGTATTTGTATATCCAAATCCAACCTTTGATATGCTATACATTGATGGTTTGACCAACTATGAAATCCTTGAGATAAAGATGTATGATTCAAAAGGAGCTTTGGTAACTGAAAGAATAGAGATCAATGAAACTTCATTGAACCTTGTTCATTTAGCAAGAGGAATTTATCATCTGGTCATTCAAACTGACATCGAGCAGTTACATTTCAAAGTAATGAAAGAGTAATAAATTCATACAATGGTAATAGAAAAGGGTTCCAAATAATTGGAACCCTTTTTTAATTATTTAAATTGTAAGGTACCTTTCACACTATTCACAATGCCCCGTTTGGGGCTTTTTTTATGGCTTGTTTCTGACCTTTTGAACTTGCAAAAACTTGAATTAAATACCATTTTTTTTCGTGCAAAAATGACGTAACATTTGCAAATGAAAATAAATATTTTAATGAAAAAGTTTTTCTCAATTTTTGGACTGTAATCAATTTTTAACCTTACTGGCCAAGGAAATCTACAATTTAATCAGGTAATTAATTTAACATTCTCGGCAATATCAGGGTATTGTGGTCCTTGCTCTCCAACAATAGATTGTAATAGCAATGATTACTCATCTAACTTCTCAATTCCTTATGGAAAAGTATGGAAAATTGAATCTTTTGGTTCAAGAACATTGTCTGGTTGGGATGTATACATCGATGAATTTAGAGTTTATACTTCTCCTGCCCCTAATGTTAGACCATATCATATGGCTCATTTTCCAATTTGGTTGAAAAGTGGAGATCACTTTCTAGATTTTGTACATGTTGCTGGCAGTCCTTCAATTTGCTCAAATCAGAGCTCTCCAGTAGTTACTCTTTCTATTATCGAGTTTAACATTGTTCCATGATGCTCAAAGAATTATGTCTAACCGATCCCTTAAAAAAAATTGTAATAAAATGGAATAGAACTTTAATAACTACGCTTTCCTTTTACGAAGTTGATCTTCGATTCTTTTCGTGATCAACTGAAACAAAAGTTTGGCATCTTTTTCTTCAAGCTTTCGACCGTACCGAACCAATTTTCCTCGATACTCAAACTCGATCCTTTCTCCTCCCTGTACCCACGGTGAAGATTCCCAAACTGCCTGAATAGAGTTTGGTTTTGGCTGAGATAAAGACATTTTTTTAATATTCTCAAGATAATAGGGAACAGCTTTCCCATATCCTTTGATCGATTTTTTATACGTCAATGCTACCTCATCGATCTTGATCAATTCTTTTCCCCACATGATCCAGAAAAAAGACCTGATCACTTTAATGGCATAATACGCCCAGAATGCTATAAAAACATACACAATGATCTTCTCTTGTTCGGTCATTTTAAAGGTGAAATATGCCCAAGTCATCACAGAACCAATCACAAGCCACATCGATACCCAAGCGCCCATTACACTCTTCACCCATCCCGAAGCTCCTGGGTAAATAACAACAGTCGAACGTTGTTTATCATCTACAAAGCTGATCCTTTCACCGATCCATTTCATGTCGTAAATGTACATTTAATCCACAAAAAAAGGGCGGTATAACCGCCCTTTCTGAATAGAATTGTAGATTATTCCACAATTAATTTCTTTGTATGCTTTTCATTGTTAACCGTTAATTCAATAATGTAAACTCCTGAAGTCAATTCTGAAGTGCCAAGAACAATTTCAGAAGCTCCATTCAATGAACCGTAATTTTTAGAAGCAATCACTTTTCCAGTTACATCGATCAATTGAAGGCTTACTTCAGCATCCTTTTTAAGATTCAATCCAACTACGGTAAAATCAGAAGCTGGGTTAGGATATACCTTGAAAAGGTCATCAATTTGCTCATCAAGTTCAGTAATTCCTGCACTCGTTCCATCTACATAACCGTTCGCAACTGCCTCAGCAATCGTTGCCTTTCCAGCATTGTCTATACGTCCATTAGGAGCAATCAACATACCTACGATATGTATGTTATTCTCATCCCATCCTGCAGGAAGATTAAATGTAAAGTTTACAGTATGAGTCTCTCCGGAGTTCACTGTTGCTGGGAAGCTGTTCGTCAATCCTCCAAACCCTGGAGCAATTACTCTGGCAACATGATCATATACCATTTGAGCAGCAGGAACCGGGTTAGGCAAAGTTTCATATCCACCCATTACACCATTTCCACCACCTGCATAAGCGTTAGATTGACTCCAACCAGCTCCTGACCCAGTAACTCCATCTTCAGTTAACACACACGCAATCTTATAGTTGCTGTTGGCTGCAATCTGGAAATCTGCTGATATTGAAACATCTAAAACTCGTGTTGTAGCATTCCAGTTGGCCCCATTCACAATAAATGCTGCAGGAGGTGTCTGTAATCTTGTAAGGAAATCAGAGTACATTCCTGATGGGTCAACATCAACACCCCTGTCTACTAAAGCACTTGGGTAACCACCAATTAGTGCACCGATTCCAGTATCGTAATCTGTTACTGTCATTGGATCTCCATTATGCACAGCAATTCCAGCCCAGTACGGCCCAAATTCCTGCTCATATAGATCCATGTAAACTGCTCCTCTTGGACACCACTGACACCAAGTACCAGTTGCCTCCTCGCCAACCACAACTTTTCCTGCAGCAGGAACAATTGGGTTAACAGTAATTACTTTGCTGTCATCCGAAGGATCATTATCTGCACCAAGTCCATTGACATTTGAAACAGTTACAGTCAATGTGTTACTTCCCGCTGCAACTGACACTGGTGCAGCAAAAGTATGGTTGTAGGTAGCTAAAGATGCAAGTGAAATCGGACCTACACTTTCTGTAACCTGGTTACCGGCATAGTCATAAGTAATATCAAATGAAGTAATGTTATTCATTCCAAGGTTTCTTACAGTAGCAGAAACGTTAGAGGTCAATCCTGCAATACCTGATAATTGATCAACGAAAGTTACACCTCCATTCAGTGCAGGCAAAGATGCAGAAATGTGGTTATAAGAAACGTCATCTACATAAAAACCTGATTGTCCGTTTCCTCCTTCACCAGCAGGGTTAACAGGATACAAGTCAAGAATACCGATCGATCCTGTCGGATTTGAGAAAGAACCCATTGAAACGTTATCAATGAACAATTCCCAAACGTTGGATGTCAAATCCATTTCAATTCTTAAATTGAACCATTGAGCTACAGGATAATTTGCGTTGATGTATGGTGTACCTGAATTAGACAATTTCATTGTACCATCTTGCAACATGTAGCAATCTAGAGCCCACACTTGAGCAACAATGTTGGTTCCTTGAAGGTTGAAGTATGCCCCTTTGTTTGATTCAACAAAGAAATTCGCCTCAAACGTAAAGTTTCCAGAATTATATATTTGATCAAATGGTAATACAACATCTTGAGGTCCTCCATTTGCAGCAGTCGACGAAAAATAAAGTGCTTTTGTTCCACTCGATGCATTTGCAGAGCTAACCAGTACATCTTCAGATCCTCCTTCCTGAGAAGCAGTCCATGTTGTCCAGTTTGGAGATTGTGGCCCTAAGTAAGAACCAACCGTGTATGACTCAAAATCATCAGAAAATGTTTGTGCAAAAACTGACATACTAAAAGCCAAACTCAGAATTGAAAGTAGTTTTTTATTCATAGGTCTTTTATTTTAAGGTGCAATATAATTCATTGCAAGCAATTATGTCTACCAGAAGGAAATATTATCATGTAATTATTGAATTCCCAACTATTTGATGTATCTGAAATCCTGATCCTTTTTTATCGATTTCAATGATTCAAAGATCAATCGTATACAATTTTCCACGTCTTCTTTTCTCACCATTTCCACTGTGGTATGCATGTATCGAAGTGGCAAAGAGATCAATGCACTTGGCACTCCTTCATTTGAATAGGCAAAAGCATCAGTGTCGGTGCCTGTTGCTCTCGAGGCTGCTGCTCGCTGAAACGGAATTTTGGACTTTTCTGCCGTAGTGATGATCTGTCTCAATAAGTTGTTTTGTACTGCAGGACCATAAGTTAAAACTGGTCCATCACCAGATTTTTGATCCCCATTTTCGATCTTATCAACCATTGGAGTAGCCGTATCATGACAAACGTCGGTAACGATGGCCACATTTGGTTTGATCCGGTGGGCGATCATTTCTGCACCTCTTAATCCGACTTCCTCCTGAACGGAGTTTACAATGTATAAACCAAAAGGGAGCTTGGTTTTCGTTTCTTTCAACAGACGAGCAACCTCGGCGATCATGAAACCTCCAATACGATTATCCAAAGCTCTTCCGATGTAACGGTTTTTATTCAAAATGATGAACTCATCTTCAAAGGTCACAACACACCCTACATGAACTCCTAATTTTTCGACTTCTTCCTTTGAATTGCATCCACAGTCGAGAAAAATATTTTTCATACTAGGAGTTTCTTCCTTTTGCTGACGCATGTGAATGGCTGGCCATCCAAATACCGCTTTCACAATTCCCTTATCGGTATGAATATTCACCCTTTTCGAAGGTGCGATCATGTGATCCGATCCACCATTTCTTCTTAAGTAAATGAAGCCATCTTTTGTTATGTAATGTACAAACCAAGAAATCTCATCTGCATGCGCTTCTATCACAACTTTGTACTCTGCCTTTGGATTAATCACCCCAACCACTGTTCCGTAGTGATCAGTAAAATATTCATCAATGTGCGGTTTAATATAGCTCAACCATAACTTCTGACCTTCCGATTCAAAGCCCGTAGGACTTGCATTGTTTAAATAATTGGTCAAAAACTTCTCTGACGCTGTTGTGATCACTTTTTTCATTTGATTTCTGTTTGCGTCAAAACTAATGCTACGAAATAGTAGTTAATCAATCGTTTTGAATAACTTACCTACCATAGAATGTGAATATCGATACGAGAATACCTATCTCTTCAACGTAATGTTTCCCTTGATGATGGACTCTTGCCCATCAATACAAACCGCTTTCAGATAATAATCGTATACATCCGGATCGAGTAACTTACCCCTGAATGTTCCATCCCATCCGGTAAGACGATCATAGGATTCAAATACCATTTCCCCCCAACGATCAAAGATCCTGAAGGTCATGCTCTCGATCAATTCTCCTCGGACATACAATATGTCATTCTCATTATCTCCATTGGGCGAAAATGCATTGGGTACATACACGTAAGGATCGTCGCATATGAAACCATAGGTTTTGATCAAAACAGTGTCTGTTTTCGAACAAATACCATCCGTGATCAATAAGGTATATAGGGTTGTTCCTTCAACTGTAGCATTCGTTTGCTGCGTAGTTGGACTACTTAATCCCGTTTGAGGTATCCAGGCATAGCTGTATCCTGAAGGCTGACCGAATAAAGTCGTAGTACCTCCTTCGGGAATCGTATAATCAGAAGCACTGGCAATGACGGCACCATCAGGAATAGAACTCACCTCGATCCAGATCGAATCTTCCAAAACGCAACCATTGGAAGAACTTGCGGTCACATAAATGTATTGAGAAACATTTGGCACAGCATCAACATTGTTAGCCCCACTTGGGTTGACCAATACTGAATCCGGATGCCAATCATAGGTAAAAGAGATCAGTGGGTTCAGGTTTGTAGCTGTTATGGTAGTGATTTCACCTTGACAAATGGAGTCATTTCCAGAGAGCACGAGTGCTGAGCTCACGAAATCAACCGTGACACTATCAATTGCACTACATCCAGGATTACTGGTCATAATGTAATACGTCGTATTTCCAGCTGGGGTAATTGTCAGAGTTGAATCACTTGTAGATACATTCAAAGTATCGGAAAAATCAGAATCGCTTGACCAAACAAAGGTACTTGCTGTACCATTGCTGTTTGCTATCATAGTGATCTCAGTCGGAGAACATAGTTCATAATTAGCATCCGTAACTAACTGGATCGAATCTGTCACTGTGATTACAAGGTGAGCCGTATCTGTAAGTAGACAAATACTATCTGTTACTAAAAGATACACATCATACACTCCAGGAGTATCATATATCATTTGCGGATTGAAGATCACAGACGTTGTGTCACCATTTCCAAAATCCCAAACATACGAATCAGATTCAGTGGAGAAATTATCAAAGGTTACTGCAAAAGTTGCGCATCCTAAAGTTTGATCCGCCGTAAATTCAGCATTCGGGATCAATTCAAAGTCAAACTTGAAGATGATGTTATTACAGTTAGTACTTAGGTTCGCATTTGACCATGCTCCAGGTGTAGTTGGAAAATCTGAGTGTCCTCCGCATCCTCCGCAGACACTTTGATAAACAACTCCATTCTTATCAAAACGTGAAGTACCTCCATCCACATGTTCATGAGCCAGGTTACCTCCCATATATGTCCCATAGAGCAATCCTCCCAATTCTCTTTCGATCACCAAGAGGTAAAAGTCAAATCCATCCGGAGCCGACGCTTGAAAGGCATTTGACGAAACAGGCATTCCTGACATTGGAGTTGCCTGTAAGATATTTGCACCCCATCCGGAAATGTAGATGTTCCCGCAAATGTCAACCAAAAATGCAGCCGGTGAAATATTGATCAAAGGACTTCCATTTCCAAATACTGTAGAATTCAGATTTGTTGTTAAAGTTGGATCTAGTTTAATAACGAACTGACTACTTCCCGGATTAACAAAAGTGGCATTAACCACAGGGAATGTGCCCCCCTCTGCCTGACCTAAAACAAACACATTGTCATTTCGATCGATCTCGACGAAAAATGCCTGATCATAGTTCGAGGTTCCCAGATAAGACGCATTTACCACATTAGTTCCAGTAGGATCAAGTTTTACAACAAAACCGTCCGTTTTACCTCCATTATAATTGGGTTGAAGACCACCGGAAGTGAATTGCAAATTTGGAGATGAAGTACCTCCTACGAAGAGTATGTTAGAGCTGGAATCCACTTTCACGGAATAGCAGGCATCATTATTAGAACCACCGTAATAGCTCGACCACATTAAAGAAGAAAGGTCATTGGTCAATTGAAAAATCACACCATCCTGCATACCTGCATTCGCTGATTGAAAGGCATTCAACACCGGAAAATCAATAGATCTTGTACAAGAAGCGATCAAACAATTTCCAGAAGGATCAAGCATGATCTCTCCTCTAAATTGATCTCCATAATTTTTGGTCAATGAGTCGTAGGCTGCAACAGAATTGTAAGTACCAGAAGTTACTTTGGAATTAACCCCATCATTCAATGAACCTCCGAAATAGGTTGACGCCAGCAAATTTTGTCCATTGGAAGAGATCTTTGCTACATAAATATCTGTACCCTGATTGGTGAAATAAACCCCATTGAAATAATGGTTTGAATTTGCAGAACCACCCGCGTGAGAGGACTGATATCCACCAACAATTGGAAAATCGATACTTGAGGTCGATCCATACAAATACAAATTGTTGTTTGCGTCACAGATCATACTTTGTGCCGTTTCAGTGCCTTGTGTAGCATCTCCACCACCCAGGAAAGTCGTCCAAATCATTGTTGTGCCATCAGGAGTGTACTTCGAGATGAATGCATCTGTAATTCCGTAAGTGCCATTAGTGGGTAACGTAAAATTCGAATTCACGTCATATGCACTGGGATCAGGAGTCGGATAAGCATTCCCATAGATCATTCCACCCGAATAAGCCGTTCCATCATAACCATAGGTCGCAGTCATTCCGAAATTATCCGTAATTGAACCAGAATAAGTAGCAAAAACCAAAACCGGATCGATCACCAACACTGCATTTTTGTTATACTCCTTCAGATCAAATACAACCGAATTATTGATGATCTTGAATGAACAAGTAATTTCCTTCGTCCGCCCATTGATGATTTGATAGACATATGGTTTTTTCTCGATAATCTTACCAAGGGAAGTGTGAACGATCAGATCTCCATTTTTATCGATCTCCAATTTTTCATGACCACTATAATTCAACTTGATCAGCTCAGGATCAGCGCCCGGTAAAACATGAAATTCGTACTTCAGACTTCCATTTTCTTCGATCAGTTCCAGATCAATACCCGGATAAAGATCTTTCAAAGAAGCTTCACCATATCCGTGAACAACAGAAGCCCATTTATTCTGGTCATTACCAATAAAATAATTATAATAGGCTTGAGTTTTTTCTCTTTTTTCAATTTGAGTTACCTCGCTCGATCCTTCAAAATTGAGATGCACTACTGTTTGTGGAATGGAAGGGATCAAATTGTTATCCTTTGGGTTGCCATGTAACTCCTTAACAGACGAATGGTCCATCAGATGGAAAACAAATTTGTTTTGTTGTACCCATAGGTTTCCTCCGTCAAATTTCGATTTAAATAAAACTCGATCGTTCCATTGACCTTTATTCTCGATGAACGCGTGAAATATGGAATGATCATGGCTAATCTCCTGAGCTTTAGCTAAAATGCTCAATAAAATAAATGAAGAAAAGAATATTAGTCTCAGTAGCTTCATGGTCAACATCTCCACATCTAAAGTAATGAAATTTAAAGTTATGACGAAAAAAAGAAGGAAGAGGCTGTTTCTTCCCAATAAATCCGTCCAAAAAAAGTATTTTCGTAAGTAGGCAAAGCAATGGAAAATGAAAAACAGAATCACTGAACTTTTTAACATTGAATATCCACTGATTCAGGCAGGAATGATCTGGTGCTCTGGTTGGGAATTAGCATCTGCAGTATCTAATTCTGGGGGCCTTGGTATTATTGGATCAGGTTCCATGTACCCGGAGATCCTTGAGGAGCACGTTGTGAAGTGTAAGAAAGCCACAGATCGCCCTTTCGCGGTTAACCTACCAATGCTCTATCCTGACATTGACAAGCACATTGAAACTATCATTAAACATAAGGTGCCAATTGTGTTTACCTCTGCAGGAAATCCAAAAACCTGGACTGCCCATCTGAAGGAACATGGCATCACGATAGTTCATGTTGTCTCATCCGTGAAATTTGCATTGAAAGCCCAAGAGGCAGGGGTTGATGCTGTTGTAGCTGAAGGATTCGAGGCGGGAGGACATAACGGAAGAGATGAAACAACGACGATGTGTTTGATCCCGATGGTGAAAGAACAATTATCGATCCCATTGATTGCCGCAGGAGGAATTGGGACAGGAAGAGGAATGCTGGCCGCAATGAACCTTGGTGCAGATGGTGTTCAGATCGGAAGTCGTTTTGTGGCTACACCGGAATCAAGCGCTCATCAAAACTTCAAGCAAGTGGTGGTCGATGCCAAAGAAGGTGACACACTACTTACTTTGAAGGAACTGACCCCCGTACGTTTAGTTAAAAACGAATTTTTCAATAAAGTTGAGGCAGCCTATCAATCAGGCGCCAATGCCGATAAATTAAAGGAAATTCTTGGCCGAGGACGCGCTAAAAAAGGAATGTTCGAAGGTGATTTGGTAGAAGGTGAGCTTGAGATCGGACAGATTTCCGGCCTGATCCATGAGATCAAACCTGCATCTGAGGTGGTTAAGGAAATTATTACTGAATACAGACAAGCATTGGCTGAGCAGCAAACAGACAAATACAAATTTTAATGATCCATTTTGAACGATTTAAACTAGAAAATGGCCTGACCGTCCTTTTTCACAAGGACATTACTACTCCAATGGCTGTCGTCAACGTTTTATATGATGTTGGTGCCAGAGATGAATCAGAAGACAAAACGGGATTTGCCCATTTGTTTGAACATCTAATGTTTGGAGGAAGTATAAATATTCCGGATTTTGATGCGCCCTTACAACATGCAGGCGGTGAGTCGAATGCATTTACATCGAATGATATCACTAACTACTATGATGTACTTCCTGCCCATAACCTGGAAACTGCATTGTGGTTAGAAAGCGATCGAATGCTTTCACTGGCCTTTACACCGAAAAGCCTGGAAGTCCAGAGAAATGTTGTGATCGAGGAGTTCAAACAACGATATCTGAATCAGCCATATGGAGATGTTTGGCTAGAGCTCAGACCTTTGGCTTATCGAGTTCACCCCTACAAATGGGCAACGATCGGTAAAGAAATCAAGCATATTGAAGATGCCACAATGGAGGATGTGAAATCATTCTTCGCTAAGCATTACAATCCATCAAATGCAATCCTTTGCGTAGGCGGTAATTTTGAACTTGAGTACGTAAAAGAGGTTGTGGAAAAATGGTTCGGTGAAATTCCTTCAGGTTCTAAACCTGCAAGAGTGCTTGAAGCTGAACCCGAACAAAAAGAATTCAGAGAAAAGCTCATTGAAAGAAACGTTCCAGCGGATGCATTTTACTACGCTTTTAAAATGCCTGAACGAAAAAATGCAGGATATTACATGGCGGATGTGCTCTCTGACGCTTTGGGTAGGGACAAATCTTCACGACTATACGCTTCTTTGAAAAAAGAACAAAAACTTGTTTCTGAAATTGGTGCATACATCACAGGCTCTTTGGATAATGGCTTACTTATAATCGGTGGCAAATTGAACGAAGGAGTTTCGTTCAACATGTTTGACAAAGCCCTTTGGGAAGTACTTGAGAAATTGAAAAATGAGATCATGGACGATACAGAGCTTGATCGACTGATGATCAAGATCAGAACCGCTAGAGAATTTCAGGAACAAGGTCTTCTGAACAGAGCGATGAATCTATGTCAATTCGAACTTTTGGGAGATGCGAACGGGATCAATGAGGAACACGAGATCTATTATTCCATCACTCCGAAGGATGTTCAAAGAATGGCCAAAGAAATTCTAAAACCAACTAACTGTTCTTTACTTAAGGTAAAATCAAATCAAAATGCTGAATCGTAAAAAAGCGCCTGAATTACAAAACATTGGGAACATTGATTTCGTCAAGCCTCATGTATACGACATAACGGAAAAATGTCATTTGTTCTTCATGAACGAAGTGCCAAATGACACTTCAAGGATCGATCTTCATTTTGATGCAGGAAGCGGACTCGGAGAACTGGGAATTGCTTCATTCGTCGGAGGTCTTCTATTTTCAGGAACAGCCGAAAAATCATCCATTCAGATTAGCAATGAACTTGATGCACTGGGTGCATTTTATGAATCAAACGTGGCGCATGAACAAGCAATGATCACTGTTTATGCATTGAAAGAAAATATAGTTCCGATCCTGAGAATTATAAAAGATGCTGTTGACAACGTCTCTTTTCATGAAGATGAGGTTCAAGAAATGTTGAACGACCGTAAACAAAAGTTCAGAGTGAACATGGGCAAAGTGAGTTTTCTTGCACAGCGAAAATTTCAGGAAAAACTTTTGTCCGGCACTCCATATGGGCGCATTGTTGAGGAAGATGTTTATGATAACGTTTCCATTTCTGCAATAAAAAGATTCCATAAAGAAAATTATCTGGATGGGTTAACAAAAGTTGTTTTGGTTGGTGACCTGAACCAAGATGAAGTTGATGAAATTATAGATATTGCTCAAAAGAATTTTAATGCTAAATCGGGCGATAGAAAAATATCAATGGCAGATTTAATTGTATTGGGTGGATGTGCTGCAATAGAAAAATCAGCCAAAGATGCCGGATACACCATTAAAGTGCCTTTTACACCTGGCCGTATGGATGCTTTGCAAGAACAAACAGATGTAGAATCTTTCGAAGCATTGAGACCTTCTGCTGATGGATTTAGAAATTATAGCAAAGGGAAGTACACGTTTTCCACGGAAGAATTGTTGGTGGATAAAGCCCAACTGTTAACGCTGACAGCCCCAGAAATGACGGTATTGGTTGGAGGATTGCGTGTTCTCGATGGAAATTACGACCACTCTCGTCATGGAGTTTTTACGAAAAATGTTGGTACGTTAAATAACGACTTCTTCGTGAACCTGTTAGATATGAGTACTTCTTGGAAGGCCATCGACGATTCGCAAGAAATCTTTGAAGGAAGGGATCGTAAAACAGGTAGTGTAAAATGGACCGCTACCCGAGCAGACCTCATTTTTGGATCACATTCAGAATTGCGCGCCATTGCAGAGGTTTATGCGAGCTCAGACGCAAAAGAGAAATTTGTGAAAGACTTCATCAGCGCATGGGATAAAGTCATGAACCTGGATCGATTCGACGTTAAAAAATAAAAGGTTGATTTATCCAACCAACGAATAAGCCTCTTGTTTACGGGAGGCTTTTTTCATATCAGGGTTTTACAAAAGGACTTAATCTCATCGCGTACAGAACGGAATGCGTTCATTACCTCTTCTTCCGTTCCCTTCGCTTTAGCAGGATCGGGAAAATTGCGATGAATGCGCTTTACCGCACCCGGAAAAATCGGACATTGTTCGCTGGCGTGGTCACACACGGTAAAAACCAAATCAAAGGGAATGTGCGTGTATTCGTCCACATGATTGGAGGTATGCATGGAAATATCGATTCCATCTTCAGCCATCACTGCAATTGCGCGCGGATTCACACCATGTGTCTCAATGCACGCGCTGTATACGGTGGCAACGGC
>CALCCB010000059.1 GCA_937899625.1 uncultured Bacteroidota bacterium
AGGAGACTCATCGCTATTGCAACTAAGATAGGACAAAATCTTAATTTTTATTAAATGTAAAGTTAACCCTGCACATTAATATTTCACATCATTATTTAAAGTGGAAAATAGAAAAAAGATTCCTTTTGGTCTATTCCGTTTCATTATTGAAATTAGTACCTTTGTGAAACAAAATTTATAAAAAAAACATATCATGGGAAAAGGATTTTTTGAAGTACCCATTGCGGTAAACGAACCAGTAAAAGCATACGCACCAGGAAGTCCTGAGCGCACTGAACTATTAGCAGAATACAAAAAAATGTACAATGCTACTGTTGACATTCCTATGTATATTGGTGATCAACAAGTATTTACTAATGACAAAAGAAATCTGTCACCACCGCATGAGCATTCACACGTAATTGGAAACTCAAATTATGGAGGAGAACAAGAAGTACGCGACGCTATTGATGCGGCCATGACTGCTCGTAAGAAATGGGCAAACATGAGCTGGGAACATCGAGCTTCTATATTTTTAAAGGCTGCCGATTTATTGGCAGGGCCATTCCGAGCAAAAATGAATGCAGCTACAATGATTGCACAAAGTAAAAATGTAATGCAAGCTGAAATTGATGCTGCTTGTGAGCTAATTGATTTTTTTAGATTCAACGTGAAGTACATGAGTCAGTTGTACAAGGAGCAACCAGAATCATTACCAGGAATGTGGAATCGTTTAGAACACAGACCTTTGGAAGGATTTGTATTTGCACTTACTCCATTTAATTTTACTTCTATATGCGCTAACCTTTGTGCAGCACCAGCAATGCTAGGTAATGTGGTCGTTTGGAAACCAGCAGAAACACAAATCTATTCTGCACAAGTAATTATGGAATTATTCCAAGCTGCAGGATTGCCTAATGGAGTAATAAATATGGTTACAGTAAGTGGTAAAGAAATTTCAAAAGTTGTTTTTCAAGATAAAAACTTTGCAGGATTACATTTTACAGGATCAACAGGAGTATTCAGATTGTTATGGAAAGAGATTGCCAATAACATTGAGATCTACAGAAGCTATCCTAGAATTGTTGGAGAAACAGGAGGTAAGGACTTTGTAATGGTTCATAAATCTGCTGAGCCGGCATCAGTTGCGACAGCACTTTCTCGTGGTGCATTTGAATTCCAGGGTCAGAAATGTTCGGCTGCTTCAAGAGCTTATGTTCCTTCTAACATCTGGCCGGAAGTGAAAAGAATATTTGTTGAGCAAGTCAATTCGTTCAAGATCGGAAGTCCTGAGGATGGATCCAACTTCGTGAATGCAGTGATCGACAAAAGAGCGTTTGATAAGATCTCAGGATATATCGATTATTGTAAAACGCAATCAGATGCAGAGATCATCACAGGTGGTAACTACGACGGTAGCAAAGGATACTTTATTGAACCTACGACAGTAGTTACAAGTAATCCTAAATTCAGGACCATGTGTGAAGAGATCTTCGGACCTGTTTTGACCATCTACGTGTATGATGAAAACAAATTCGAAGAAACGCTTGAGTTACTTGACCAAACATCAGAATATGCATTGACAGGTTCAATCATATCTCAAGACAGATATGCGATCAACCTGGCAACTGAGAAACTGGTAAATGCGGCAGGTAATTTCTACATCAACGACAAACCAACAGGAGCTGTAGTTGGACAGCAGCCATTCGGAGGAGCGAGAGGTTCCGGTACGAATGATAAGGCAGGAGCATCTATGAATCTTTTAAGATGGGTATCTGCAAGAACTATCAAAGAAACATTTGTTCCACCGACAGATTACCGATATCCTTTTCTTGGATAATAGGTTAAAATGATAACTTTAAAGCGTCTCACTCGAGGCGCTTTTTTTATGGAATATCAGAAAAAGTATAGAAATCCAAAAAATGAATCAGAGGACCTTATTGTCTCATGGGAAAGAGGCTATCGGGAAGTTCAAATTCATTACAGGGATCAGTTGGTGGGTGTAGTTTCGGGAATCAGGGATCTACTGAAGGGAAAAGCTTTTACAGACCCTTCACTTGGAAGTGTAGAAGTGAAGCTTGAAGAAGATCCGTACTTTATTCAATTGATCGTAGATGGCTATCACTCTCCAGATAATCTTCATTATCCGGTCAACGATCTAAAGAATTTGCGCAGCTATTTCATTCCTTCATTGCTGTTTAATGGTATTGCAACATTGATCAACCTCATCCTCTACTTTACAGTACAAATCATTTCATTAGAGAATACTATTTTCCTTTTTTACTTTTTAATTCCTTTCGTACTCACCATTGTAGGAAATATCATCCTGTCAACTAAGCATTGGTATGGTTTTTTGATCAACTTTATTTCCGGACTTCTCCAGTTTCTATTTCCCTTATCATTTTTTGTACTGTCAGGAGATCCTGTTCTCTTAACTCTTTCAATAATTTTCTCGATTCAGGCAATCTTGATGTTGATACCTGTAAAAAGGGCCTATCGAGCCTTCACACATGATCGTCTAAGAAAAAGAACCAATCAGGAAACCATAGATCTCTAATATGAAATTCCAGCGAAGATCCCCTCACCCAAAAAGAAAAAAAGAAGAAGTCATTGTTACATGGACTGGAGGATATGATCAGACTGAGATCATTTACAAAGACTCGTTGATTGGAGTTATTGAGGATCCAAAAGAATTGATCGAAGGGACTGAGTTTCTCGTTGATGGTTTAGGAGTGATCAAAGTTGTTCTTTATGAAGATCCATATGACCTCCATGTCTTTTACAATGGTCTCCACTCGCCTGCCAACACTAATCACCCAAAGATCAATATCGGTTCCGTATCCCTCAATTTCTTTTTACCGATCATTCTAAACGGGATCATTTTTATTCGGTTATATTCATTCCATATTCTTGATAAAAAGGGAACTCAATATTTCGATGGTCCTTTATATTATTTGCTGCTTTCGATCTTAGGGATCTCTTTTTTAGGAATGTCAACAGGAGTAATACTTCTATTCAAAAGGAAAATCGTCGGTTTTTTGGTCGCCGGAATCTTTTTTTACCTGGAAGCTTTTTTGTTCGTCGTCTCGTCTACCTTCTTGAACTGGGGAGAATCCGTATATGTACTCTGGCTGGTTCAACTACTGCATATACTGATCATTCCGATTGCCCTTTTCAGGGTTCTAGAGTACAAAAGGCATTTGATCGAAAGGAATAATCCTACAGAAGAATTATTGGATGACCCAGTAGATTGATCACTTAAGGCACTTGAAATAGTCAAAAGGCTCCAAACATTCATTGCACTGATACTGCGCTTTGCAGGCCGTACTTCCGAATAAACTGATCATTCGGGTGTTTCTCGACTGACACTTGGGACACGGAACAACGGTTGGTTCAGAAAAAAGCACCGATTTGTCGACTTCATCTTCAGGAGGTGCAATTCCGTATTCTCTAAGCTTATCCCTACCTTCTTCTGATATCCAGTCGGTACTCCAAGCTGGGGATAATACCAAGTCTACATCAACATTATCAATTTTGTATTCCCTTAGTTTAGCAATGATCTCATCTTCAATGAGCTTCATAGCAGGACAGCCACTGTATGTTGGAGTAATGGTAACCTGAACATGGTCGCCTTCAATAGATACCTTTCTGACAATACCTAAGTCCAGGATCGTCAATACAGGAATCTCGGGGTCCGCGACCTCGGTAAGATAGTTCCAGATTACACTTTCATTTACCATTCCAATCCAGGGTAAGCTCTTTGCATGTACTGCATGTCTGCAAGGATGTATCCTAAATGTTCTGAATGCATTCCTCTTCTACCTCCTTCAAACTTCCATTGATTATCTGGAATCTTTAAAGTTGCTTCATTCAAAACGTAATCAACCGTTTTGTTCCATTCAGATCTGACATCATCCATCTTTGGAGCAATGCCAGCAGATTCCATCGCTTTCTGCACTTCATCTGAATAGAATAATTCGTCTGTATATCGATATAAAGCATCCAGTGACTCCTGAATTCGTTGATGAGACTCTTCGGTTCCATCACCCAATCGGATAACCCATTCTGAGCTATGCTTCAAATGGTATCTTGTTTCTTTAAGTGATTTTTCTGCAATTGCAGAAAGTTGTTCATCTTTCGAATGTTGCAATGCCTCAAAAAATGGCTTTCGGAATGCATCAAAGAAGAACTGTCTCATCATCGTCATTCCAAAATCACCATTTGGTTGTTCGACTAAAAGTAGATTTCGGTAGTCTTTATCGAATCTCAGAAAGGCAAGCTGATCTGCATTTTTCCCTTTACCTTCAATTTTCGCGGCATAATCAAGAAGTGTTGTCGCTTGCCCGATAAGGTCAAGAGAGATATTGGTCATTGCGATATCCTCCTCAAGGATAGGTCCATGTCCACACCACTCTGCCAGGCGTTGACCAAGGATCAAACTATCATCACCAATTCTGAGAACGTATTCAAATAAATGTTCCATTTTCAATCTTACATGTGTTCAATTCCGTCCGGAACATCATAAAACGTAGGGTGCCTATACACCTTGGAATCCGCTGGTTCAAACAATGCGTCAGCTTCTGATGGATCCGAAGCAAAAAGGTTCATTGATTCTACTACCCAAATACTAACTCCTTCAGACCTTCTTGTGTAAACATCTCTGGCATTTTCGATTGCCATCTCTGCATCTGCAGCTCTCAACGAACCAACATGCTTATGATTTAAACCTTGCTTACTTCTGATAAATACCTCCCAAAGAGGCCACTCTCTATTCGCCATTCCGGTATCTTTGGTTATGCACTTTTTCTTTTTGCTCTCTTATCTGCATGCGCCATTGCGGCTTCTCTCACCCACATTCCTTCTTCCTTAGCTTTGCGCCGAGTATCAATTCTATCCTTATTGCAAGGTCCATTTCCTTTTACAACTTGCCAGAACTCATCCCAGTTGATCTCACCAAATTCATAATGACCAGTTTCCTCATTCCATTTTAGATCAGGATCAGGAACCGTAAGACCTATCAATTCAGCCTGTGGAACAGTCGCATCAACAAACATCTGACGAAGCTCATCATTTGTATGTCTCTTGATCCTCCAGTCCATTGATTGTTGCGTATGTTTTGACTCTGCATCATTTGGTCCAAACATCATTAATGCTGGCCACCAAAATCTATTTAGAGCATCCTGTGCCATCGCTTTTTGTTCAGGAGAACCTTTAGCGAGAGTTGTCATGATCTCAAATCCCTGACGCTGATGGAAAGATTCTTCCTTGCAAACACGTACCATTGCTCTGGCATATGGACCATAAGAACAACGGCAAAGAGGAACCTGATTCATGATGGCTGCACCATCAACCAACCAACCAATTGCACCCATATCTGCCCAAGTCAATGTGGGATAATTAAAAATGGAAGAATACTTTGCTTTCCCGGAATGCAGATCATCGATCGTCTGCTCTCTGTCAGCCCCAAGCGTTTCAACTGCACTGTATAAATACAATCCGTGTCCAGCTTCATCTTGAACTTTTGCAAGCAAGACTGCCTTTCTTCTCAAATTAGGGGCTCTTGTAATCCAGTTTCCTTCCGGCAACATCCCAACTACTTCTGAATGGGCATGTTGCGAGATCTGACGGATCAAGGTTTTCCTGTATTCATCCGGCATCCAGTCTTTTGGTTCGATACGAATGTCATTATCGATCTTCTCCTGGAAGCGTCTTTCAAGCTCTGAAATATTTACTTCTTTCATGTCGGTTTTCTTAAAACAAATTTACAAAAAGTTTCTGTTCCCATCGGCCTGACCTATGATCAGTATCTCAATGCTATATTTATAAACATTCTTTGCTCCATTTTGATTAATTTCGAAGCCTAATTTTTTCACAGGATGACACCAAAGTTTCATACATTGACTGTTTCTGACATCTGCAAAGAGACAGAAGATACTGTAAGTGTAGCATTTGAAGTGCCTGAATCTCTGAAGGCAGATTACCAATACACATCTGGACAATACCTCACTCTAAAAGCGATTATTGTCGGTGAAGACATCAGACGCTCGTATTCGTTATGTTCTGCCCCTTATGAAAATGAGTGGAGAGTAGCGATCAAGCAAGTTGAAAATGGAAAATTCTCTTCTTATGCGAATAATCAACTAAAAAAAGGTGACCGGGTAGAAGTTATGACTCCAACAGGAATGTTCACGTGTCATATGGATCCGAATGCATCCAGATCAATTGTACTATTCGCGTCAGGTAGTGGAATAACACCTGTTTTATCTATTGCAAAATCCATCTTAAAAGAAGAGCCTAATAGCGATGTTACCCTGTTTTACGGAAACAAGGGATTTGGATCCATAATCTTCCGAGAACAGATCGAAGCATTGAAAAACAGCTTTATGGATCGCCTACGTGTTGTGCATGTTCTGTCTCGTGAAAGTTTAGGAAATGACATTCAGAAAGGGAGAATCGATAAGCAAAAAGCGCTTGATCTGCACAAAGCATTCCTCAAAGATCAGGACATCGATGCTGTTTATATCTGTGGGCCCGAACAAATGATCCTTGGTGTAAAAGAGGCTATGTTGGAATGTGGTTTACCTGAAAAGTCGGTCCATTTCGAATTGTTTACAACACCAGGTGAATCAAAGAAAGGAGAAGCGATCAAATTACCAAATGAACCAACCATTGCGTCAAACGTTTCAATTATTGTTGACGGCGATACAACCGACATTGCACTCGATAGTGATGGTGACAGCATTCTGGACGCTGCTCAAAAGGCAGGAGCTGATCTTCCTTTTGCATGTAAAGGAGGTGTTTGCTGCACTTGTAAGGCAAAAGTTATGGAAGGACATGCCCGAATGGATGTCAATTATGCGTTGGAAAAAGATGAGGTAGAAGCAGGATACATTTTAACTTGTCAAGCGCACCCAACAAGCGAACGTTTAGTAGTATCCTTTGACGAATAAGTATGGGAATTTTTAGTTTTAAAAGAAAAGATAAATCAGAATCAGAGAAAGGGCCAAAAGGATTTTTCTCTGTGAGAGTTGAAGAAGTCAAGAAATTGACTGACGATTCTGTTCAGATCGTCTTTGACCTTCCGAGTGATCTGAAGTCAAAATTTCAATTTGTACCCGGACAATACATCAATATTGCGGTTGACATCAACGGAAAAAGTGAACGCAGATCTTATTCGATCTGTTCCTCTAAAGACGAATCACTATCCATCGCTGTTAAGGCAGTTAAAGACGGAAAGGTCTCCAATTGGGTGAATGACGTTTTAAGACCGGGGGATCATTTGTGGATCTCATCCCCGGAAGGGAACTTCAAGCTTGACAATCAACAGATGAATATTGTTTGTATTGCGGCAGGTTCAGGGATTACACCGATTCTTTCAATGATCAAAACGATGGATTCCAAAAATGGAACATCAAGATTGTTGTTTGGAAACAGATACTCCAATAACATCATGTTTCAGGACGAGATTCAAAGCTTGAATTCTGTGAACACGACATTGTTTTTAAGTGGAGAAGACAAAAATGGATTTAGACGAGGTAGGATCAATAAAGATAATCTTACGGAAGTCATCAAAGAAGATCTTGATCTTTTAAAAGCAGATGCATTTTTCATTTGTGGACCAGAAGGAATGATCAAGGAAGCAAAGAATACACTTACTTTTTTTGGAGTACCTGAAAATAAAGTTAAGTATGAACTTTTCACCGTTTCTGAAAATTCAGGGGATGGAAAAGTTCTGGAAAATGACTTTTCCGGTATGAGCCATATAAAGGTGATCCTGGACGATGAAATCGCTGAATTCGATCTTGATGCCAAAGGAAAAACAATTCTTACGGCTGTCGAGTCTTCTGGATTGGATGCTCCATATTCATGCCGAGGAGGTGTTTGCTGCTCTTGTAAAGCAAAGGTACTTCAAGGAAATGCGGTGATGAAAATGAATTATTCATTAACCGAAGAAGAAATCGCAGAAGGTTATATTTTAACTTGTCAGGCTCATCCGGCAAGCGAAAAAGTTGTTATTTCATTCGATGAATAAGACAGCAGTAGTTGTTGGGGCCAGTCGTGGTATTGGGCGTGCGATCGTTGAGCAACTTGCTGCTATTGATGGAATGTTCGTTCATGCACTTTCAAGGGACCGGGAGAAAATGAACAACACATTTGGTCATTTGAAAAATGTCAAATGTCACCCATTTGATCTTTCTTCCAATGTTCGTCAACAAGCAAGTGAAATTTTTGCATCGGTTGGAAGTATTGATCTTCTGATCAACAATGCTGGTAAACTTGTAAACAAGCCATTTACTTCTTTGACTCATGATGATATCGAAGGATGTTATCAGACAAATGTGATCGGTGTGATGGAAACTGTTCAAGCTGCCATAGAATACATTTCTGCTGGACACATCGTTAATATTAGCTCCATGGGAGGATTTCAGGGATCCGTTAAATTTCCGGGACTTTCAGCCTATTCGACATCTAAAGCTGCTGTTTGTAGTTTCACTGAACTATTTGCGGAGGAATACAAAGACACGAACATCAAAATGAATTGTCTTTGTTTGGGAGCAGCACAAACTGAGATGCTTGAAGAAGCCTTCCCAGGATATAAAGCACCGTTAACAGCAGATGAAATGGCTGAATACATTGTCGATTTCGCTGTAAATGCGCATCGTTTTCTTAACGGAAAGATAATTCCTGTGTCTCTTTCGACACCCTGAAAATTGATTTGTTACTTTTAGTAACTACTGAATTCTAATACCAAACTACCAACTTTGTTCTTCAAACGAAAAAATACAAGTTCGATGACAGACAGCGAGATCGTTGCTCTGGCAAAAGAGCGTCAGGATTATTTCGGAGAACTCTACGAAAGGTATTTTGACCAGATCTTTCGCTTTGTCTTTAAGCGATTAGGTGGACTGGAAAACGAAGCAGGAGATATAACTCAACATACGTTTATCAAGGCAATGGCCAATCTCAATAAATATGAAGATCGTGGTCTCCCCTTTTCAAGTTGGTTGTATCGTATCGCTCAGAATGAAGTGAACATGTATTTCAGAAATTCAAAAGGGAATTACACGGTCGAGATCGATGAAAGAAAATTCAAAGACCTGTGCGAAGAAGCTGAGATCAACTACATGAGTTCTGAACAACAAGAACAGCTTGTTCAGCTATTAAATGAACTTGAACAGGAGCATCTGGATCTGCTGGAACTGAGATTCTTCCAAGGAATGAGTTTTAAGGAAATTGCCGACATTTACAGTATTACTGAGCCAAATGCAAAGATGAGGGTATACAGGATCCTAGAAAAACTAAACAAAAAGTGGTCAGACGAAAAATGAGAAAGTTTTCAATACATAAAGAAAATAAAGAGCTTGAGCCTTCGGAAGAACAGATCCGAAGACACAAGGATTTCTCTCGTCTTCATCACGATTATGAGCGTCTGACGAAAAGAGGGAAAAAACCTATTTATCAGGATCCGAAACTATACATGCTTCTGGTACTGATCGGGATTATTCTTCTCATTATCTTCCTGGAGGACTAAGCTTCATTGTAAAATCTGTTTTTCTTTCGTAATTTCATTTCTTAAATGGGATCACCTAGACTGAAAATACGACTGCTATTTGCTGTAATGAGCTACTTGCTACCTCTTCAGGCGCAAGATATTCACTGGTCCCAGTTCAACGATAACCCGATTTTTCAAAATCCAGCACTTTCCGGGCACTTTGTAGGTGATTATCGGTTTCATGGGAATTACAGAGATCAGTGGCGCAGTGTAACTGTACCATTTTCAACTTTTTCCTTGTCGTCTGATTCAAGAATCTTTCAAAAACCCAATCTGGGTTATGGTTTGATGCTCTTTCATGACGTAGCGGGTGATGGTAATCTTAGAACGATTGAAATTCAAGGGAATCTTTCCTATCTGTTGAAATTGACATCAGACTCTTCTCAAGTCCTTCGATTTGGAATGAATTTCGGAATGAATCATCGACAGGTGAACTGGGATAATTTCTATTGGGACAATCAGTTCAATGGAATTGAATATGATCCATCTTTGCCATCAAACGAAACTTTTCAAACCGATCGTAGAACCAATTTTTCTATTGGTACTGGAGCCATGTATGAATTTCGAAAGGACGACAGAAATAAAGTCACAGCTGGTATTGGATTTTTTAATCTGAACCATCCTGATCAAGGATTTTATGGAACGGAGATCAAAAGAGATGTGCGGTTCAATTTCTTCGCCCGAGGAATGAGAAAACTTGATGTAGACTGGGATCTTATTCCAAGTGTACAGCTGAATATACAGGGAGTTTATCGTGAATTACTAATTGGGTCACAAGCTAAATACACGCTCGTTAAAAGTGTAAATGATTACAAAGCATTTTATGGCGGCATCTTTTACCGTAACAGAGATGCAGCTTTCGTTAGCGTAGGGATGGATTATAACAACTGGTTCGCTGGATTATCCTATGATATAAACTTCTCCAAACTGGTACCAGCCAGTAGAACACGTGGAGGTGTAGAAATAGCGGTTCGATACATATTATTTCATTTCAAACCTTCAAAATCACTGCATAGGGTATGTCCAGATTATATCTGATCATCGCATATATCGTTGTTCCCTCTCTTGTCTTTGGCCAGGGAAAAGTATCGACCTACCTGAAACATGCTGAAGAAAAATACAAAGCCGGTGATTATTTCTACGCAGCAGAATTGTACCGAAGGGCCATGGACCTGGACAGCAATTCAGTAGCAACTTTATGGATGTATGCCGAAACACTGAGAGCGTACAAGGATTATCGTACAGCAGAATATTACTATAAAAAGGTATACGAAAAGGAAGAAGCAGGTATTTATCCCTATTCACTACTCTACTGGGGACTGATGCAAAAACAGAACGGAAAATATGAAGAGGCTCTTGAGACCTTCAAAAGAGCAAAAAAGAAATATTCAAAAGATAAAAAAGGATATCTCTACCTAAAGTCGAAAAGAGAGATCGAATCATGTCTTTGGGCAAAGAATGCCATTAAGGACACTGCCGAGGTGAACTTTTTCCGTTTACCTGAAACGGTCAATACAAAGGATTCAGAGTTTGGACACTCACTCTATGATGGAAAGCTGATCTTCTCGTCATTAAGAGCGGATTCGGTAAGCACCGCCGAAGAAGTATATGGGACAAATTATAAAACGAGATTATACTCCTCGAAAACGGAAAACGGAAGATACAACGAAGGCGAATTGATCCAAGACCTTTACAATGAATCGTTGAATTCAGGGAATGGTACCTGGTCTTTAGATGGCAAAAGGTTCTATTTCAGCTTTTGTCAAAGTGATTCTTATAACTACCGATGTAAGATCATGGTTGCTTATTATGAAAATGGTAACTGGTCGTCAATTGATTCGCTTGGTGAAATCATTAATGAGCCAGAAAGCAATACCACCATGCCTTGTATTGGAGAACTTGACGGAATGGAAGTACTTTTCTTCTCTTCAGACCGTGAAGGTGGCGAAGGTGGAATGGACCTCTATTATTCAGCAATAAAGAATGGCAATCAATTCAGTAAGGTTAGAAATATTAAGTCCTTGAATTCACCGGATAATGAATTGTCACCTTGGTGGGAGAATTCTACAAAATCCCTTTATTTTTCTTCTTCCTGGCCCGATAATTTTGGTGGATATGATGTCTTTTCCTCTTTGTACAAAACTCAGTTTGAGGAACCTTTAAATCTTGGTCTACCCATAAATAGTCCAGCGAATGATATTTATTATTTCAAAAATAAAGACACTTCATTTGTGACTAGTAACCGCATTGGAGTGTTGTATTCAAAAAATCCGACATGCTGTTCTGATATCTTCTCTTCGACACCTATTATTCGCTTAGAAGAACCGACACCGAGAGAAACATTGGCTGAACTAAACAAGCGATTACCAGTGACATTGTATTTCCACAATGACTGTCCTGACCCTAAAACCTGGGATACGTTGACAAAGGTCAATTATATCATTGGTTATGGTGAGTATAGTGAAATGCTTGAGAAATATCAAAAGGAATACTCTACGGGATTATCTGGTCAAAAAGCAGAAGATGCCAAAGAAGATATCGAAAACTTCTTCATTGAATATGTCGATCAAGGGGTGAAAGACCTTGAATTATTTAGAGACCTGTTGCTTGAAGAACTTCAAAAAGGACTGAAAATTAAGATCATGGTAAAAGGTTTTGCCAGTCCATTGGCAAAGACAGATTACAATGTCAATCTTACAAAAAGAAGGATTTCATCTCTGATCAATTATATGATGGCATACGATAATGGAGTGTTCAGGCCTTACATTACAAATACTGCATCCAACGGAGGTCATATTGTTTTTCAAGGCGTGCCTTTTGGCGAATACACCGCGAACAAATTCACCAGCGACAATTTTCACGATCAAAAGAATTCCGTTTATTCGAGGGCTGCAGCGATCGAAAGAAAAATAGAGATTCAAAGCGTTACCTATCTGGACGACAGAAAAGATTTCCCGATCAAGGTTGAAAAAGCGATTCAGGATGCCGGGAAAGTTAAGAGCGGAACTGTCATTGAAAAAGAGTTTAGGATTCAAAACGTCACGAAAGAAAAGGTTGAGCTCACGGGAATTGATACTCCTTTTGATATTCTTGATGTTCAATTAGAATCAAATTCAATTGATCCGGAAGGTTCAGTTGTTGTAAAAATCAGTTTCAATACAACAGGGTACGCAGGTATGAATGTGAAGTACATAGATATTATTGTGGCTGGAACTGAGGAAACTCTTCGTCTTTATGTATCATCTGAGATCGAGTAATCCTTATTTCTTCGTGGAATATTTTAATTTTGCCATAAACAAAGCAAGATGAGCACAGAGCAAACACAAGTGGTCAATGCTCCCAGACCAAGGTTAAAGTTTATTGATATGGCGAGATCCTTTGCGATCCTGCTTATGATCGAAGGTCATTTTACGGGTGCAGCTTTGTCGGATGCATATCGAAAAGATGAGTACTTGCTTTACAGTCTATGGCATAATTTACATGGATTGACGTCGCCGCTGTTTTTTACGGTAACGGGATTGATCTTTGTGTATCTGCTATCAGGAAACACTTCAGGAGGCTATTTATCGAACACTAGAGTTACTAAAGGTTTCAATCGAGTTCGACAGTTGTTGTTTTGGGGATATTTCATACAATTTAATCTTTGGAGTTTCAGTAAATCGATCTATTATGAAAGTGAATTTCACATGGATTGGTTCTATGCTTTTCATGTTCTGCAGTCAATTTCGTTCGGAATTCTGTTTCTCCTTCTGATCTTCGGGATCTATAAATTGATCAACAAAGGAGCTCTTTACTGGTATTATCTGATTGGGGGCCTAACGATGATGTTCATATATGCACACATGAAATATTACATCAATGTTCAACAGGACCTTATAGCTGCAGGTACAATAGCAGAGCCTCAATACTGGCCAGCCTGGGCGCCCAAGATCATTCAAAACATGTTTTATGGCCCTTATTCAGACTTTTCGTTTGTAAGGTATTCAGGCTACACAATTCTGGGAGGAATGCTCGGCAGCATCATCAAAACATATGAACATAAAACCAGAGAATGGTGGTTTGGTGCTGTATTTATTGCGATAGCACTAATTCTGAATTTTGGAACTCAATCAGCACTTCATTGGATGGATAAATACACCGTTGCAACAGGGTTGACCGATCATGGTGTTCTTGAGCTTACCACCACAACTATTGCACGACTTGGACAAGTAATTGGACTCATAGGAATACTGATTTATGTAGACAAACACTTTAACGTGAAATCCGGATTATTCCTGAAAATTGGACAAAATACCTTGCCGATCTACGTTGTGCACGTGATTATTTTATATGGTGGAGTACTCGGATTCGGTTTAAAGCCTTTACTATTTGACAGAGATCTTCATCCATGGATTGCAGTGAGTATTTCTGCCACCTTTATGATTCTGTTCGCAATAATGGTCAAGTACATCGAACCACTCGAGGAAATTTATGATAAAGTACTCGATAAGATCTCTTTGAAAAGACTACTATTCAAATCAAAGAAGGCCTGATCAGTTTTTCTTCGTACTCTTTGGTTTTTTCTTAGCTTTTGGTTTTTGCGGCTGCGCGATAGTGATTTTGGTAGTATAGGTTCTTATGCCGCATTCGTCATCTACTGTTAATTTCACCTTGTATGTCCCAGGTTTCTTATACAAGTAGGTAACATTTTTTTCCTTTGAAGTAGAACCATCACCAAAATCCCATGAAATGCTTTTTGCATTCACAAAATAACTCTTACAAGAGATCATTTGGTGTTGATCCTTTCCTGTCAACGGAGTAACCGTATGATAGTTCACATCCAGCTTGAACTCATTCATTCGCTTCAGCACAACATCAGCAGCATGCTTTTGGATCTCTTTTGCCTCTTTAGTACCAATGGTATTGGTGAAGGCACCTTCAGGACTTTCCCTGAAAATTGCTGTAAAATGAGTACAAGCAGATAGATAAGAGCCATTTTTATTTGGATGCGCATTATCGGCATCGTACAAATTAATTCCAGGGTGTTTCCTTCTGAATTCTCTCCAAACTAATCCAACCGGATCAATAGGAAGAGAAAATATTTCACTCACGTACTTATATCCAAATTCAATTCGATCGGTCATCTTATCATAAGAATCTGTTTCTGGTCTTTCCTCAAATCCATCTTTATAACCCCAGGTCAGGTACAAATGAATGTTTGCGCATGGGCTATAGTGCTTGATCGTATCCATGATCTGAACCATGTACGGAATGGTAGCGGTATCGAGATAAGAAGGCTCAAACGTAAATTCACGCGAATAACCCTGGATCACGACATAATCCCATTTACGACTCTTTATTGCTTCATACATATCAGCTCTGGTCGTATGTACATTAAATGATGCCCCAGATCGGGTATTCATTTCCACATGGACTTTTTTGCCTTTTGCAATACAGATCTTTTCAAAGATCTTAGGCATATTGTTCATGTGCGTATATGAGTTCCCGATAAATAAAATATTAGTAGAATCACCCGTACCGGCATAGCCAGTACCGCTCAAGGCTGTTAAAATGCCACATGTCCCCAATATTTTCGATAACCACCTTTTCATAGGAATTCGAATACAATCAATTTTATATTCTGCGACAACAGCAATTTTCAGTCCATCAATTTGACGTTCTCAATTGCATAGCAATATCAGACAACTCTTCTTGACTCAGCTGAAGTTTTTGCTGTCCAAAATCCATGTCACTTATCGAATTGATTGGAATCAAGTGAATATGCGCATGTGGAACTTCAAGTCCAATAACCGTGACGCCAACTTTCTTACATGGAAATGTTGACTTGATCTTAGCTGCCACCTGTTTTGAAAACATCATCATTTCGCCCAACAGCTCATCTTCAAGATCAAAAATATAATCCACTTCAACTTTAGGGATAACAAGCACATGTCCTTTGCGCAAAGGCATTATATCTAAAAACGCCAGAAATTTATCATTCTCAGCCACTTTGTGACATGGGATTTCGCCATTGACGATTCTGGTAAAAAGAGTAGCCATTATCTGGAGATCTCTAGGATTTCAAACTTCATTATTCCTGCAGGAGTCTGCACATCAGCAATCTCTCCTTTTACCTTCCCTAATAGCCCTTTACCAATTGGCGAGTCGATTGAAATCTTCTTTTCTTTCAGATCAGCTTCATTTTCAGCTACAAGTGTATACTCCATCTGCATGCCATTAGCGACATTCTTGATCTTTACCTTTGAAAGGATATAGACTTTTGAATTATCTATGTTCGTTTCATCGATAAGTCTGGCATTTGCAATAACACTTTCCAGCTTAGATATTTTCATTTCAAGCAATCCCTGAGCCTCTTTTGCGGCATCATATTCTGCGTTTTCAGAAAGATCTCCTTTATCACGAGCTTCAGCGATTTGAGCTGAAATTGCCGGACGTTGCACAGTCTTCATATCATGCAATTCATCCTTCAACTTTTTTAATCCTTCTTCAGTATAATAATTAACCTGTGACATTGTCTTTTTCTTTGATGTACTAACAAAAACAAGAGAGCCCATCAGGACTCTCTTGAGTAACAAATATATGAAATAATTTTTTTACTTCAGATTGATCGTAGCACCAATTGTGTGAATGATACCGAATTGACCAGCGAACCTAGACGCATATTCAATACCGATCGCGCTTTCATTTTTAGTGATCGCATCAACAGAGAAACCTGCTGTAGGACCAACTAATGCATTTGAACGATTCTCTGCAGAAAGAATACCGTTCTCGTAAACAAATCCTCCTCTCAAGTTGAATGCTACTTTTCCTGTAGACATTCCATAGTCCAAACCAACTCGGAATTGATCCTTTGAGAATGAATTCGCCGTGAATCCAAATGCAGCGATCAACTTACTGTTCTCATTGAATATGAAATCATATGATCCCATGATCGAAAGAAGCGAAGGCATTTCGTATGTAGCAGATCTCTCTTCTAATGATGCCTGATACCCAGTGGACACATAATTCACCTGCTGAGCCAATCCATCACCTTTGTAACGCATCACCGGACCAACATTCTTAAGTGCAATACCGAACTTCACTTGCTCTTGCTCCCCAGTCACATATCGAATACCCGCATCGATCGCCATTCCTGACGCTTTCAAGTTTGAGATACTTTCAGAGATCACCTTGAAGTTTATTCCTCCATAGATAGATGCTGAGAAAGCCTTTGCGTATCCAACGTTGAAAATATTTGCTCTTGGTGTAAAGAAACCAATATTTCCTTCCGGGTTAGCTACTGTAGTGATTGGAATATCACCGAAATTCATTGACTGAACACTCACTGCAATAACGTCTGACTCAGAAACACGCAATGCAATACCCGCACTGTTGAACGCAATACCTGCACTTCCCATCCAGTTGGAATAGTTGAACTTGATCTGAGTTTTATCAGTGAATGCAAGACCTGCAATGTTGTGGAATGTTGCTTCCAAACCATTCACATGTGCACCACCAGCATCACCGATAGCAGCACTTCTTGCCCATGGGTTAATAAGCATGTGAGAAGCACCTGCAGAACCTACACGATCCTCATTCCCAGCGATCACACCGAAGCTGTAAATAACAGCTCCAGCAGCGATCAAACTTTTTATATTCAAAATTGAACTTTTCATCTCAATTTACTTTTTCTGTTCGATTAAATACCTTGTAAGTCTACCTGTCTCATACCTCCGAAGAACTTGAGAACAACTTCTCCAACTTCCGGTACTTCCACATGTATTAAATAAACACCTCCTGCAACCGGAATATTTTTCCAGTTGTTAAGATCCCAGTCAATTGATGTAACTGGACTATCCTTCTCAAATGTCCTAACTAACTTACCATTCACTGTATAAATACGAACCGTACATCTTTCAGGAAGATTCGTGATCTTCACTCTTGTATCCAATCTGTTTCTTTCGTATTCTGAATATGCATAGTAAGGGTTTGGAACAACGTTGATCATTTTCAACGCTTCAGCCAACTGATCCTTACTTGCTGTTACAGTAGAGATATCATCCATTGACCAAGAGTACATCGGCTTACCACCATTTTCTCCTGATCCAACAAAGTTCTTGTACTCCTTGTTGATTCTCAACTTAATCGTAACATCAGATGAAAGTAACGTCTGGTCTACAGTTAGTATTGGATTTGCAACCCACGAAAGACTTCCGTATAATTCTCTCTTAGCTGCTGAATTGTTAGCTTCAACCTCCAACATCTTTTGGTATGCAAAGTTTCCTCCATTAGATTCAGCTACGAAAGGATCATAATAAGGGAAGTCATATCCTTGAGTATACCCGTTGATCGTCTTTTGGTTGTAGCTGAATACATAGATAGCATGCTGACCACCCATCAAAGGATTTCCAACACCATCAACCAATCTGTCTGATGGATTCCACTTCATGTCAGCTCCATTCTCAGCTCCTAGGAAGGAGTTTTCACCGAAAGCCATGTAAAGACGTGCGCCTGATTCTAAGTCAACAGCATAACCTGGGAACCACCCCATACCAGTTCCTGTTCCATCAGGGTTACCATTCTTATCAACACTTTGACTCTTTCTCATTTGACCAGGCGAAGCACCACCAACATTCAAAGATGTTGATCTACCCAATTCAATAACCGGACATCTTGTCCACTTACTCTTATCAGATGTCAATACGATATTAACACTTGGCAAGAATGAAATTGAAGCATTTGTTTTTGCAGATCCAGGCGAAGTCAAATTGTAATACGCCAATGGCATGAAGTCAGCCTGATATCCTACTAATCTGTGTGGAGCAATTCCACCGTCTAATAGTTTTGCAAAATTCTTATCGTCATCCTGACCAGCTTCATCCTTATATTGACAAGGATCGAAATATGGTAACACTTGATCATCACATTCATCTGTTCCAGGAGTGTAATCACCCGAACGAATCCAGTTTGTTGGATAGAATGCGTCATTATCCTGGATGAACGACAACCATCGCTTAGAAGAATCTGAGAAATCGATCGAAGCATCGATCATATCAGTCACCTTAACAGATGCATTCCCTGATTGACCGTAGTACTTCTCTTGATAGATCTGAACACTCACACCCCACTGAGGAATTATCTGTTCGTTTGAAGTTTGAATTGTTCTTTCAGATTCAACTGAATCGATAATTGAACCATTCTTCTTATCGTAACGATAGATCACCCAACTTGCAGTGTCCGCACCATTTGAAGATGATACAGCATAATCTCTAAACTTACATTCATAGTATCCACCTGCAAGATTCAATGGATCTACAACTTTTATATTGATCGGTCCAGCACCATAATCATAAACAGGGTTTTCTGCGTATCCTGTAGAAATAACAGATGACAATGTAGATGGCGTAAATTCAAGGGCTCTGTTTCCGTTACCGTATCCATCGAGACGAGTGATTCTTGGCGACGAACCATACTCAATTCTTTGAGCTGTACCATCAGCCTCTGGAGTTGGGTTATGAGGAATAGCAGCTATTGGTGCAATTGCAGTTCCATCATAGTTCAAACGAGATGAAATATAAGGAATCTTTTGTCCGTCCAATGCCAGTGGATCATTTGGATCATACTTCTTGAACTGATTGAATGCATATGCAACCGCTACATAGTAGTAAGTCTTGTGATTTACTAAAGTTCTAGTTCCACTTGCGAAAGCATCATCTGTAATTTTGAATGAGTGTCTGATTCCATTGTTCTCCCCGTCAACTTTTTCAACTGGTACAGAGAAACCAAGTGCTTCATCAAATTCGAAATTGATAATTCTTTCAACGTCATTCTTAATGTCACATTGAGCAACCAAACGTGCTTTTGTAGGATCAGTGATATCGGCAACAGAAATTTCTTCTGAAGCAAGCTGGTAGATTTGATATCCTTCAAATCTATAGTAACGATCTACAGTTGGATCCGGGATATTAATATCGTCGATCTCCTCGTATGCTTCCTGATAGTTATTTGAAGAAATTGGGTTTTCCAACATTAGGATCAATTCATTCTCCAATTCCTGAATAGTCAATTTCGGAGCATCTGGAGGAGAAAGGATCTTAAAACAAGCATCGAACAAAGCCTGTGCTTTCGTATCCGCTCTCTTCATTGCATTTACAGAAGAGAATAGATCTCCATCCGCACCTCTGCCGAATACGATACCCACTGTAATGTTGTTTACAGCTCCCGGACGTAATGTGAACGGACCAGCAGACTGAACAAAACGACGGTCACCAGAAGGGTTATTATTCGTTGATTCATCCCATCCATTCGGGAAGGCACCACTCATATCTGTTCCAGCAGTAGACCAATGTAATGGATCCGATGTTCCAGGGAACATGTAATCAGACAATACAGTAGTTACCCCAGTAGAACCTTCATATCCTAAACCTCCATAGAACATTTCTGAACCATTCGCCCAACGACCTCTCATGAAGTTATAGTATTCAGCAGCTGTTCCCGGGTCATTATACGGATACTGCGATGTTGATGTATAGTAAGTGAATCGACGCATACCGAAACGCTCATTATCGATCACACCATCAAAATATCCAATACCAATTCCTTTATAAACAATTCCGTTTCCAGCAATAGCCGCAGTAACTGTTGGCGTAACAAGTGTTCCACTGCCATCAACATATGGACCTACGTTATCAATTCCATCTGCATCCTGGTATGGACCTTCGAAGAAGTCACATCCGATCGCTGGAGGATTATCACCGTAACCTGGACGACCACCATCTGCCTGGTCAAACAAGTCACCATTGAACATGTAACCAAGTCCTCTAGATACGTCACAACCGGTGTAGTCATCAGAGTAGTTTCCAATATCAGCATCCAAATACTGAGA
>CALCCB010000060.1 GCA_937899625.1 uncultured Bacteroidota bacterium
AGACTTTCTAAAGCAATGGCTTCATTCAATTAGGGGTGCTGGAATAACAAAAATAGAGGGAAACATCATCTGCGATGGATCAGACTTTGGATATATGGGGATACCTGACGGATGGTCCTGGGGAGATCAAGGGAATTATTACGGTGCAGGTGTTTCAGGGATCTCTGTTTATGACAATACACTTTACTATCAGTTTAAAACCTCATCCAAGGCCGGTGACACCGCACAGTTAATCAGCATTTTTCCTAATTACCCTGAATTATCATTCCGAAATGAAATTACGGCATCCACAAAAGGGGGGGATAACTCTTATATCTATGGAAGCCCATTTTCCAATGATCGCTTCGGAGTGGGCACCCTGCCTGTTAACAGTTCTCGATTTCAAGTAAAAGGAAGTCACCCCGATCCTGAACATCAACTCTCTTTGGATTTGCATCAGTTTCTTATAGAGAATGGAATTCAAATCGCAGGTACACCTCAATCCTATTTAAAAAGTTCGCTGCAACCCATTTCATATGCGGATCTTAACGTACTTTTTTCATATTCCGGCAGAACAATAGAGGAAATTGCCACAATAACCAATATGAAAAGTGTGAATCTGTTTGCTGAGGGACTTCTTTGCTTGATTGGGTATCATTTTTCTGGCAAAGGAACTACAGAAGAAGGCTTGAAACAGATCGAACTTTTCTTGGAATCAAAGAAGATAAGTCAACATGGGTTTTATTTGAACGATGGTAGTGGGTTATCAAGATCAAATGGAATCAGCGCCTGGCATTTTTGTCATCTTCTAGAATTCATGTATCATAGCAAAAGCTATTCAGTATTTGAAAAGACATTGCCAGTAGCAGGAAAATCAGGAACACTCTCTTCACTTTGTAGCGGTCAAACCGGCCAGGGCAGGATCTTTGCAAAGTCAGGTACAATGAATCGAATAAAGAGCTACTCAGGGTATGTAAAAACCAAATCAGGAAAAATGGTTGCTTTTGCATTCATTGTGAACAACTACAGTTGCTCTTCTTCCGAATTAACAAAAAAGATGGAAGTTGTTCTAAACGCGATGGCTGGACTCTAGTTCAACCTTTACGATCTCGTTCCAGAAGTCTTTAACTGTCGATCCAGATATCTTGATCATTTGAGGAACAATACTCGCCTGTGAAAAACCTGGAGTTGTATTCACCTCTATTAAATGTGGCACCCCTTTAACGATCATAAAATCAATTCTGGCAATACTCCTCAATTGCATCAGGTCGTAGATCTTTTTTGAAAGCTCTGAAACCTTTTCAGCTACATTCTCATCCACCCTTGCTGGTGTAATCTCTTTTGACCTTCCATTGTACTTTGCTTCGTAATCGAAGAAATCATTTTCGGAAACGATTTCAGTCAAAGGCAAAGTGATCAATCCCTTCTCTCCCCTGTAAATGCCACACGTAACTTCAGTACCTTCCAAAAATGACTCAAGCACAACTGTTCTTCCCTCTTTAAATGCGACTGCCAGAGCATCGGGTAGATCATTCACATTTTTAACTTTAGAAATCCCATAGCTCGAACCACTATCAGACGGTTTTACGAAAATTGGTAGACCAAGGGATTCAATAATACTTGAATAACTTACTTCATCCGCAGATCTCATGAATATCGATTTTGCGACTGGAATCCCGAATCCCTTAAGAAACTGATTACAATACCATTTATCGAAAGAAAGTGAAGATGAAAGAGGCCCTGAGTTGATATATGGGATTCCTTGTATTTCAAGAAATGCCTGGATCTTACCATTTTCTCCTGGATCTCCATGAACGTATACTACTGCCGCATCCATTTTAAACTCGGTGCCTGGCGCTGTCATTGTATTCAAATCGAACGGAAACCTTGTTTCTCCAATTTCCACGAACCATCCATCGCTCGACAAAATAACCATATAAGCTTTGTAGCACTCAGGGAAATTATCTACAATTGTCCTGGCACTTTTGATCGAGATCTCAAATTCAGAAGAAAATCCTCCACAAATAACTCCTACAGATTTCATACGAAAGGTTTTTTCAAAATTAAAATGTGCATCGACAAATAAGATTCCAATGGCAAGAAAGTTATTGCTATTGAATTGTTAACACCCGAATGGTTGATTAAAGGTTCCGGAATCGTCCTGAAAATCAAATATGTTTACCCTATATTTGCAAATATCATGAACTAACTGACTTTGAAGCTGATGATGGAAAGATTTCTCCTCTTGTTAATTGTTTTTGCTATGGCTCCAGCCATTAATGCTCAAACAACTGTGATCTATGCAAATGATTTTGAAATAACCTCAGTGGACTGGAATACCACGGTATTTGATCTTCCTAATCGTTGGATCAAAAATACTTGTGCTGGTAATGGACCGACATTGCCGGGTACATATTCTTTATATATCAATCCGGGTGGAGCCATAGACGGATGTGCAATTAATGGAAAAGAAAGATATGCTTACGACAGTGCTCCATCAGGGGTAGGTACTGCATTGGCATTTATTCCAATAGATGCTAATTGCGCGGGGAACCTTAACCTAACTTATGATTATACCACTGAAGGGGTAATTGGTGAAGATTTCGTGGAGCTGGTTTATAGTACAGATGGAGGTTCTAACTGGATACCTATCGGTGGCGAGCTTCCTCAATCTGGAGTATGGACTACAACGTCTGCAGGATTGCCGCCTTCATTAAACTTCACTTCATTCTTATTAGGATTCAGATTTACATTCAATGATGCTGTTGTCACTGGTAGTGCACCTGCAATTGACAATGTGGTGATTACAGGAGACGATACGATCGATCCGGTAATCTCTACATGTGCACCAGACACTAATATGATTCTTAATTCATCGTGTAGTGTATTTGTTGGAGATATGACTTCTCTTGTGGTAGCAAGTGACAACTGTTCTGACCAAAGCGAAATGTTGTACACTCAGATACCGTCTCCTGGAACAATTGAATTCACTGCACCGAACCAATCACAATTATTCACAGTCACTGTAACGGATGTAGCGGGAAACTCAGTACAATGTTCATTTATTGCCACGTCAATTGACACTATCTCTCCAACCGTGACTTGCCCAACAATTCCTAGTGAATTTTTGAATACCAGCTGTGAGGCATCGATCCCAGACATTACGACTTCAATCATTTGGTCAGATAACTGTGCTGTTGATCCTTCAGCAATGATTTTCTCTCAATCACCTGTAGCAGGTACGTTAGTTTTAGATACAACGATTATAACATACTCAATTACTGATCCATCTGGAAATACGGGTTCTTGTCAAACAGCATTTAATGTAGTTGACAACATTGCTCCAATTGTAACCTGTCCTGCTGATCAGGAAGTTCCAGCTGGCGAATTTTGCTTTGCTGTTTTGGGTGACTACAGAGATTCGGTTACTGTAGTTGAAAACTGTTTCTATGGCGAACAAGTACTGGTAACTCAAAACCCAATTATAGGAACTGTTTTAAGCGCTCCAACTTTGATTACCATGACAGGGATTGATGAATCTGGAAATCCTTCTACCTGCACATTCACAGTTACTCCAATTGACACGACCGCTCCATCACTTGTTTGTCCAACAGATTTGACAGTGGCCTTAAATGCTTCTTGCGACTATGTCGTGGCCAATTTCAGTGGTGATGCATCAATTGACGACAACTGCTCAGTATTTGGCGATATGGTCTATAATCAGTCTGTTGCGATAGGATCGACACTAGTTCAGGGAACAAGCATTGTACAGCTGTCTGTAATTGATGAAAGTGGCAATTCAGCTACTTGCTCATTCAACTTGACAGTGACAGATCTTTCAGGACCAACTGTTACTTGTCCTCCAAGTGTCGATGTGAACATGGACGCTAATTGTTCTGGAATCATAGGCGATTATTCAGGAGACATTACTTATTCTGACAATTGTTCGGCTACTGGGTCATTGACATTAACTCAATCCCCTATTTCAGGAACAGTTATTTCTGGAAATACTCCAATCCTCATTACTCTTACTGATGAATTAGGTAACAGCTCAACGTGTAACATGACTGCAATTGCGATTGACAATATCGACCCTACAATTACTTGTCCTTCATCAGTTATAGTGAGTATCAACTCAAGTTGTCAATACACAGTTCCAGATCTTGTTGGTGATCTTGTGATCGATGACAATTGTACTGCATTCTCAAATATGCTTTATTCTCAGAATCCACCTCCGGGATCAACAGATGGAGGTTTAACAGCTGTTTTATTTACGATCTCAGACCAGGGTGGTAACAGCGCCACATGTGTAACCATGCTCATCCCTGACGACACTGACGATCCGACGATCACATGTCCTTCACCTGCGCCTGTAAACAATGGTTCCAATTGTGATTACACACTACCGAACTATGGCAGTCAAAGTTTGATCCTTGATAACTGTGCGAACTATACGGTTACACAAACTCCAGCTGTTGGAAGTGTAGTTCAAGGAGGAGATACTCAGATCGATCTTGAAGTTATGGATGCTGCAGGTAATATGGCCATGTGTTCCTTCACATTAACAGTATTTGAAAGCGTAGCCCCAACGATCACATGCCCTTCAAATATTTCCACTTGTGATCCGGTTGTTAACTACACGGATCCAACGTTCAGCGATAACTGCGTCGCAACTTTGACTCAAACTGATCTAACGGGATATACTTCAGGAGATACATTCCCAGTAGGAACAACAATTCTTGAGTATACAGCTACGGATGCATCTGGTAACAGCAGTTCATGCTCTTTTAATATTGAGATTTTAGATTATCCTGCTGAAGCGAGTATCCTTGAGGATACAATCTGGTTGTGTGAATCCACAAGTACAGTTGTAGAGGCTGTAAATCCTACTTCAGGAACTGGAGAATGGAGCGTTCTATCAGGACAAGGAAACTTTAACAACCAATTTGCTTTCATGACAGGAGTAAACAATCTTGCGTATGGTGAGAATGTACTTTTGTTCACTGTTAGTTCTACAAGTTGTGGATCAACTCAAGATACTTTAATAGTCATTGCTTCCCAACAGCCATTACCGGCAAGTACTCAGGATACCCTAATCGCTTGTAATGATAACATGATCCCATTATTGTCGAATGTTCCAATATACGGAACAGGAGTATGGACCACAAGTGACATTGGAGCAACAATCGCTGATGCCTCTTCTGCAAATACTACAGCTACAGGAATGACGGGTGGATGGCACGACTACATTTGGACGATTACGAATGGTTCTTGTTTGAGCACAGCTGACACGATGAAGGTATATGTGTCTACTCAGGCAATGATCATTAATGCAGATACTTCAATTTGCCTTGAAGATTATACGTTGAATCTTGTTGGTTCAATACCTGATTCAGAAGAAACTTCATTTTGGTCGATCATACAGGGATATGGTGACTTCAGTTCATCGAACAGTTACATGACTAATCTTACTGATCTGAGCCTTGGTGCAATTACTGTCATTTATGAAATTCGACATGATGATTGTCCGACCAATGCTGACACAATGTATATCGCCACTAGCTTATGCGACGGCTTTAACCCTATCTTCCCGACAGTAATCACACCAAATCTTGATGGTAAGAACGACCTATTCGAAATCAATTTCCTTGAATTGATCCATCCGAATTGTCATGTGGTTATCTTCAATCGATGGGGAAATGTTGTATTTGAATCAGCGGGTTACTTGGATCCATGGGACGGGACCTATAACGGTGAAGAGTTACCAATGGGAACCTACTTCTTCCGAATTGAATTGAATGATGAAGACGGAACGGTATACACCGGACCAATCAGTATAATCCGTTAATAAGAAATTGAACTTTAGAAATATGAAAACGATCCTATCAATCATCGCTGTAAGTTTAACTACAGCCTTCATATATGGACAACAGGAGTATCAATTCTCCAACTCTGCGTTCAATCCATACCTATTAAATCCAGCAGCTGGAGGACTTTCGGATGTAATGCAATTCGAAGTAGGTTCAAGAATGCAATGGATGGGTTATACAGGTGGGCCAATGACAATTATGGCCTCCGGCAACAGTCAGATCAAAATTGGCGGTGGCGAATCCAAAGTACTTAGCGAATTCAATGTAAAAGATGAAAAGTTCTTTGAGGGACCAGAAACTACAATTGGAAAATCGAAACACGTGATCGGAGGTAAGATCTGGAATGACGCAATAGGACCTTTTGCTAAAACGTCTTTTCAAGGGAGTTATGCCTACCATCTGCCATTAACAAAAACAATGAATTTTGGTGTTGGTTTAGGATTAGGGATGAGTCATTTTAGGGTTGATGAATCCAGAGTTGTTCTTTATCAGCAAGACGATGCCACGTACAATCAATTCCTGGGTAATGCGTCTCAGCAAACAATGGGAGATGCTCAAGCTGGATTTGTGCTTTATGGAGAGAAACTATTCTTCGGAATCAGTGGAACACAGTTGCTAAGAAATGACATTCAGTTGAATGATATCCTTACTCAAAGTAACTTGACAAGACACCTGTTTGTGATTGCCAAGTACAAACTTGAAATCAACTCTGACCTTCATGTTGAACCACTTGCAATATTGAAGTCTACTGGTAATAGCCCAATGTCAGTAGACGCAGGTGCGCGAATCATTTCCAGAAATGCAACGTGGGGAGGGATTCAATACAGAACCGGAAATATGTTGGTATTCCAGGCAGGAACCAATCTGATCAAAAACCTGTATGTGAATTACAGTTATGACCTATCAATTGGAAAGATCCGCGCTGCAGGAAGTAATACTCATGAAATTCAGATCGGTTATTATCTGGGAAGAAATCGAAATGTTGATAAGGAATTAAAAGAAAACAGCAAGGATGACAGTCCGAAGTTGTGATCAAATCCTTGATGAAATAAAATAGAGCGAAACTATTCCTGCTCCTATTGAAATGGCCATATTAAGTATGGCCATTGTTATTTGACCTCCCTGGATCAACTGCCAGTTTTCAAGACTAAAGGTGCTAAAGGTACTCAGTCCTCCACAAAAGCCTACTGCTAAAAGCGGACTCAACCATTCGTATCGTTCACCTTTCGATACAAATCCTACTACTATTATACCCAAGATGATGCAGGCTACAACATTTGAAATTAATGTAGCTATAGGGAATTGCCAATTTGAATTTCCGCTTACAACATTAGTTAGTCCATATCTAACAAGACTTCCTAATCCACCACCAATAAAAACCCATAGATAACTCATGAAATTTTTCGTTCAAATGATGGATAAATATATTTGAAAATCAACCAAGAAATCGAGGCTCCAACAACCCAACCAATCACGACATCCGATATGTAATGTACACCGAGACAAATCCTACTCAGACAAACCACAAATGAAACGACGAGTATTGTCGCTGTAATCCAGGATATTTTCTCTTTAAATATTGAGATCAAAGCCAATGATAAAGCACCAAAATTAGCAGCATGAGACGAAATGAATCCATATTCGCCACCCTTATAAGGTCCACTTTTAGTCATAAACAATTTTATTTGATCACTGATCAATAAGTTATGTGACGGCCTGTATCTGAGAAACACTTCTTTAAACAGATGTACTGAGATCAAATCAGTAATTCCGATGGTGATTCCAACAAACACTAAAAAAAGTGAGGCCTTTTTTAAGCCGGTAGTTTTAGTAATTACATAAAACAGGAACACATACAAAGGAACCCAGGTAATTCTCATGGATACAACCCACATGAAATACTGAACAACGGGATGATAAAGGGACGTATTGATCCATACTGTCCAACTCTGATCCAATTGTTCAAGGTACTCAATCATTGTTCAAATACTTCCAGATAATATCTTTAAGCTCGGATAAACCCTGCTGTGCCACAGAGGATATAAAAACATAAGGGATTTTCGGCAGGTCTTTACTCAAAGCTGTTTTCAACTCATCGTCCAGCATATCTGATTTACTGATCGCCAAAATTCTTTCCTTATGCAATAATTCAGGATTGTATTGTTTTAACTCGTTCAGTAGAACCTTGTATTCAGCGTGAATATCATCACTATCAGCTGGAACCAAGAATAGCAACAAAGAGTTTCGTTCGATGTGTCTCAGGAAACGTAAACCTAACCCCTTTCCTTCATGTGCTCCTTCTATGATCCCCGGAATATCTGCCATGATAAACGAGCGATAATCCCTGTATTTCACAATACCAAGATTTGGGCGTAACGTTGTAAATGGGTAATCACCAATCTCAGGCTTCGCTGCACTCAATACTGACAACAGTGTACTTTTTCCAGCATTCGGGAATCCGACCAAACCTACATCAGCCAATACCTTCAACTCAAGGATCTTCCAACCATCCTGACCCTCTTCGCCAGGCTGAGCATAGCGAGGAGTTTGATTTGTTGGAGATTTGAAGTGATTATTACCTAAACCTCCTCGACCACCTTGCTGAATGATTCGTTCTTCTCCTTCTTCTGTTATTTCAAATAGAACTTCTCCTGTTTCTCCATCTTTAGCAACAGTTCCAAGAGGTACTTCAATGTATACGTCCTCTCCCTGCTTTCCTGTCTTTAATCCACCAGCCCCATGACCACCATGACCTGCCTTGATGTGTTTTTGAAATTTAAGGTGTAAAAGAGTCCATAACTGTTTGTTCCCTCGAAGGATGATATGACCACCACGACCACCATCACCACCATCAGGACCTCCTTTTGGAATATACTTTTCTCTTCTTAAATGGGTAGATCCACCTCCTCCATTTCCGGAAGCACAATGTATCTTAACGTAGTCTACAAAATTATCTGATGCCATAATCTGGGTTCAAAGGTACAGTTTACTGCACTAAATAAAAAAGCCAATCCATATGGATCGGCTTCCATTTCATTAAATATTGTTTTTAGATCGCCATGATCGCTTCATTGAGCCTTGAAGTAATTTCATCGATCGATCCAATTCCGTCAATACCAACGTACTTACCTTGTCCTTGATAAAAATCCTTCACTGGAGCAGTCTCAGCGTCATATACTTTGATTCTGTTTTCGATAATCGCAGGATCTGCATCATCCACTCTTCCACTCACCTCTGCTCTTTTCTTCAATCTTTCCTTCAACTCATTCTCTTCTACTTCTAAAGCAAGCATGATACTGATTTCGGTCCCCATGTCATTCAAAAGTTCATCCAACGCCTTTGCCTGTGCATTTGTTCTTGGGAAACCATCAAAAATGAATCCTTTAGGATCTGCTTGCTTCTCAACTTCAGAACGCAGCATGTTGATGGTAACCTCATCGGGTACTAGTTGACCTTTATCCATATACGATTTCGCCAGTTTACCCAATTCGGTTTCCCCTTTGATATTTGCTCTAAAAATATCGCCTGTCGATAAATGGACAAGACCATATTTTTCGATCAATCGTTCAGACTGGGTTCCTTTTCCTGCTCCTGGAGGGCCAAACAAAATAATGTTAAGCATACAGTTAATTTTTAAATTGATATATGGTGTTTAGGTTTCTTCCTTTTCCGTTGTAATCAAGTCCATATCCAACAACAAAAGCATCAGGGATCGAAAACCCAACATACTTAATCTCACTGGATCCTTTATAAGCTTCTGGCTTGAATAAAAGGGAGCAGATCTCAACTGACGCCGGATCAAGTTTCTCCAAAAGATCTTTCAAGTATCCGACAGTATTTCCTGTGTCAACAATATCCTCTATCAAAACAACATGTTTACCTGAGATATCCATCGACAAACCAATTGACTCAGTGATTTTGTTGGTAGTTTCCATTCCTTCATAACTGCTCACTTTAACAAAAGTGATGTCACATGGAAGATCGGTGGATTTCATTAGATCTGAGGCAAACATGAAAGCGCCATTCAGAACCACTACAAACACTACTTCTTTGCCGGAATAATCCTGTGTCAAAGTAGCGCCTAGTGCGATTACTTCCTTAAGAATTTCATCGTGTGTGATGAAGGTCTCGAAGTGCTTGTCATCGATTCTGATCATAACGGATCCTGTTCAAGTTGCAAAGTTAGCCTTTTAAAAAGAATTGCAGAATTTTCTTTAAACTATGCGCTTAAATTATTGGCATTTAATATTTGACCATATCTTTGAGGCATGAAAAACAATTGGTACGGTGACGATTTTAAACTGGGAGTAGTAGGCGGTGGCCAACTTGGAAGAATGATGATCCAGGAAGCTATAAATCTTGACATTCAAATCCATTGTCTCGATCCGGATCCAAATGCACCTTGTGCAAAAATTGCATCTACTTTTACCATTGGTTCACTGAATGATTACGACACTCTTTATGCCTTCGGAAAAGACAAGGATGTCATAACTGTTGAGATCGAAAATGTAAATATTGAAGCTTTAAAGAAGCTTGAATCGGAAGGAAAAAGAGTTTTCCCTCAACCTCATGTGCTGGAAATCATAAGAGACAAAGGTCTCCAAAAAGAGTTTTACAAATCGCATAGTTTACCGACTGCCCCTTTTGAACCTAAAGATGAAAACTTCAGACTAACTGAAAACGATCTTCCAATCGTTCAAAAATTGAGAACAGGAGGGTACGACGGAAAAGGGGTCCAGGTAATAAAAACCAAAGAAGACCTTTCAGAGCAATTCAATGCGCCTTGTGTCCTTGAGGAACTCATTCCATTTGAAAAGGAGATCTCAGTGATCGTTGCAAGAAATGAAAAAGGAGAGGTTGAATCATTTCCAGCTGTAGAATGTTATTTCAATCCCAAAGCCAATCTTGTAGAATTGCTTTTTTGTCCTTCCAAAATTGATGCTGAAACTGAAGAGGCCGCCCAATTACTAGCTCGTCAAGTCATCGAAAAACTGGAAATGGTTGGGTTATTAGCGGTCGAAATGTTTTTAGCAAAGAATGGTGATTTGCTTATCAATGAGATCGCCCCACGTCCACATAACAGTGGACATCATACCATAGAATGCAATGAAACCTCGCAATTCATGCAGCATATCCGAGCGATATTGAATTTACCTTTAGGCTCAACGAAAGCAACAAGAGCAGGGGCAATGATCAATCTTTTAGGTGAACCTAATCATGAAGGAAAAGTGCATTATGAAGGTTTGAGTGAAGCTATTTCGATGGAAGGCGTTCATCCGCATATCTATGGTAAATCAACCACAAAAAGCTTCAGAAAGATGGGACATGTCACGCTCACTGGCGATACAATTGAAGAGGTCCTTATGAAAGCAGATAAGGTTAAGAAAATGATCAAAGTGATCTCCCGATAAATAAATCTTTCGGCGTAGTCTCTTTTTTTACTAACTTTCTGTTGACGAGAATGAGACCTCTTAAATTGAAATTTTTACTGTTTTTACTGCTTGCATTACTTGTTTCCGGACAAGCAATTTCGCAATTATACACTTTTAAAAACTTCAACCACAAAGATGGTCTGATCACCTCGAATATCACTTCGATCCTAAGCAGTGAGAACGGAAGCTTGTTCATTGGAACCGATGGCGCAGGTCTAATTCGATTCGACGGAACCAAATTCCACGATGTCGGCATGGATTCGTCCTTCAACAGGCATCATGTAAGTGATATTAAGGAATTTGAAAAAAAGATCTACTTCGGATCCAAGTACAGAGGTATTTATAAGATAGAAGACGGAAAGACCTCTCTGATCATTGCAGCAAGAGACTACAAAGGAGAAGTTCAGCGCATTGAGATCTTTAAGGAATCTATACTCATTATTTCCACAAAAGGGATCTATCTCATCAGTAAAGGAAAGCCAGAAAAAATCCATGATTTCAAAGAAGATATCAGTCGCATTCAAACTTTAAAAATCCATAATGGAGAACTGATACTAACGGACCGAGGCAATTTCTATTTCTCTCAAACCAATCAACGAATAGTTCAATTGCATTACTGGTTAAGGGTGTCGCCTACTTCAGTTGAAGAGATTACACATGCCATTTTCGACGGTCAAAAAGTGCGTTTGTTTAATAATAATCTTACAAGCCGAATTGACATTGTTCTCGAATCATCTGGTAAAATCTTCTCTTTTTCGAAGTCAAGCTTAAGTGCAGTTCTTGACCCTCAGGAATCGATTAAAGATGTTGCCTATAGTAGCTTAAAAAATGAATCTTTCTTTCTAACTAATTCCAACAACCTGTACATTTCAAATAAAGGGAAAACCAGACGTATGGCTCAAAATTATTTTGAGCCAATTCAAACTTGTAATAACATAGTAGTTGACGCCTCCGGGGATTTATGGATCGGATCGAATTACAAAGGGATCTATAAAGTTTCACTTGACCCATTCACACAGATACAGCAAAATCCAGTCTTTCGCTTTCCTGATATTTTTTCAATTCATAAAACAAAAGATTCCGATATCATCCTTTCGACAGGTGAAAGTGGTTCATTTATTAGTAACATACAATCTAATCAGCCATTCCAAAATCTTGATTTCAGGATTTTAAACTTTCTTGAAACAGAATCACAACTTTACATGGCTTGTTCAGATGGTCTTCGGTCGATGAACATACAGACAAAGAAGATCAATTTGATTCCGGGTTTTGAAGGTAAAAAGATCAATCTTATCCAAAAGGACGGAAATTCTCTTTTCATAGGGATAGCCGATTCAGGATTAGTCGTTTGTGACTCAAAAGACTTCACGATCAAGAAGGTCTTTAAAGGGCCACGATTTATCTACACCGCAACTAAATCTCCCCTAAGCAAAATCTGGTATTTAGGCACCAATGAAGGTGTCTATGAGTTGAATCCACAAAAACTATCCCTCAAAAAGGTTCCTGAAAGTAAAACAGTTGGTTACTACTTTGGAAATTCAAGGATCGATATTTTCAAAACAATTTGGTTCACAGGAGACGATGGATTATTTGGAATTTTGGCGAATGGTGAGATGGTTTCGATCAAAGACAACAAATATTTTAATTCCAAACTTCTTTATACCCTGAACGCTGACAAGTTCGGAAACTTGATCATTGGAACGAATAAAGGGATTACCATACTCCCTGTGAATGAACTAGGTAAACCGGGAGACTCCCGCCATTTTACAGGAGAAACAGGATTTGGCGGTTTTGAAACTCACATGAGGGCACAGTATGAGGATGATAATATTCTTTACGTTGGTACAATTGAGGGCTTATTTTCCATTAACACTGAACTTCTGAAGCATTTTCCAAAACCAACTCCTCCGGTTATTCAACCATTGGTTTATCGTGAGATCATCAAAAAAGAAGATTCTTATTCCTTCCAGCTTTCCACGAATAATCCGAAGATCAATAATATCCTTTATTCATATCGAATAAAGGGGTTCTCGGATGACTGGTCAGAACTATCGAACCTCGACAAGATCTATTTGTCCGGACTTAGCAACGGAGTCTACATACTAGAAGTTCGATCGTCTTATGATGGAATTGTATTTAGTGATACAAGTAAATACACGATCCACGTTAATTTTCCATTTTGGAAAACCAATTGGTTCATTCTTTTTTTGATCACCGTGATCGTATTGGTCAATATTTTCATTGTGATCAGATATCGTTCATTCGATTCAGGAAATTATTTCAGGACACAGGATACTTCGGTAGAGCTGAATATTACTCCTTCTATCCTACTTTTCGCATTTTTCTCCGATGTAATTGCTAACTATATAGCTCCAATTATTGATCCAGGTATTCCTGAAATGATGGGGCTGGCAATCATTACCGGCTTTGCGCTTCTTTCTCTCTTTTTACTGTCTAAATCAGCAGAAAGGTCCGGAAGAAAACATCTATTCAGGCTTTATTTGATCATTGCTTATTTCTTTGTGTTGTCTCATTATATTATTGGAGCATACTGGTCCAACCTGAATCCATTCTGCATTTTTGCCATTTCAATGATCCTGTGCATCTCTCCTTTCGTGTTCGAACGAATGAAATGGGTGATCATACAAAACCTGATAATTCTGGTCATCTGCAGTTCGATGACACTCTTCCTCGATCAAACTCATTACAATAAATACCTCTTCCTGTTTGTAATTCTCGCTGCAGCTTTCATGTCAATAATGATCTCCTTTCTGCGCAATGATTCACTGGAAAAACTGATCTTCATTTCAGGAGTGGTGAATCAAGGGAATGCGCAAGTAGTAGCATTTAATAAGGTTGGAAAAATCACTTATGCCAGTGAAAATATCAATCAAATTGTACCTGTTAAATCAGACGAGCTTCTTCATCAACACATTTCATTTTTAAATAAATTCTTACCTCAAACCGGTGGATATCGAAATATTGATCTTACCACCCAATTTTTTGATGGTCAAAAATACCTGGTTCCTTTTCTGAATTCATCATCGAACATAAGGTGGATAGAATGGTCTTGCAAAGTGTTTTCAGATAACGTGAAAGTCATACTCGGACAAGATGTTTCGGACAGGAAAGAATTGGAAAACACATATGAATTACTGATTCAAAATGCTGAGGATCTTATTTTTCAGTGTGACGTCAATGGGAACTTTCAGTTTCTGAACAATAGAATGTATGAGATCCTTGAGTTCGATAAAGACGAAATCAAAGGGAAAAACGCACTAACCATTGTCCCCGACGAATACAAAGAGCAAGTTCAGGAATATTACCATGATCATTTTAAGCGAAAGCTATCCAGTAGTTATTTTGAATTTCCTATCCAATCCAGAAATGGTCGAATAATCTGGCTGGGGCAACATGTTACAACGCAATTTCAGGAAGGAAGCGACCATTATATTAAAGGATTCCTTGCTTTAGCCAGAGATATAACTGAGATCCGTGCCCAACAAGAGATCATCAAGGAGCAAAGAGATGACATTACGTCCAGTATCGAATATGCTCAAAGGATCCAGATGAGTTTGATGCCTCAGGAAAATTCATATCGGGAGGTATTCAATGAATCTTTCGCCATCTTCCATCCTAAGGATATCGTATCTGGAGACTTCCATTGGATACACCGAACGCAGCAATTTACTGTTGTCGCTGTTGGTGATTGCACTGGCCATGGAGTACCGGGTGCTTTCATGACTTTGCTTGGAATCAATATGCTCAATTCGATTGTTCTGGAAGGACAATTGAAAGAACCTGGTTTGATCATGAACGAAATGGATCAAAAGTTAAGGGAGATCTTGTCTACTGAAATTCAGGGCACCAAGATAACCGATGGTATTGAACTTACCATTTGTGTTTTTGATCACGCTAAGAAAAAACTATCCTTTAGCTGTGCAGGTTCAAGATTTCTGATATGGGAAGATCGTGGTTTCAATATGTATAAAGGAGACATTAAACATATTGGTGATCGCAACATGAAGGAATTCAGAGGATATGTTACCCATGAACTGAATTTATCAGACAATTCGATCATTTATTTACTTACAGATGGAATGCAAGACCAGTTCGGCGGACCAAAAAACAAAAAATTCTCTTTCAGAAGATTACTTGAAATGCTTGAGGAAAATATGAGACTGCCTCTTCCTGACCAGAAAATAATGATAGAAGATGAATTCCTGAAATGGAAAAATGGCAACAACCAAACCGACGACATTACTATCATTGGAATGAAAATTTAATTTTGTTTAACTTTTTTCTTTTTTTGTTAAACATTTTTTGTTTAACTTTGAAACGTAATTGTTAAACAAAGAGAAATGTCAACTGTAGAATTCAATGAAGCACTAATCGGACTCGAAGGAAATTTAAAGTCATTTGCATTCACATTCACAAGGAATCAAGAAGATGCACTTGATCTTACTCAAGAAACTATGTTGAAGGCAATCACTTACCGAAGTTATTACACACCACAAACCAATTTTAAGGCATGGGTCTTTACGATCATGCGTAATATTTTTATCAATCAATATCGCCGAAGAGTTAAATCTGGAGAAATTTTCGACCATAGTAAAGATTTATCCTTAATTTCAAATACTGGAAACGACTTAGGCAATCCTCAGCGCCAGATGACGGAAAAAGAATTGAGAGAAAAGATAGAGCGTTTGGAAGATGATTTTAAAACACCTTTCCTTATGCATTTCAATGGATTTAAATATAAAGAGATCGCGGACCAATTGAATATCCCGATCGGAACGGTGAAAAGCAGAATTTATATCGCTCGTCAAAAGCTGATAGATCTATTGCCAGGTTATCGATATGCAATGAATTAATGAGTAAAAAAGCGGTTATAATCGGCTCTGGGATTTCGTCTCTGTCATGCGCTTCTTTTTTAGCGAAAGAAGGGTACGAGGTAACTATTCTGGAGAAAAACAAAACGATTGGAGGAAGAGCTCGGAAATTTGAAGAAAATGGATTCATGTTCGACATGGGACCAAGTTGGTATTGGATGCCTGATGTTTTCGAACGATTTTATAACCAGTTCGGTCATACAACATCTGATTTTTACGATTTAAAAAGACTTGATCCCTCCTATCGCGTCTACTGGAAAGACCAAACACATACTGATCTTCCAGCAGAGCTTCAGGAACTAAAAAACCTATTCGAATCTATGGAATCAGGAAGTACAGAGAAACTTACGAAATTCCTAGACGAAGCAAAATACAAGTACGAAGTTGGTATGAACGAACTCGTATTTAAACCTGGGTTGAAATGGAGAGAATTTGCTGACTTCAGAATCTTTAAAGGTCTGTTTAGGATGCATCTTTTGAGCTCATTTGCTAAACACATCAGAAAGTACTTCAAGAATGAGAAAATCCGAAGCTTATTGGAATTTCCTGTGCTCTTTCTGGGCGCCACACCTGATAAAACCCCCGCTCTTTATTCATTGATGAATTACGCTGACATTTCGCTTGGAACTTGGTATCCGATGGGTGGGATGCACAAATTCATTGAAGCATTCGAAAAAATCGCCAATGATCAAGGAGCAAAAATTCTAACAGAACAAAATGTTACCGGATTTGCTTATGAAGGGAATGCCGTTACAAAGGTAATTACTGACAAAGGTGAGTTTGAAGCAGACATTGTTGTTTCAGGTGCCGATTACCAGCATACGGATTCAACTATTCTCAAAGGAAAATCAAACTACAGTAAGGAATACTGGGAAAGTCGAACGATGGCTCCGTCGAGTTTACTTTTCTATTTAGGAGTAGATAAGAAAGTAAAAGATCTTCTGCACCACAATTTGTTTTTTGATGAGCCTTTTACAGAACACGCAAAAGAAATTTACGAGCAACCTAAATGGCCAAGCGCACCGCTGTTTTATTGTTGTGTGCCATCCAAAACAGATAAGACTGTTGCTCCTGAAGGCAAAGAAAATATGTTCCTTTTGATTCCGATTGCGCCGGATCTGGAAGACAACGAAGAAACACGTGATAAATACTATTCAATGTTAATGGATCGTCTTGAAAAACACACAGGTGAAAGTATTCGAGATCATGTAATTTACAAGAGGAGCTATTGTGTTTCAGACTTTAAATCCGATTACAACGCGTTTAGAGGTAATGCATATGGTCTTGCAAATACCTTGAGACAAACGGCAATATTGAAGCCTTCGCTGAAGCATAAAAAAATTAAAAACCTATATTACACAGGGCAACTAACCGTTCCTGGACCAGGCGTACCACCTTCAATCATTTCTGGTGAGGTGGTAGCTCAAGTTATAAACCAAGAAAACCCAACAAACTAATTACAATGAAAGAATTATTTGACAGCGTTTCTTTTGAAGTTAGTGAATTGACTACTAAACGATACAGTACATCATTTTCTTTGGGGATTTCTTTCCTTTCAAAGGAAATTCAACGGCCTATCTATTCCCTTTATGGATTTGTAAGACTGGCAGATGAGATCGTAGATTCATTTCATGACTATCCGAAAGAGAAGATGCTCACTGAATTCAGAGCTCAAACCTTTCAAGCAATTGAGGAAGGTATTTCGATCAATCCTGTTCTCAATAGTTTTCAATGGGCAGTGAATAAATATAGAATTCCTCACGACTTGATCACGACATTTCTTGACAGTATGGAAATGGACTTGAGAAAATCGGATTACGACGAAATTGGATACAAAAATTACATCCTGGGTTCTGCTGAGGTCGTAGGACTAATGTGCCTGAAGATTTTCGTTCATGGTGACGAAGCAGAATATGAAAGGCTTAAACCGGCTGCAATGAAGTTGGGTTCAGCTTTTCAGAAGATCAATTTCCTTAGAGATCTAAAGGCAGATTACCATGAACTGGGGAGAACGTATTTCCCGGGGATTGACATGACAGAATTCGATTCTACTATTAAAAAAGAGATCGAAAAAGACATTGAAGAAGATTTCCGCCTAGGTTATGAGGGCATCAAACAATTGCCTAAGAATTCGAGATTTGGGGTATACATGGCCTATATCTATTATTACAAACTGTTTGCTAAAATCAAAGGTTTGGAGGCGCAACGAATTCTAAATGAAAGAATTCGCATTCCAAATGGTAAAAAATATAGACTCTTCGTTTCTTCGTACCTTAGACATAATTTGAATTTGATCTAATGGAAGACAAAGTCATCCTCGTTAATGAAAATGATCAGGAAATCGGATCACAAGAAAAGCTCCAAGCCCACATTGATGGTTTGTTGCACAGGGCTCTGTCTGTTTTAATATTTAATTCTTCCGGAGAACTGTTATTACAAAGAAGGGCTTTGGATAAATACCATTCCCCTGGATTATGGACCAACACTTGTTGTAGTCATCCAAGACCAGGAGAAGATACAGCCGCTGCCGCACATCGCCGATTAAAAGAAGAAATGGGGATGAAAGTAATGTTGACACACGGTTTCTCATTCATTTATAAAGCAGAATTTGATAATTCACTCACTGAACATGAACTGGATCACGTCTATTTAGGTAAATCGGATGATCTGCCAGAATTGAATCCGGAAGAAGCAATGGAATATAAATTTGTAAATCCTGATCGATTGATCGAAGACATGAAGGAAAATCCTTCAAATTATACGGTTTGGTTCAGAATAATCATGTTAGACCATTTCAGTAAAATCTATCAAAAGTTGACCTATGAAAGTGTGTAGACGTACAACCTTCAATGCTGCCCACCGACTTTTCAATCCTGAATGGTCAGACGAGAAGAACCTCGAGGTTTTTGGTAAATGCAGTAATCCAAATTATCACGGTCACAATTATGTGCTTGAGACATGGATCGAAGGAGAGATTGATCCCGAGATGGGTTATGTTATTGATCTTAAAAAACTAAAAGAACTTGTCAACGAGGAGGTTGGTGAACGCTTTGATCATAGAAATTTAAATTTGGATTGTCCAGAATTTAAAGAGTTAAAGCCTTCCGCAGAAAATATTGCTCTAGTCATTTACAATTTATTGAGACCAAAACTGGAGTCGAAATACAAATTGGTCATTCGTCTGTGGGAAACGGAAAACAACGTGGTTGAATACAACGGTGAATGAGAGCTTTATTCTGGCATCGAAGAGATCTAAGGTCCGAAGACAATGCCGGATTGTACAAAGCTCTAAAATCAGGAGCATCCGTCATCCCGGTTTTCATTTTCGATTCGAATATATTAAGCGAATTAACTGAAAACGATAAAAGGGTCAGCTTTATTTATAATAGCATCAAAGACCTTAAAGCGATATATCAGCAACATGGATCTGATCTAATTATCAGATTCGGTAATCCCATAGAATTAATACCAAAACTCGCCGAAAATTTTAATGCAAAAATGGTTTTCACAAATCGTGATTACGAGCCTTATGCGTTGGATCGAGACAGAAAGATCTTTGATCTTCTAAACAACAGCAACATTCAATTCACAGGAACAAAAGACCATGTCATTTTCGAAAAGAACGAAATCCTGAAAAATGATGGTAAACCATACACGGTCTTTACTCCGTATTCAAAAAAGTGGAAGGAAAAGTTAGATGATTTCTACGTTTCCTCCTATCCTACCTCTTCCTATTTTTCAAAATTGGAAAAACGCAATCCAGAGCCTCTATTAGGATTGAAAGAAATGGGGTTCCTTCAAGAACCGTATGCCAAAGACTCTAAAGAACCCAATGTCAGTATTATTGATAAATATCACCTTACAAGGGATCTTCCGGCCATTCATGGTACATCAAGACTAAGTGTACATTTGAGATTTGGTACGATTAGTATTCGGGAGTTGTGTCGCATTGCCTTAAAGCACAATCCTACTTACCTGAATGAATTGATCTGGAGAGATTTTTATCAGATGATCATCTATCATTTTCCGCATTCAGCTATAAATTCTTTTCGAAAAGATTATGACGCAATACGTTGGGAAAATAATGAAGACCATTTCATAGCATGGTGTGAAGGAAAGACTGGATACCCGCTGGTGGATGCAGGTATGCGAGAATTAAATGAAACTGGATTCATGCATAATCGAGTAAGAATGGTAACTGCAAGTTTTCTTACAAAGCACCTGTTACTGGATTGGAGACTTGGAGAAGCCTATTTCGCTATGAAGTTAATGGACTTTGATCTTGCCAGTAACGTGGGAGGATGGCAATGGGCAGCTGGTTCCGGTTGTGATGCCGCACCCTATTTCAGAGTCTTTAACCCAACATCTCAACAAGAGAAATTTGACCCAAAATTTGAATACATAAAAAAATGGGTGCCTGAATTCGGAACATCCTCTTACCCAGAGCCCATTGTCGAACATAAAATGGCTCGCGAAAGAGCCATTGAAAGATATCGTAGTACATTAAAAAAATAGTATGAAACAAATTGGTGACCAATGTCCGGCTTTCGAACTCCCAGATCAGAATGGAAATATAATCAGCAGCAAAGACCTGATCGGAAAAAAAATACTGGTGATCTATTTCTATCCCAAAGATCATACTCCAGGTTGCACAAAAGAAGCTTGCTCATTCAGAGATAATCACGATCAATTTATAGAAGAAGGTTGTGAGGTTATTGGGATATCCTCAGATAATCCTAATACCCACCTACGATTTGCCGATAAACATTCTCTTGGATTTATGTTGCTTTCAGATTCGTATCAAAAAGTTAGAAAAGCATTCGAGGTAAGACCAAGTCTTTTTGGCTTAATTCCAGGTAGAGTAACATACGTAATTGACTTGGAAGGAAAGATTGCCGGTATTTATGATTCTCAGTCTGATCCTCATGGACACGTGAGTCAATCACTTGCTACCGTGCGCTCTTTGAAGGAAAGATCTTGATCACTGCTTCTTCTCTGAATTGGAAAATGCCTTCCAGTTTTTTTCTGACAAACATCCAGTGTGCAATTTTCCCAATAATACCAAAAGGAAGTGCATAGCTTACAATATCTACCATCCGCACTCCTTTTTCATGAGGATAAAAGTGATGTTCATGATGCCACATTTTGTATGGACCAATTCGTTGTTCGTCAACAAAAAAAGAGTTCTCTTTAATGTGCGAGATCTCTGTCACCCATGTCATTGGAATATTCAGAAGGGGACGAACTGTGTATTTAATGATCATACCCTCATACATGTCATTAATGAGATCTGTCTTGATTTTAAAATCCATCAAAGAGGGTGTAATTCTCGAAAGGTTTTTGGGCGAAGAGAAAAAACTCCATGCCTCTTCCAAACTACAATCAATAATCTGCTCGCTTTTTATTTGATACATAATAATTACTTTATTATGAAACAATTCATTTCAGAGAATGTTTTAACAAAAAATGAAGTCAATGGATATTCATCAATCTTTGATCGAACACTTCAAAAAAAAGATAACTCTCGATCCATCATCCGAAAAGGAAATAAGCTCAGCTTACTCCCTGCATACATTTAAAAAAAAGGAGCTCATTTTTCAGCAAGGACAGGGATGTCTGGTAGAAGGTTATATCGTCAGTGGACTTGTTCGGGTTTTCAATACTGATCAACAGGGAATTGAACATGTCATGTATTTTGCATTAAATGATTGGTGGATCGGAGATATTGCTTCATTCTATCGCAATGAACCAGCTGTACTTTCAGCCCAGGCTATGGATGAAACTCAGGTTCTTGTGATTGATCCGGAAAACAAAGAAGCGCTATTTAAAAAGGTACCACAACTTGAACGTTTTTTCAGGATCCTTACCCAGAACAACTTATCGGTTGTGCAGAAAAGATTATTAATGTCCCATTCCGCAAGTGCCAAGGATCGCTATCTCGAGTTGATCAACAGATCCCCAGGAATTGAACAACTTGTTCCGCAACATCAAATTGCATCCTACCTGGGTATTTTACCTGAATCACTTTCCCGTTTGAAAAAACAATTGATCAAGAATGATCAAAAGTCTTGACCTAGGTCAACGATTTTTCCCTGTCTTGCTGTCTAATTTTACCGATAGATTTAAAACATTTATCATGAACTGGACATTAGACAAACTACATTCAGAAGTAGGATTCAAAGTAAAACACATGATGATCACTAACGTAACTGGAAGCTTTGGTGATTTTGACGCGCAAGCGCAAGCAGATGAAAATAATTTTATGGGAGGAAATTTCGAATTCTCTGCCCTTATTGATTCAATCTCTACAGGTGTAGCAGACAGAGATGCGCATTTAAAATCGGATGATTTTTTCAATGCTGAAACATACCCTACTCTTGCTTTCAAGGCCAACGGAGTGACTAAGACAGGCGACGAGACTTTCACGCTAAGAGGTGAAATGACCATCAGAGATATTACTAAAATTGTGGAGCTTTCTGTGGAGCACTCAGGAACAGTTGTAGATCCTTATGGACAATTAAAAGCAGGAATGAGTATTTCCGGTCGCATTAAAAGAAGTGACTTTGGATTGAAATGGAATGCAATTACGGAAGCAGGCAGCATTGTCGTTAGTGACGAGATCAAACTATCAGCGGAATTACAATTTATTAAGAGCTAAAACAAATCTGTTTCCAAAAGAAAAGGCTGGAATTTCCAGCCTTTTTTATTAATTCATAAATTTCTTAAGATAGAGGAACATGTTTTCTTCCAGTTCGTCATGATATCCCTCAGTGTTCAGGATCTGTTTCACCTCGTTTCTGAATCCTTCCATTTTATCTTTTGTCATTCCAAAACGATCAAAACAAGCGATGATCTTTTGTAAACGCTGATAATCATTGTCTTTTTCAAACTCGCGATGCATCTTTTTGTAGATCTCCGGATCCACTTTGCTAAGGATCAATTCTTTCTCCTCTTCTGTTTCTACAAAATTGGAATTAGCCGCATAAATCATAAGGTATGCTCTAAATTGTTCCTCTGTCCATTCAACATTTACTTCGCTCATTTTTCCTGTTTTATATTTTGAAGATACGAATTATTGGATTATTCGTCTCATTTCCAATCCTATTTTCAGCTATTTCACGTAATCCTGTTTGTGAACGAGCATATACTGATCGTTCTCCATTTTCAAATACCCCTGATCATAACAGAAATAATAGCTTGATCCTTTCTGTGTGGTATAAACATTGGTAAAATAATGAAAATTGAACCCTTCTTCTGCCAGTCGAATTCCATCAACAGTTACCTTTCCTTTAGGGTTCATTTGTTCGAGTATTCTACGATTCTTACGAAGAATATTATTGATCCTGCGAACGTAATTATTCGCATCCTCGTTCTGACGGTTGTTAAACGTATTTCTACAATAGTCAGAGCAAAACTTCTGATCCTTTCTACCCAAAAGTTTTTGCCCACATTCTTTACATGTTCTGGTTTCCATCAGTGACTGAATTGTGGCTTAACAATGTTAACAATATTTAACAGCATAGTCAAGTGTTCGGGAGCAATCTTTAACAACTTTGTATAATACCGATATTCAGACGTATGGCAGAAGAAATGGAACAACCGGTCAACCCGGCAGAAGCACTTAGAATCCTGAGTGAAAAGATCAAAATGGAAAATGCTATTATTTCAAGACTTCGCGAAGAGGTCGGAAAGGTAATTGTGGGTCAACAATACATGATCGATCGACTTTTGATCGCCTTGCTGGCAGATGGCCATGTCCTTTTGGAAGGAGTTCCAGGATTAGCAAAAACGCTTGCAATTAAAACGCTCGCTCAAGCGATCAGTGTTGATTTCAACAGAATACAATTCACTCCAGATCTTTTGCCTGCAGACGTTACAGGAACATTGATCTACAATCAGAAATCAGAAGAATTCTCAATTAAAAAGGGCCCCATCTTTGCCAATTTCATTTTGGCCGATGAGATCAACCGTGCTCCTGCAAAGGTGCAATCAGCTCTCCTGGAGGCAATGCAGGAAAGACAAGTGACCATTGGAGATGAAACGTATATTCTGCCAAAACCATTTTTGGTTCTTGCGACTCAAAACCCTATTGAACAAGAAGGGACATACCCTCTGCCTGAAGCACAAGTTGACCGTTTCATGCTTAAAGTATTTCTTGGATACCCATCAAAGGATGAAGAAAAACAGATCATTCGGGCAAATGTCAGAAAAGGTGGACTTCCGGAGTGTTTAAAGGTGATGTCTGCTGAAGACATCCTTAGAATAAGACAATTGGTTCGAGAAGTATATCTCGACGAAAAAATAGAACAATACATCGTTGACCTGGTTTGTGCAACAAGAACTCCAGAAGCCTATGGACTTGGTTTTCTTCAACCGATGATCAGTTTTGGTTGCTCTCCTCGAGCAAGTATCAATCTGGCACTCGCTGCAAAAGCTTACGCGTTCCTTCAAGGTAGAGCTTTCGTTGTTCCTGACGACGTTAAAGCCGTATCACCGGATGTTATGAGGCACCGAATGGGCCTAACCTATGAAGCGGAAGCAGAAAATCTGACGATCACAGACGTTGTAACCAAGATCGTAAACAAGGTAGAAGTTCCTTAAGATGGAAACGAACGAGCTACTTAAAAAGATCCGTCACCTGGAAATTAGGGCGAAAGGACTCACCAGACATATTTTTTCCGGTGAATACCATTCTGCCTTTAAAGGAAGAGGTATGGCTTTTAGTGAAGTTCGTGACTATCAATTAGGCGACGAAGTAAGAACCATTGACTGGAATGTTACCGCCAGGTACAATTCACCTTATGTAAAGGTGTTTGAGGAAGAACGTGAATTGACCGTCATGCTCGTTATCGATCTTTCAGGTTCGTCTGAATTTGGTTCTGGACAGCGTAGTAAAAAGGATCTTATTCTGGAAATGGCAGCCATTTTGAGCTTTTCGGCTATCACGAACAATGATAAGGTTGGTGCAATTCTAATTTCCGATCGTGTTGAAAAATATATTGCACCTGACAAAGGAAGGCAACACGCCTTAATACTGTTGCGCGAGATTATTGAACTAAAACGTAAAGGCGAAGGCACAGATCTGAATGAAGGATTAAAGTTCCTGCGAAACACCCAGAAGAAAAGAACCATAACCTTTATCATTTCTGATTTTGTTGATGACCATAATTATCTGGAAGGTTTAAAACTTACCAGAAAATACCATGATGCCATCGCAGTTCGCGTTGAAGATCCAGCAGAAACGGAGCTCCCGGACGCAGGTATCATTCAATTGTTCAATGCAGAGACTGGCGAGACAACCTGGATCAATTCATCATCAAAGGAGGTTCGTGAAAAATTTGAAGCAACTGCAAAAGAAAGAAGAGCGGCTTTTCAGCATGAACTAAGAAGGTCTGGTATAGACTATATTGAATTGCATACGGATAAGGATATTATTCCTCCTATGTCGAATTTTTTCAGAAGGAGATCTTGAGAGTACTGGTTATCATAACTCTTTTCATTTTTACCGGGGGAACATCTTTCGGACAGAAGCTTAGTGCAATTCTTTCCCCAGAGAAAACTGAAGTTGGGGGTCCAGTGAAACTAATTTTGAAGGCGGAACTTGATCCAAATTCTGAATACCAGTATTCCCCATTAAAACTAACCATCCCATCCAGAATAAAGGCAGAAAATGGGGAAACGTTCAGTTCGGTCTCTGATCAAGTAGAATTAATCGAAGAGTTTACCGACTCGGTTTTCATTTCAGGTAATAAAAAGATTTGGCAAGGAACTTACCTCATAACAGCATGGGATGAAGGCACTTATAAACTAGAGTCCATGTCAATAGTCATCGACGACTCTACTTTTACCTTCCCTGAAAAGGTCCTTACGGCAAGTCTGGTTAAAGCCAATCAGAAAATTGATCTATACGATATCAAAGAACGTTTTGCAGACGTGCCCGAACCGAAATCAAAGATCAGGATCTTCTTTGAAAATTTCTGGTGGGTTATTTTGACTGTCCTAATTGTAGCCATGCTCATCTACTACTTCATTAAACGAAGGAACAGAGAACCTGAAAAACCAATCAAGGTTCCATCATTGAAGGAGAGAACCCTTTTAGCGGTTGATGGACTGGATGCATCTAGATTATGGGAGCAAGGCAAATTGAAAGAACATTACATTGAATTATCGTTCATCCTCAGATCTTACCTTTCTGCCAGATACGATATTAACCTCCTTGAAAACACCACAAAGGCAGCTCAATTGCTGTTGCGTGAAAAAGGATTACATGAAGACACTATTCAGACTATCGGTGCGGTGTTGAATCAGTCTGATCTTGTAAAATTCGCTAAAGAAGTGCCAGATGAAATGCAGATCCTTAAAATTTCCCAATTGGTGAGACAGATCGTCGCAGAAACAAGTCCATTTGAATTTGAAGATGCTGAATAACTGGAACATACGTTTTTGGGAATACGATTATTCTTCTCCATGGTGGCTTGTCCTACTACTGGTTATTCCGGTTTATCTGTATTTCGCCTTTAAAAGCGAGAAAAGATCAAGTGGCGAATATAAATTCACCGGTTTTTCTTCTGATCAGCGATCAATGTCGGTTAGATGGATCATCTGGCTTCGTCAAGCAATTATTCTCGTTAACTCCATGGTTATCGCATTATTCATTTTTGCTTTGACCAAGCCTTACCACTGGAATGATTTCGATAAATCGAATCAGGATTACAAAAACGGAATTGACATTATTCTCGCAATCGACGTTTCCATGTCGATGATGGCCATGGATTTTGAACCTAATCGATTAGAGGCCTCGAAAAAAGTCGCTAAGGAGTTCGTTAACGGGAGAAAAGGGGACAGAATTGGATTAGTCGTTTATGCTGGTGAAGCCTATACAGCTTGTCCGGCCACCCTTGACTATTCGATCTTGAAAAAACAGATCGATCAGATCAACGGTGAAAATATTGAGGCGGGAACTGCCATTGGTACAGGTTTGGGTACGGCCGTAACAAGATTAAGAAATGATAGTCTTCCTTCAAAAGTGATCATTCTTTTGACAGATGGGAGCAATAACTCAGGGGAGATCGATCCAATCACGGCAGCTGAACTCGCCAAAGCGAAAAATGTCAGGGTTTATACGATTGGAGTTGGAAGTAACGGTCTTGCCCCTACTCCGGTGATTACTCCTTTTGGAATTCGCTACGAAAACATGGAGGTAGAGATCGATGAGATGACCCTTAACAGGATAGCAAAAATAACCGGAGGGCAATATTTCAGGGCTACCGATGAAAAAAGTTTACAGTCCATTTATAAAGAGATCGATAAGCTGGAAAAAAGAAGAATGATCGACAAACGGTATAAATCTGAACCTCCGGCTAACCCGACAGCATTTTTAAACTGGGCCTTCTTGTTGCTACTTATTTCATGGAGCACTTCACGAATTATTTTCAAGTGGAATGACTAAGAAAGAAAGTACATATCGCCTTTCATGGATCGCCATTGCAGCACTAGCCTGGGAGATATTCTTCTGGATCCTGATCGCCGGATTACTTTTCTTGCTTGGTTATCTCGACAATGGCTCTCTTACCCGACTTGATTTCTTTACGCCTGAGGCATTTTGGTTGTATCTACTCATGCTTCCATTAACAGGAGTCTATTTCTGGAATTTGATCCGAGTAAATAAACTTTCAGAGTCCTTTGGGTCAGGAATCAGAAAAATGATCCTTCGCCCGGTCGATAATTTGTCGACTTTTTTACGGTTTTTCTTTTTCAGAAACACCTTTGCCTTTCTGATTCTATCCCTTGCTCAACCTGTTTTCGGAACAAAAAAAGTAAGTGGGACGATCGAGAGCCTTGAGCTGGTTATTTGTCTGGATGTTTCTGCCTCAATGGATGTAAAAGATATTTCAGATGACCTTTCGCGATTGGATGTTTCCAAAAGAGCCATTGTACAATTGATCAACAATTTACATGGTGAGAAGATCGGAATTTGCGTCTTCGCTGGAGGTGCGTATGTTCAGCTGCCAATAACCTCAGATTATAGTGCCGCCAAACTTTTTGTGAATGATATCACTACATCCATCATGTCTAATCAAGGAACGAACATCAATGCGGCCTTGTCTACTGCGAATGATATGTTTACGGATCAAAAATGTTCTAAGGGTATCATCATCGTGACTGACGGCGAAAACCATGAAGAAAAACCATCATCGATCTTTGAGATCTTAAAGAAAAAGAACATCACTGTAAATGTGTTGGGAATCGGATCAAAATCAGGTGGACCTGTTCCGATCAATCCAGACAGACCTGAGCTGGGTTACAAAAAGACACCTTTAGGATCAACTGTAGTTTCCAAAGTGAATCGTGAATTCATTCAATCCATTGCCTCAAAAGGAAAAGGAATGGCTATACTCAGTGATGATGAATTTCCTGATCTGTCGCCACTCTTAACAGAAATTAACCAAATGAAGCGAACAAAACTACGAGATTTGCAGTTCGACATGAAAGAGAATCGTTACCGCATTCCACTTTTCGCAGCTTTGGTATGCTGGTTGGTGTTTTTATTCATGGATAAAAAACTATTTATTAAAAGGTCATGAAGTTTTTGATGTTCTTCTTCTTCATCGTGGTTTCCGGAATGATCTATTCTCAGGAATGGAGAGATTCTTTGGAAACAGCAAGAACATTGTACAAAAAGAAAGACTACGGGAAGGCATTAAAATATTACGAAAGCGCGCAGAAGAAGGCTCCAGAAGGTGTAGATCTTTCAGATGAAATTGGGCAGTCAGCCTACAAAGCAAGACAATTCGAACTTTCTGAAAAGATCTACCAGCAAAACACTTCAAACAAAAGAAGTGATAAGCAGAAAAGCGAAAATTACCATAATTTGGGAAATTCTAAAATGCAGAAAAAGGATTATCAAGGAGCGATAGATGCATACAAAAGTGCTTTAAAGAACAATCCTGATGATGAAGAAACACGATACAATCTTTCTCAGGCGATCAGAAGGCTGAAAGCAAAAAAAGAGAAAGAAGAAAAGAACAATCAGGATCAGGATCAAAATCAGGATCAACAAAACCAAGACAACAAGAATCAGAACGGTAAGGATCAGAATCAAGGCAAAGGGAATCAAAACAAGGGAAACCAAAATCCGAAAGACGGAAATCAAGATCAAAGTCAGAACGGTCAAAATGGTAAAGGAAACAAGGATCCCAAAACCGGTAAGGGTACCAATAAAAATAACAACGACCCTAATGGAACTCCGAACGACAAAATGAATAATGGGTCCAAAATCCCTAACAAGTCTGTGGAAAGGATGTTAGATCAGCTTATGAAAGCTGAAGCCTCAACGAAAAGACGGATAGGTGGTAATAAAGGAGATGCTGGAACCAATAAATCAGGAAAAGACTGGTAATGTTTAAAGTATTTTTCCATATCGTCTCAATACTGCTCTTAAGCAATCAGGTACTAGCCCAAAAGCCAGTTGTTTACCTGGAAGTAGAACCTCATGAGGCGGAAGTTGGAGAAATACTGACCATCACTGTGAAATCAAATGTTCAGGGTGACCTGGATATTGATCTACCTCCAGGATTTGTGCATGGGTACAATGTCATGAACGGTATGGAACAGGAAATGGACTATTCAACCGGTAAGGTCATTACTTTCTATTACATGTCTCAGACTGGTGCTATGACCAAGGAAGGCACATATCTGTTTGGTCCAGCGTATATTAAAAAGGGGAACAAAGTTTATCGCTCGAACACCGTTAATGTTTCAATTAAAAAGGTAAAAACTGAGGAGAGTTCTAATGGTGAGATCACGAGCAGACAGCTCAGACAACCCGCTTTTGGGGTTATTCAAAAATCAAGGCATACGATCTATGAAGGTGAACCATTGGTTGTATATGCGAAAGTCTATTCGAAATTCAGTCCGAATCATCTCGAAAATTACGAGCCTTATGTTATTAATGGGGTCATCGATCAACACGACATCACCCCATCAACCCGCATTATGGTTGATGAAGAAAAGGTTAAAGGGAATACTCTGTACTCGTTCACTTATGACAAAAAGGTCATCTTCCCTTCAGGAACTGGTAAGCTTGAAATTGAGCCTTTTAAACTGCTGTTGAGAAGAGGATACGAAAGTTATCCCGTTACTTCGACCTCTTCCTTCATCAATGTAAAGGCTTTGCCAAATCCTCCAAAAGACTTTGCCGGAGGTGTAGGAAGCTTCACGATCGATCGAGAAATATCTGAAAAGAAGCTCACTCAGGGCGATGTTTTCACGATGACCATTACCATTCAGGGATATGGGAATCTTCACAACCTCATGGAACCAAAACTTGAATTGCCAAAGGGTTTCACTGCATACGGAGATCCCATCGTTACTGAAGAATTTCAATTCGGACCCAAGGGTTCAGAAGGTAAGATCACCTATGCGTTCAACATTAAGGTGTCAAAGTCCGGAAATTTGACTCTTCCTGGAACAACATTCAGCTATTTTGATCCAATAAAAGAAAAGTACATCACGATAACTTCCGGTAGTAATGGGCTAACGATTGAAAAAAACAGCAACTACCAACCTTCTATTGACAGCGATGATACGAATTCAGAATCGGCTCAGGAAACTATAACGTTCCATTTGAGATCTGAACAAAAGAACTTTGCAAAAACACATTTGATCTCTTCTCCACTTTACTGGGGTGGATTGTTCTCCCCTATTCTGATGATCCTTTTCTATGGCTTTTTCGTAAAAAAACAAGACCAGCTTGCGGACAACCGCCTTTTAACTCAGAAGAAAAAAGACCAGGATCGAATGATTCAGGACGAAATAGAAAAAGCCAGAAGTTTGGTGAAATTGAATCGCTCTCAGGAAGCATCCGGTGTTATTGAAAAATTAATTTTGACAGTCAGTGCTGAGAAACTGGGGTCTGAAAAAAATAATACGGTATGCACTTGGTCTGAGATCAAATCCAAATTGTGTGAAAAAAGAGATGCTGAGACCATCCAGCAATTGGATGAATTGATGACTGATTTCCAACAAGCGAGATATGGCTTTGGAACTCCAATCGACGAAACCAGGATCGAAAAGATCTCACAACTTTTGAGAAATCTAGCATGAATAAAATCGTAGGACCAATATTCGCTTTGCTGGTTGTTTTACCAATCCATGCCTCCGATTTCAATAATGGTTTGGAACAGGCAAACCAATGCGATTTCAAAGGTGCAGTTATTTCATTTGAACATGCGGTTTCTGTCTCTCCGGAAAATCAAGATGCTTTATTCAACCTTGCCTATTCGTATCACATGAATAATGAAAATGGCAAAGCGATCTGGGCAATAAAGCGACTACTCAAGGTAAATCCGAAAGATAAAGAAGCAGTGCAATTATTAACTGTTGCTGGAGAAAAATTGAACATCTCTTCCGACGAACTTCAATTGCCCACTGGTTTCAGTGCATTTCTTTTAAGTATAGGCACTAATACCCTGGCCATATTGAGTCTTTTACTGGTTTTGGCAGGATCATTCACTGTTTTCATTGGGTTGCGAAACAAGATTAAAAGATCCTTTTTTGTAAGTGCTGGAAGCCTGATCATACTGATCGCTATGGTCTTTTCAGGATTTGCTTTCTACAGTTCCAAAATCACCCACAGTAAGGATTCAGCGGTTGTAATTCATCCAAAAACCTTTGTCTACCTGAATAACATGGGAGAAAAGACAAAAGAGATAATCCCTGAAGGTCAGATCGTTGAAATAATTGAGTCTGACGATCAGTACACTCGTGTCAACTGGAATGATGTGTCTGGACTTTACGTCAAGAATGATCAAATCGGAAAGATCTGATTTCAGTAAAATATTGGGTACCTTTGCATCGTGTCAGAAAAACTCATCGAAATCCGTAATCTTAATCTGGAAGAATTAACTGCTTCCATGACTCTGATCAATGAAAAGTCATTCAGGGCCAAACAGATATATGAATGGTTATGGAGGAAAAATGCAGGAAGTTTTGATGAAATGACCAACCTCTCGGTTTCATTGAGAGAAAAACTTAAAACGCATTATCGCATCGATAAGATCACTTTGGAGGATCAACAGATCAGCTCGGACAAAACGATCAAATGCGCATTTTCAGTTGAACAGGGTAAAGTGGTTGAAGGGGTCTTGATCCCAACCTCATCAAGAATGACTGCTTGTATTTCATCTCAGGTTGGATGCAGTCTTGCTTGTACGTTTTGTGCTACAGGACGATTGAAGTTATTGCGAAACCTGACTGCAGGTGAGATCTACGATCAAGTTGTATATCTGAAGAACGAGGCAGAATCAAGATACAATATCCCTCTCTCCAACATTGTCTATATGGGAATGGGAGAGCCCTTGTTGAATTACAAAAACGTGCTTCGTTCGATCGATTTCTTAACCTCAGATGATGGACTGGGGATGTCACCAAAAAGAATCACTGTTTCGACTGCAGGTATTTCGAAAATGATCCGAAAGCTGGGAGATGACGAAGTTAAATTCAACCTTGCTCTTTCATTGCATGCTGCGAATGATCAAAAAAGAAATAAGATCATGGAGATCAATGAATCGAACAATCTTGAAGAATTGTCTGATGCATTGAGGTATTTTCATGAAAAAACCGGTTCGAGGGTAACTTTTGAATACATCATATTCAAAGATTTCAACGATACAATTGATGACGCCAGAGAACTTGCCAGATTTGCAAGGTGCGTTCCGTGCAAGATCAATATCATTGAATACAATCCTATCGATGGAGGTGAATTCTCTCAAGCTGATCCAAAGAAGGTAAATGATTTTGCATCCTTCCTTGAAAGCAAGAATTTAATTGTAAATGTTCGTCGCAGCCGAGGTAAGGATATTGATGCCGCATGTGGTCAATTGGCCAATAAAAACAAGCTGATTACCAACGAAGAACGCATTTTGAAGAACTGATCGTTCACTCTTTTCATAATGTCCCTCAATAGTTGATAATATTCACGAATTTTATTATCCTGTTCAGTTCCATTAGTATATCTTTGTTACATGCTCTCTGTTGAGGAAATAATGTCTCCTATTGAGGCGGAAATGGCCGAATTCGAGGTCCGTTTCCGACAAAGCATGAAATCCAAAGTTCCGCTTCTCGATAAGATCACTCATTACATCATTCGTCGCAAAGGAAAACAGATGCGGCCTATGTTTATTTTCCTTACAGCGAAAATGCTTAGAAAGGTCACTGATCAAACCTATGACGCGGCATCTCTTGTAGAACTTTTGCATACTGCAACACTTGTACACGATGACGTTGTAGATGACGCTAACGAAAGAAGAGGCTTTTTTTCAGTGAATGCCCTGTGGAAAAACAAAGTCGCTGTTCTGGTTGGAGATTACATGCTATCCAGAGTGCTCTTACTTTCGATCGAAAAACAGAATCTACGTTTACTTGAAATCATCGCTCGTTCTGTGCGGGAGATGAGTGAGGGAGAATTACTTCAAATAGAAAAAGCAAGGAGACTTGACATCACAGAGGAAGTGTACTTCGAGGTGATCCGTCAGAAAACGGCTTCCTTGATTGCTACATGTTGTGAGTCGGCAGCCGTTAGCTGTGACAGAGAAGATGTCTCCGATAAAATGAGACAATTTGGAGAGTTGGTTGGACTTGCATTTCAGATCAAGGACGATATCTTCGACTATGGTAGTCCGGGCAACATCGGTAAACCGACAGGTCTGGATATTCGTGAACGCAAAATGACACTCCCTCTGATTTACGTGCTCAATACGGCAGATTCAAGTGTTAAAAACGAATTGATCAACATTGTGAAAAACCACAATGAGAACCCCAAAAAGGTACAACACGCCATTCAACTTGTCATCCAACATGGAGGTATTGAATATGCACACGCTAAAATGCTTGAGATAAAATCACAAGCATTGGAGCTCATTGAAAGTATACCAGATTCCGAAGCAAAAAGATCGTTAGTTGGATTGGTAGAATACACTGTTAACAGAGAAAAATAAGCATCATGAAATACTTGCTCATCATATTTGTCGCATTGGCTTTCGTTTCATGTACTGAAGAGGAAGAAAAGAAAAAAACGAATGACCCAGAGGTTGTAGAAGATCTTGTCGAGATCAAAGATGGGATCTATACGGAATGGTATCCCGGGAAAAAACAGATCAAATACCGAGGCGAACAGGATGATCAAAGTCGTCGACAAGGGAAATGGGTCTTCTATGCAGAAAATGGAAGCGAGCTTTCTATTACGTTCTATGAGCATGGCTTAAAGGAAGGATTCAGTATTGTGAAGTATCCGAACGGAGCCATTCACTACAGAGGAGAATATAAGAATGATCAGATGGTTGGACTTTGGACAACTTTCAATGAAAAAGGTGAAGTAGAAACTGAAAAAGATTACGGCTACCCGAAAGAATAATTCATGTCAAAAATTCCAGCACATATTATTGATGAGATCATGCAAACTGCCCGAATTGAAGAGGTCATCGGGGAGTATGTCAATCTCAAAAGAGCTGGATCAAACCTGAAAGGATTAAGTCCGTTTACGGACGAAAAAACACCATCTTTTGTGGTATCTCCAGGAAAACAGATCTTCAAATGTTTTTCATCGAGTAAAGGAGGATCTGTTGTTACTTTTCTAATGGAAAAGGAACATTTCTCCTATCCAGAGGCCCTTCGATGGCTAGCAGACAAGTATGGTATTCCAATTCCTGAAGACAAACCAGCAACTGCAGAAGAATTAGCTGCGATCTCTGAGCGCGAAAGTTTGCACATCATTAACGAATTTGCAAAAGACCATTTCATGAAGAACCTTCATGAAAGTGAAGAGGGAATTGCAGTTGGGATGTCTTATTTCGAAGAAAGAGGTTTCCGACCAGAGATCATTAAACAATTTCAACTTGGCTACTGTCTCAATACGGGGGACGATTTTACAAAAAATGCTCTTGAGAAGGGGTATAAGCTAGAATACCTTGAAAAGGTGGGCCTTGTAAAAACGAGGGAAGCCAGACATTTTGACTTTTTCCGCGGAAGAGTCATGTTCCCGATCCATAGCGTTACAGGTCGTGTACTTGGTTTTGGAGGAAGAACATTATTCACTGATAAAAAGGTAGCGAAATACTTCAACTCGCCTGAAAGTATCATCTACAACAAAAGTGAGATTTTATATGGTCTCTACTATTCCAAAGGTGATATCATTAAATACGACAATTGTTTTTTATGTGAAGGTTATACTGATGTGATCAGTATGTTTCAAGCCGGAATAAAAAATGTTGTTTCATCATCTGGCACCTCCCTGACAAAAGATCAAATCAAACTGATCCGACGATATACGCAAAACATTACTATTCTTTTCGATGGTGATGCCGCAGGAATCAAAGCTTCATTCAGAGGAATTGATCTGATCCTGGAAGAAGGGATGAATGTTAAGGTTGTTCTGTTTCCTGAAGGAGAAGACCCGGATTCTTACTCCAAGCGCGTAAGCTCAGCGGAGCTGGAGAATTATATCGAGCAGCATACACAGGATTTCATTTCATTCAAAGCAGATATCCTGCTAAAAGATGGCGAAGAAGATCCTTTGAAAAGAGCAGAGTTGATCCGAGAGATCGTTCACTCTGTATCGTTGATCCCTGATCAGATCACTCGTACAGTATATCTTCAAAAGATCGCAAGCTCCTTCAACATAAGTGAGCAGATCTTGAATAATGAGCTGACAAAACTACGTAAGAACACACTTTCCAGACAGCTAAATGAACCGGAAATCCGTGATATTCCAATTGCACCAATTCCAGTTGTTGAACAACAGACTGCTAGCACAGCACCCTCTTATTCCCCGAGTGAATTTGGATTGATCCGAATATTAATGAAATATGGTGATCGGGAGATCGTTCCGGATAAAAATCAGGAAGACTTTAAATTGAGTGTATCTGAAATGATCTGTCAGGAACTCCTCAACGATGACCTTGGTTTTGTTCACCCTTTATACAATAAGATCTTTGCTCTTGTTCTTGAAGGACTGGAAAACAAAACACTTTATAATTCCTCTTTTTATTTGAGAAATGAGGATCAGAATATTGTTCGTTTGATCTCGGATATAGAGAGCAGTGACCAGGAAGTGAGTCATAAATGGCTTAATGATTTCAATATTCTTATCCGCAGTGAGGAAGATCGATTAGAAACAAGTGTTCTTCATTCTATTTATTCATTTAAAGCTTCAAAAATCGAGGAGAGGATTGAGGATATCAGAAAGATCCTTTCTTCAGATGAAATCGAGCATGAACAAATGAATGACCTTCTTTCACAGCAAATTTTGTATGAAAGAGCAAAGATCAGTATCGCTGAAAAACTTGGTAGAATCATTTTGAAATAAGATATGTTAAGCTATACACTCTTCAAAATTGGTCCGTACGACGTATGCCTCTGGAACTTGATCATATGGTCTCTGATCGTGATCTTCTCCATGGCATTGAGAAGAATCATTACCAGGACTCTGAAGCAAACGTTACAGAAATCCAATATTAGGATTGAGGGACGAAAAATTACCTGGCTTAAACTTGTCAGTCAGAGTATTTATGTTCTCGCTGCTTACATCGCAATCCTTAGCTTCAGAATAAATAATGAAGAGGTCACCTTTGGTGAATTCCTGAATTACAATCTCATTGAGTCCAAAAAATTCACACTGAGTTTTTACCATATCATGGTATTGATTCTGATCTTTTTCCTGGCCAGGGTAGCTCTAAACATTGTTAATCTATACCTCTCCAAGAAATTCAGGAAATCGAATGAATACAATGCCGGTACTGAATATGTCTATCAACAGATCGCCAAATATGTAGTATACATTTTTGCCATCTTCTCGAGTCTTAGAGCACTTGACATAGACATCACCCTGTTGATCACCTCCTCTGTCGGTATCTTTGTTGGTCTAGGTCTGGGACTTCAGGACGTTTTCAAGGATATGTTTGCCGGGGTAGTATTGTTACTGGAAGGCAATATTAAAGTGGGTGATGTCATCGAGATATCCAATGGAGGGAAGTCAGATGCCATGGTGGCAAAGATCCTCAAAGTAAATGTTCGAACTACGCATATTGAAACCAGAGAAGGAAATGTTCTGATCATCCCGAACACAAAACTCACACAGGAATTCGTGGAAAACTGGAGTCACGGTTCACCCCTGTCAAGATTTAAACTTCCTGTAACGGTTGCATATGGATCAAATACTGAATTGGTCTCTCGTCTTTTAAAACAAGCAGCAATGGGCCACCCCAAAGTGAAGAAGAATGAACCTGTAGATGTTCGTCTTAAGAATTTTGGAGACAACGGTCTTGAAATGGAGTTGATCTTCTGGGCAGATCAAAGTTGGGATGTCCAGAATTACATGTCCGAAATCAGATTTGAGATCGATCGACTATTCAGAGAATACAAGATATCTATCCCCTACCCTCAAAGAGATCTACACATTCGCCAAGGATATGCTGGGAATATAAGTCAGCAAGACAACCCACTACAAGGTTAGTAAGAGCTCGTAGCACCACCAATGTTTTCAATTGGGTGCCATGTCGTCTTTACTTCCTGAAGGTCAGAGATCATGTATAGATCTTGAGATTCCTCATTCATCCATTTCTTATTGTAAGTCTTCACTCGCTTCACATTCTGTACAGCAAGTTCCTTCAGCTTTTTAATTTCATCAGCATTCGAACCTGAATAAACGGTAGCATTCACGTCCATATGGTTCCCCATAGGTTCAATTAATTCAGCTCTCTTCCCTGTGACGATATTGACAACTCCTGCAGGAAGGTCTGACGTGTTCAACACTTCAGCGAAGGTAATAGAACACAATGGTAACTTTTCGGAAGCAAGCACAACACATGTATTACCTCCGGCAATCGCAGGAAGAATTAATGAGATCATGCCAATAAGTGAAGAGTTTTCATCAGCAATGATCGACACAACACCTGTTGGTTCGACCACTGAAAAGTTAAAATGAGCGCTCGAAACAGGATTTACCGATGACAATAGTTGCTGATATTTATCACACCAACCGGCATAATATACGGTTCTGTCAATCGTAAGATCAATTTCTTTTTCTGCATTGGCTTTTGAAGAACCCTGGATCATTAATTCATTGATGAATTGATCTCTTCTTCCTTCAAGCATTTCAGCTATGCGATAAAGGATCTGAGACCTGTTGAAAGCAGATCTTTCAGCCCAACCACCAAATGTTTTTCTTGCGGCAGAAACAGCATTTCTAACATCCTTCTTCGAAGACATACAAATGTTACCAATGACTTTACCTTTGCCATCCTGGATCTGATAATACCTTCCCGATTCTGTTCTAGGAAACTGTCCTCCAATGTATATTTTGTATGTTTTAAGTATCTCCAATCTGCTCATTTTAGCTCAATTTAACGTATGCTTCCAAACCATGTAATCCACCTTCTCTTCCGAAACCACTTTCTTTATATCCTCCAAAAGGGGAAGTTGGGTCAAACTTATTATAGGTATTCGCCCATACAACACCAGCTCTAAGTTTAGTCGTAAGATTAAAAATCCTGGAACCTTTATCAGTCCAGACACCAGCTGCCAAACCAAAAGGAGTATTATTCGCTTTTTGTATTACCTCATCAACCGTTCTGAATGTTTGGATGGTTAGTACCGGACCAAAGATTTCTTGCTGAACAATGACACTAGATTGCGCCACGTTCGTAAAAAGAGTTGGTGGGCAAAAATATCCCTTAGTAGGAATCGAGCATGGAGACTGATACATTTCTGCTCCTTCTTCTTGTCCGATCTTAATATACTTCTTGATTGTTTGCAGCTGTTCTTTCGAGTTGATCGCACCAATATCTGTGTTCTTATCTAATGGATTTCCTACATAAAGGCTATCTAATCGCTGTTTTAGCTTTTTTACAACCACGTCAGCAACAGATTCCTGAACAAATAATCGCGAACCTGCACAGCAAACATGTCCCTGATTGAAGAATATCCCATTTACAATTCCCTCCACAGCTTGATCGATAGGAGCATCTTCAAGAATAATATTCGCAGACTTTCCTCCCAATTCCAACGTTGCCTTTTTATCAGTTCCAGAAATTGCTTTCTGAATGATCTTTCCTACATCCGTTGATCCGGTGAATGCTACTTTGTCCACATCAGGATGATTCACGATCGCTGCTCCTGTATCACCAAAACCGGTCACAATATTTACCACACCGGCAGGCAAACCTGACTCTTCTATGATCTCAGCAAGTTTTAATGCTGTCAATGATGTTGATTCGGCAGGCTTTAAAACAACTGTATTTCCCGCTGCCAATGCTGGAGCAATCTTCCATGCTGCCATAAGCAATGGAAAATTCCAAGGAATAATTTGTCCTGCAACTCCCAAGGATTCAACTTTTCTATTCGGAAAAGCATAATCCAATTTATCAGCCCATCCAGCATAATAAAAGAAATGATTACATGCGAGTGGAATATCTATATCTCTCGATTCTCTAATCGGTTTTCCCCCATCAAGCGTTTCTATGACAGCAAGTTCTCTTGCTTTTTCCTGCATCATACGGGCGATTCGGTAAATATATTTACCTCTTTCCTTACCACTCATTTTGCCCCAAACACCATTATATGCCTTACGTGCTGCTTTTACAGCCTTGTCAACATCTGCTTGATTTGCATGGGCTACTGATGAGATCTTTTCTTCATTGGAAGGATTTATACTTTCAAAGTATTTCCCGCTAGAGGGTTTAACCCATTTTCCATCAATAAACAGATCGTATTTATCTTTTAATTCAATATGCGAAATGCCCTCAGGAGAAGGTGAAAAATCCCAGCTGCTTATTTTTTTATCTGTTTTCTTTGCCATTCTTTAATCTATCGAGAAATAATCTGAAGACTGATATACACCCGTCTCCATTTTAATGATCTGCATTAATACATCGTTTGCCAAGCTACTCGCACCGAATCTGAACCATTCGTTTGAAAGCCAGGCGTCACCTAACGTTTCTTTCACCATAACCAGGTAATGAAGAGCAGCTTTCGCTGTAGAGATTCCACCAGCCGGTTTCATTCCAATCATAACTCCAGTTCTGTCATAATGATCTTTAATCGCCATCAACATAGTGTAAGTCACTTGCATCGTAGCAGCAGGCTGAATTTTTCCCGTGGAAGTTTTAATGAAATCCGCACCCGCGTGAATAGCGATGTCACTGGCCTTTCTTACATTATCCAATGTAACCAGTTCTCCAGTTTCCAAAATCACTTTTAGCCTTGCCTTACCACAAGCCTCTTTTATAGCGGCAATCTCATCAAAAACAAACTGGTATTCACCTGAAAGGAATTTACCTCTTGATATCACCATATCAATTTCGTCCGCACCATTTTCAACTGCAAATCTCGTATCATCAAGCTTCACATTTAAAGGGGCTTGGCCACTTGGGAAGGCTGTTGAAACTGAGGCTATTTTTACATCTGATCCTTTCACTGCTGCCTTTGCAATGCCGACCATTGAAGGATAAACACACACAGCTGCTGTTGCTGGTAATCCTGGATGAGCATCAAGAAGATGCATCGCTTTATAGCACATCTGCTTCACCTTTCCAGGCGTATCTTTTCCCTCCAGGGTAGTTAGGTCGATCATATTCAACACCAACTTCAAGCCCTGAATCTTTGATTCATTTTTTATACTTCTGGTCTGTATTCTCGCGACTCTTTCCTCAACTCCTACTTTATCGACAGAAGGACTTTCATGTCTTAAAGGATCAAAGTCAGAACTAAAAGGTTTTAGTTTATTCATTGGCTTTTTCAATAGAATCAAAGATAAAAATAGATAACTGAAACTTAATAAAAAAGCGGCCATAAGCCGCTTAATTATCTAATCTAGTTTGATTTATAGTTGCCCATCAGAATGATAGACGCCATTCTTAAATACTTTCACTTTCAAAAGGATTCCATCACGATCGTACTCATAGACTTTTCCGTCCCAAAGCACTCCGTTCTTGAAGATTCCGTCTTGATAGATCTCTTCATTCTTGTTGTAGATCTTATTGTATCCATTCTGTTGGAACTTAACACCTTTCGTATTTGGAGAATTCACCTTTGGAGCGGTCTCTTTAGAAATACCTGGATCATTGACTTTAACAGCAGGACTAACCATTTCACGTTGCTCGCTTTTAACAATCGCACCGTCTTCACCGTAGTAAATCACCTCTTTGATATCACCGTTTTCGTAATATCTGGTTGCTTTTCCGGTTGGTTTCCCATCATTGGCTTCGTATTCAAATTCAACCTGTCCATTCGGGTACCAATAAGTTACCTTACCATCCTCTTTACCTGAAGTGTTATAAACAGCCTGATATTCCAACTTACCATTTTCATGAAAACGTTGTAAAGAATCACGGTAAAGATTTCTTTCGAAATTTCCTTTTTCTTTCACTTTACCATTTGGATAGATCTTAACGTAAGCTCCTTCAGGACGATTATTGTGATATTCACCCTTTAACTTTGGAGTAACGCCATCCGTATGATAGATGACCCACGTACCTTCTTTTCGATCGTCCAAATATGGTCCTTCTTCAATCTTGCCATCTGCCGGATAACCTTTTTCCGGACGATCCTTCCCAAAATATATCCAACGACCTTGCTTGCGCCCTTGATTATCCTTCTGGTTGATTTTGTCGTCCTGGCTATTCTCAGCAAAAGATTGCTGTGGTGACATTAAAGCCCCCGCAACGATCACGCTTAGAAATAATTTGCCGACTAACATTGTTAAGTAGATTTTAGCAGTACGTTCATGCAATATACAACTTTCAACATACAATGGTCGTTAGAATGAATATTTTTCGCTCAAAAGTTAATTTACAACGATAAAGCTTGAATATTCTTCCTCGAAAATTATGCCATCAAATTGACATCCACATTTTCGAGCATAATCCGTACCATCTCCCTAACTCCATACTTTTCTTTCCAACCCCAATCCTCTCTTGCTCTTGAATCGTCAATAGAATTAGGCCAACTATCTGCAATCTGCTGCCTGAAATCTGGTGAATAAGAAATAGTAAATCCGGGCTGAAGAATTTCGATTTCCTTTGCAAGCTGTGCAGGAGTAAAACTACATCCTGACAAATTATAGGAAGAACGAATATTTACCTTTTCTGAAGAGGCCTCCATCAACTCGATAGTTGCCCTGATCGCGTCCTCCATATACATCATAGGCAATTCCGTATCGGCACTTAGGAAACAATTAAAACTGTTTTCAGCTTTTGCTTTATAAAAGATGTCTACAGCATAATCTGTTGTCCCTCCTCCCGGAAGGCTGGTGTAAGAGATTAAACCAGGGTATCTTATACTGCGAACATCGACACCAAACTTATTGAAATAATATTCGCACCATCTTTCACCTGCCTGTTTAGAAATACCATAAACCGTTGTCGGCTCCATAACAGAATATTGAGGAGTATTGTCTCTTGGAGTAGTTGGACCAAACACGGCAATCGAGCTTGGCCAGAAAATTTTAGTGATATGTCCCTCTTTCGCCAGATCAAGGATGGTGAATAAACCCTCCATATTCAGTTTCCAGGCGAAATCCGGATTTTTTTCTGCAGTCGCAGATAATAGCGCCGCTAATAAATAAACTTCCTCGATCTGGTGATCAATAATGTATTCACGAACCATCTCACGATTCATAATATCCATTTTCACATAGATCCCGTCTTTCAGAATATCAGGACATTCTTCCTTGAGATCAGCAGCAATTACGTTATCTACACCTTTTCTTTTGCGAAGTTCCAGCGTTAATTCTGTCCCAATTTGACCGCAAGCTCCTATGATAATTGTTTTGGACATATTTCAAGTATGCAATGGGACAAAGGTAAACTTTGAGGTGACTAAATTCACTGAGTCATCAAAAAAAATATCTCCAAAACAAAAAACTGATAATTATCATATTTACTTTGAAACAATGATCTTTTCTTTGTTCTAACTTCGCAGATATGTGGTTTGAATTGACACTCTTATTGAAATTCATGCAAAAACGAAATCCGGAATGATTTCGCATGGTCAATACGTCAAACTGAATAAATTACTTTTTAAATAAATGAAATATGCCTTTTTATCATAAACTGGGAAAGATCCCTCACAAGCGACACACGGTTTATCGTCAACCAGATGGTAGCCTTTATCATGAGCAGTTGTTTGGAACGGTAGGCTTTGATGGAATGTCTTGTTTGATGTATCATGTTTCCCCTCCAACGGTAGTAAAAGAAATCTTAGGTCAGAAAAGCATTGCTCCTGAAGTTGGGGCTGAAAGGAACATGATCATGAGGAGCTTCATGGGGTACAAGGTTGATCCTGTAGACGACTATCTGGATAGTCGCAACGTTATGTTGATGAACTCGGATTGCTACATAGAACTAGCAGCTCCTAAAAAATCAATGTCATCTTATTTTTACAAAAATGCCGATGCCGACGAGATCATCTTTATTCATAAAGGAGAGGGAAAATTAAAGACTCAGCTTGGGAATATCGACTTTAGCTATGGTGATTACCTCGTAATTCCTCGAGGAATGATCTATCAGTTGCATTTCAATGGAGAGGAAAACAGACTATTCATCGTTCAATCTTTTAGTCCGGTATACACCCCTAAAAGATATCGCAATTGGTTTGGTCAGTTACTTGAACATTCACCATACTGTGAAAGAGATATTCGTCCACCCCATGAGTTAGAGACCCATACTGAAAAGGGTGACTATTTACTTCGGATAAAGAAACAGGATGTCTTATACGATTATATATATGAAAACCATCCATTCGATGTAGTAGGTTGGGATGGATTCAACTATCCTTACGCATTCTCGATTCACGATTTCGAACCGATCACAGGTAGAGTACATCTTCCTCCTCCGATTCATCAAACATTTGAGACTGCTGGTTTCGTAGTTTGTTCGTTTGTTCCTCGATTATATGATTATCATCCAGATTCAATTCCTGCACCATATAACCACAGCAACATTGATTCTGATGAGGTACTATATTATGTGGATGGTGATTTTATGAGTCGTAATAACATTGAAAAAGGACAGATCACATTGCATCCAGCGGGTATCCCTCATGGACCGCATCCAGGTGCTTACGAAAGAAGTATTGGTCAAAAGGAGACACTGGAACTAGCGGTGATGGTAGACACATTTAAGCCTTTAAAATTAACGAAGAAGGCCATTGAATTCGAATTGGCGGACTATCATAAAAGTTGGATAGGCGCTTAAAATTGATTAACTTTCAGACAATAGAATAATATTATGAGTAAAGATGTTAAAAGTGTAGAGTACGGTTTAGAAAAGATCTTTGAAGGAGCTCAAGATTTTTTACCGTTAATGGGAACGGATTATGTTGAATTTTATGTAGGGAATGCCAAGCAGGCAGCACATTATTACAAGACTGCATTCGGATTTCAATCACTCGCTTATGCAGGATTGGAGACAGGATTAAAGGATCGTGCTTCTTATGTTTTAAAACAAGATAAAATTCGTCTGGTTTTGACTACTGCATTGAAAAGTGATTCTCCAATTGGAGAACACGTTAAGAAACATGGTGATGGTGTTAAGGTTGTAGCGCTATGGGTAGAAGACGCAACTAAATCATGGGAAGAAACGACAAAGCGTGGAGCCAAATCGTTCATGGAACCGACTGTCGAAAAAGATGAGCATGGTGAAGTGGTTCGTTCGGGTATTTATACATACGGAGAAACCGTTCACATGTTTGTTGAACGCAAAAATTACAACGGAATCTTCCTTCCCGGATATGAGAAATGGGAATCTGACTACAATCCATCTTCAGTTGGTTTGAAGTTCATTGACCACATGGTAGGAAACGTTGGTTGGGGTGAAATGAATACCTGGGTGAAATGGTACGAGGATGTAATGGGATTTGTGAATTTCCTTTCATTCGATGACAAGATGATCCATACGGAGTACTCTGCACTGATGTCAAAAGTGATGAGTAATGGTAATGGAAGAATCAAATTCCCAATCAATGAACCAGCCGAAGGGAAAAAGAAATCTCAGATCGAAGAGTATCTTGAGTTTTATGAAGGTCCGGGAGCACAACACATTGCTGTTGCCACTGACAATATCATTGAGACCGTAAGACAATTAAGAGAAAGAGGAGTTGAGTTCTTGTCTTCTCCTCCACAAGAATATTATGATCAGATCCCTGCACGACTTGGAGCTCATATGGAAATGATGAAAGAACCTATTTCTGAAATCCAGAAATTAGGAATTCTTGTTGACTCAGATGAAGAAGGATATTTACTTCAGATCTTTACAAAGCCTGTTGAGGACCGTCCGACATTGTTCTATGAGATCATTCAGCGTATGGGAGCGAAAGGATTTGGAGCAGGAAACTTCAAAGCTCTTTTTGAATCTATTGAAAGAGAACAAGAGAAACGAGGAACATTATAATTCTGAAGATGAAAGGCGCAATTGATCTGCGCCTTTTTTCTTAATTATTCTATCCGTAACTTTACGGCAAAAATCAAACTATGGCAGAAGTAGGAATCATCATGGGTAGTACATCTGATCTACCGGTTATGCAAGACGCAGCTGATATCTTGAAGGAATTTGGGATCAGTTATGAAATTGATATTGTTTCCGCTCATCGAACTCCTGAAAAAATGTTTGATTATGCCAAAAATGCGCATAAAAGAGGTATTAAGGTGATCATTGCGGGAGCTGGTGGTGCAGCTCATCTTCCAGGAATGACTGCTTCATTAACCCCACTCCCGGTTATTGGCGTTCCTGTAAAATCTTCCAATTCAATCGATGGTTGGGACAGTATCCTATCTATCCTTCAAATGCCGAATGGAATTCCTGTTGCTACAGTGGCTTTGAACGCGGCTAAAAATGCTGGAATTCTGGCTGCTAAGATCATTGGATCGAGCAATGCTGAGATTCAAGGTAAAATGGAGGCCTACATGGAAAGTCTCAAAGCCAAAGTACTTGAGGGTGCTGAGATGGTAAAGACTCAGGGATAAAGCAAGTATTTACTTCGTGTCTTTTTAAAATTTTCGAGATCTTCCTGCCAGGTTGAGCGAATTTCTTTTGCACTATATCCTTTCTCAATTTGTTCTCTTAGCGTTGATGTACCTGCCAATCGGTCAAAAAATCCTTTTTGATTAATGAATGGCAACGTATCACCCAACAATTGTTTTGCATTGATAAGGTAGGATAGATTGATCTCGTACTTTCTCCTAACGTGACTCCTTTCGAGGTCAAATCCATAACAAACCTGATTTTCATACATCGGGTTTTTTGCACCAAGCTTTGAAACTGGGACAAAACAGAAATCACTTTCAGGAAAACGTGGATGACCATATACTTCAAATGGCCATTCTGTTCCTCTTCCAACGCTCACGGATGTCGCTTCGAACAAGCATAGGCTGGGATACATCGTTATGGCAAGTTCCGATTTAAGATTGGGTGAAGGAGCAATTGGCAAAATATAGTGTGTCTTGTGCGAATAAAAACGACATGGAATCACCCACAAGTTACAATGCAAACTATCTCGTAACCAATGTTCTCCATTGATCATCATGGCATATTCACCAATCGTCATGCCGTATACGATAGGCACAGGGTGCATACCTACAAATGAACGATGGGAAGAATCGCGAACTGGTCCATCAATATAATGACCATTAGGATTAGGCCTGTCCAGCACAATCAAACGTTTACTATTCTCAGCGCAAGCTTCCATAACATAATGTAAAGTGGAGATATACGTATAAAATCTAACTCCCACATCCTGAATATCGTAGATCACTATATCAACATCTGCAAGCTGTTCTGGTTTGGGTTTTCTGTTATTCCCATAAAGTGACACAATTGGCAGTCCTGTCTTTTCATCAACAGTACTTTCAATGTGCTCACCTGCATCCGCCTTCCCTCTGAAACCGTGTTCAGGTGAAAAGACCTTCACCACATTGTACCCAGAACTCATCAACGTATCAACTAAATGGGCACCTTTTACGACACTCGTTTGATTGGCAACTACCGCAATTCTTTTATCTGTCAGGGAATCCCTGAAGATCTTAAGTCTTTCTATTCCAAGTAAGGGGTGTCTCAACTGAACATTTGATCCTTCGCGGATCAATTCTTCATCTTCCTCCTCATTTGATGAATTTTCGATCACCACCGTTTCTTCGACGTTATTTTCTGGTCTCGAAAATGTAGGGTGACAGGAATACAGTAAAAAAAGTAAAATACTTTTTAACCATAAAAGCTTTACGTACCTTAGTCCACCTAAAGACAAAAATTTGCCTTTTGAATTTTTCATAGCAAGAAGGATCCTTCGAAATGAAGTGCAAGGTAAGAAAGTTTCAAGACCTATTGTACGCATATCGGTTATAAGTATTGCACTAGCAGTTGTTGTTAATTTGATCACAATTGCAGTCGTGACCGGCTTTCAGAATCAGGTACGTGAAAAGGTATCAGGTTTCGGTTCACATATCTTCATCATGTCCGCAGGTGAAAACAGCATCTATGAATCTGAGCCATTACTCAAAAACCAGACCTTTATTGATGAACTCAAAAGTGATTCGGATATTGCATCAGTCCATTCAGTTGGATACAAATCAGTGATCCTTCAATCTGATAAATTTGAACAATCCACCAACATTAAAGGAAAAGATACGGTCATTGTAGCTCAGGAAATACATGGTGGTATATTAAAGGGAGTATATGACGAATATGACTGGTCGTTCTTTCAACGTAATCTCGTTTCAGGAAGAATACCCAATTTTTCTAAAGATAAATCTGAAGTACTTGTATCCAAAAAAGTAGCAGATCAACTAAACCTTAAGGTTGGGGATGATGTGAAGGCTTTTTTCGTTAAGAACAATCCTATAAAACGAGTTTTAAAACTATCCGGGATCTACTCTTCAGGTCTTGAGGAATTCGATTCCAAATTCATTGTCGGAGATATTTCGATCGTTCAGGAATTGAATGACTGGGGAATTATGGCTGAAATAGAAGTGGCCGATACAATGACCAATGGGCAATTAATCATTAAGGGGGCAGTAAATGGAGGAAATGGAAATTATAGGTATGATTGGGGAAAGGGATATGAGAATTATTCTGGATTTACACTTTGTCCAACAAAGGATACGACCATCCGACTGATCGCATCAGATTTCTGGTCAAACATCAGTGGTAGAAATGAACAAACAAGTATTCCGGATACCGCATACCTCGAGTTGAAGATCAAAGGAACAGGATACTCCTTTTGTGACTTTAAGCTTAATCAGGATAAAGAATTGATCAAAAAATATCTTAACGAGGATGGAAGTAAGTTCAGTATTAGTGCTTCTGAAAAATTGATCATTGTTACTTCAAAGAAAGGAAAGGGTAGCTTTTACAATTATATCGGTGGATATGAAATAAATGTAAAGGACTGGAATAGACTTCGAGAAATTCACGCTAAGCTGAAAAAAAAACATGAGTTTATCCCGACGAAGAACAACGAGACCCTTGCAGTAACAAGTATTATCGACAACGAAAACGACATTTTTGTTTGGCTAGGATTTCTTGACCTTAATGTTGTTATCATTCTTACGTTAATGATCCTTATTGGTATTATAAACATGGGATCTGCTCTTTTAGTCTTAATACTTGTTCGCTCAAATTTCATCGGTCTAATGAAAGGAATGGGTGCCACGAACTGGCAGATCAGAAAAGTCTTTTTATATCAAGCAGCCTTTTTGATCCTTAGAGGAATGATCATCGGTAATCTAGTTGGTGTTGGTCTTTGTTATCTTCAGGCATCGTTCGGTATCGTAAGCTTGAATCCGGAAGTGTATTACCTTGACAAGGTTCCTGTAGAATTGAATCTACTTGCCTGGGGTATATTAAATGTTTCAACCTTATTGATCTGTGTTCTCTCGCTGATCATCCCAAGTTATGCTATCACAAGGATCAGTCCATCGAAAGCAATTAAGTTCAACTAAAAAAGCCACCCTTTCGGATGGCTTCTATCTTGTTTGTTTTGATCTTATTTTGTCTGTAGTTCGATGAACT
>CALCCB010000061.1 GCA_937899625.1 uncultured Bacteroidota bacterium
CCAACTGTAGCTGATTCTCCAATTTATCCCAAAAAATGAGATGTTTTTCTGCTATGTTCTGATGGGATGAGTGGAATGGTGAATGATGCATCAATGGAAATGATGATCGATGAGAATGATCTAGATCGATCATCATCCATTTTGATCCAAGCGGCCAACGATAGTGGTGGGCATGATAACATTACGGTAACACTTGTGGGAATTGAAGATAGTCCACATACGACTTCGACTTTCAAGCATTTCAATCCAGTGCCCGTGAGTGCATTTGCAAGTACCCATATAATTGAAGAAGAACCGAAAACGATATTACCAATATTCAAAAACAAGTATTTCTATGTTGCTGTATCTCTGGGTTTAGTAATCATTTGTGGAGCTCTTTGGATGTTGTTAAGGGATACAAATGAAGAGGTAGATATTCCGGATCCCGAAGAAGTATTGACTATAGAGTCTTTGTATAATAGGGATATAGATAATTTAGAAACGATACAGGGGCAGGGTAACAAGATCAAGGTAGAGAATGATACTATTGAAAGTCCGAATTGCGACTGTAAGATTGTAATAGAAGATAGTTTAATAGTAGATATTATACCTACTGAAAAAAATAAGTCGGTAGGAAGCGTGTCAGCAGGCTCAGTTGACACTAACAAAGAGAAGAAATCAAAAGATAAAGTGGAGCCGAAAGAAACAATAAAATCTACTTGTGGTGAAAAGATAAAGCACGTTGTTATGTCCAAAGAGACCTTGAGTAAAATTGTGGATAAGTATAAATTGAATTGTGATTCTCTAAATACAGAATACCTCAAGGAAGCTAATGGAAATAAAGAAACGATAAACGTGGGAGACACATTAAGATTTAGTTGTCTCTGTAAAAATCCAAAGGTCGAATAGTGTAGTGTTTATTAATGAGACCATACAAATCGTTCAACCAATAAAGGCAGGTGGTACTTCTAATTTATTTTTAGGGGTTGATATGGTATTTGGCTCGCCAGTAGTTATAAAGGAACTAAAGCCGGGTTTCTTCAAAAGTGAATTTGTACGAGAGAAGTTTTTGGAGGAGGCAAATAGATATTTGTATTTGAGTCATCCAAATATTGTTAAGCTGAAAGATTTTATTGATAAAGGAGATACGCAATACTTGGTAATGGAATATATTGAAGGACACGATCTTGCGGATTATGTCACAAAAATTTCCGGTCCTCTTCCGTTATATAATATTGCCCTTTTAATGAATGAAGTTTTGAGTGCATTACAATACGTTCATCAAAAAGACCTGGTTCATCTCGATATTAAACCTTCGAATATTATGCTTACAAAGGACGATCGAATAAAATTGATCGACTTCGGTATTGCACATGACAAAACTGTAGGTGGTCTAAAGAATATTATGGGTAGTCCTTCATACATGAGTCCTGAACAATTAAAGGAGGGTGCTAATATTGATCATCGATCGGATATTTATAGCCTTGGGGTTACTATTTATGAATTGTTAACAGGAAAATTACCTTACGCTGATTGTCAGACGAAAGATGTATTGTTTGAAGCAATTCGAACCATGCCTATGCCAAAAGTGAAACCTTTGTTTCATGTAGATGAAGAGCACGACTTGGAAATCAATAAGATCATTCAAAAAGCGACCTATAAAGATCCCGAAGCCAGATATCAGAGTTGTGAAGAATTACAAATGGATTTATTGAAATTTTTATGAATCATAAGACAATAAGGGTAGGACGTTCAAGAGATAATGACGTTATATTAGATCATTCCTCAGTTTCTCGACATCATCTTGAGTTCTTTTACGATAATTTAGGAAATGTCTTTTTAACTGATCTAAATTCGTCGAACGGGACATTTGTCAATGGCCGAAGGATTACTGGGTCAGTTCAATTGAATCATAATGACATTGTTAAGGCTGGATTATCTGACCCCATACCTTGGCGAAATTACTTATCCCAGACTTCAAGTAATTCGGGAAGAGAATACCAAACAGATCCTAATTACTCCCCTCGTTATGAAAATCAAAGTCCTAAAAGTGGAGGTCCATGGAAAACAATAGCCATAACATTATCCGCTGTTGTAGCAGTGGTTGGATTAGGTTTTTTTGCAAACGAATATCTTTTAGGTGAAGACAAACCCGTAGAACTTGACCCGGATAAACCAAATAATGAAGAAGTACAACCAGAAAAGCGTAAAGAAAAAAACAAAGAGATAACTTATGATTTCAGCTGTCTTGAGGATGACGAAGACTTGGGTACAACAAAGGTAATTGACATCTTAAGTGGTATTGATTCTGACGTGACTGAAGCATTAGGAGGAGAAGTTACCATTCAAGAAGAAGAGGAACTTGGTGATGATCTTCTAAGAGATTGCAGAAATGAATATTCCTTCATTGAGAATGGCAACAAAATAAAGAATCTTAGGGGTTTGCTTAAGAGACTAGTTGATCAGATAAAAGCGCCTAAAGGGTATCATTACAGTATTTATTTAATAGAGTCGGATGAACTAAATGCTTTTACAGCAGGTGCGAAAATTTTTGTTACAACTCGAATGTATGACTTTTGTCGATCAAACGACGAGTTGGCCTGTGTAATTGGTCATGAGATCAATCATAATGAATTAGGGCACATAAAAGAACACATTCAAAAATCGAAGATCTTAGGTGATGAAGGTGCCGCTTTGGCAAGTTTTGCCACCATACCTTTCGGCCAAAAGAAGGAAACACATTGTGATCTTACTGGTATCGATCTTGTTATTGCAGCTGGTTATAATGGTTGCGTAAACATTGAACTTTGGAAAAGAATGAAGCAAGAGTCACAAGAAGGTGAATACAATGCTTTCGAGAATCTGTTTAGATCTCATCCTTATTCAGATAAACGAGCCAATTGTTCTCACAATCACATTCGCAATAATTACGGCTTTGATTGTGATACCAAGGAAGAAGTAGAATGAAATTAGTATCCGGCATATTATATCTGTTCTTCGCGACCATAATCTTTGCTCAGAAGTCAGATATAACTTACAGTTTTGATTGTCTGAACGAAGATCTTTCTGGGTCAATGATCTCTCTTTTTGGAGGTATTGAGTCAGAAATGCTTTCAACTTTTGGTACTTCAGTTTCAATTGAAGAGGAAATACAAGTTGGGGATCAAGTTTTTGAAGAAATTAAAAAGAAATACAAATTATCTCAAGATCAGGTTCAAATGGATAAACTGAACAGGATCATGAATAAAATAGTGTCTCAAATCTCCAATCCAAGGGGATTTAATTATAAGATCTATGTTTTGGACACAACTGAATTAAATGCATTTACGATAGGTGGTAAAATCTTTTACACGACTGAAATGCTAAAGTTCTGTCAGTCAGATGACGAGATTGCGGCAGTCATTGGTCATGAAATAGGTCACAATGAGTTAGGGAATATCAATGACCAATTGAAAAGGATCAAAAGTGCCCAAGGGGTTTTTGGAGAGGAAACAGGTCAATTGATCGCTGGTGCAGGAAAGATTATGACCATCTCTTTTAACCAAAAAAATGAAGCGCATTGCGATATGTTTGGCGTTGATCTTTCTATTTCTGCGGGATATCGCGGTTGTGAAGCGGCTGGTTTATGGAATAGAATGCATCAGAAATTTGAAGGACAGGATTCAATGCCGAGATTATTTATGTCTCATCCTTATTCTTCGGATCGTGAGTCGTGTTTAAAGTACCATATAAGTGAGAATTATTCTACAGAGTGTAAATGAGTAAAAAAAATTCAATGAGATTTTTATTGGTCTTGCTCACGCTTGGCACTGTGGGATTTATCTTGGCTCAAACCATCAGATATCCTGAGTTCAAAGGGATTAATCAGTTCACTTTAAATTCTGTGGAAAATGGTGTTTGCAGTGCTGATGTTGATTTTAATGTTTACAACGATAATTGGTTTTCCTTTAAAGGAAAAGAAATTCATTCGGAAGTATATTACAAGGAAAAATTAGTGGCGATAGGATTTAATGAGGATGAATTCAAGCTACCTAAAAAGGAACAGAGTGTTATTTCAATGAATGTAGATTTCTTTTTGGATTCGTTAAGAGACGATCTTAAGGAGATTTTAATGAAAGACTCACTTCATCTGTCCGTTAAAGTTTCTGGTAAATTCTCTTTTTTCAATGTGAAAAAGGAAATGATATTTCCAGTGTCTATTTCGAGTGAGGAATTTGTGGATAATATGATCAGTGATCTGATGAGTGAAGAGGGAATACAAACGGAGATTTTGCAACTCAAAGAAGTTGGGGTGGAGTATTCCCTATTTGATGTTGGCTTCAGATTTACTAATAAATTACCATTTGACCTAACTTTGAAAGAGATCAGATCATCGGTATTTGCTGACGCATCATTGAATCAAAAAGTAGCTGATTGGATCATTAAGTCAGGTAAAGATATCAAAGAAGGTGGTTCAGAATTAATTCAAGGAGAAGCTAGGATCAATAATGCAAAATCCGCATTTACAGGATTGATAAAGGTGATGTCCGGAAATCTCGATTACTATTTAAATGGATATGCCCTTGTAGAAATCGATGGTAGAGAAATTCGCATTCCGCTTCGTCAGCATTTTAAGGTAAAACCTTTGTCGAAAGAAGTTGAAATAATTGATTGATATGGCAGAGAGATCTTATAAAATAGGCTTTCTGATTGGTCAACGATTGATTAAAAAAGTTGGCTTCAGCAAGGGAGAGCAAACAATTTTACTAATTGGACGAAAATCTCCTTGTGAGATCATTATTGAAGATAGCCATATCTCAGGCCAGCACGCTCAGTTGATGCACAATGAAAATAATGAGTTGTTCATCGTGGATATGGGCAGTACCAATGGGACCTATATCAATGACAGAAAATTAGAGCCAAATGTTCCTTACCCAATTAAACGAGGAGATACAATTCAATTCTCTCAGAAAGGAAATGTTTTTCTAACCTTTGATCCCGATAATTATCAGTCTGGATCGGCGCCTTCAGCAAAGCCTTCTTTGAGTTCTTCAGGATCCGTTCTTGGAACCACGAACATTCTAGAAAAGGTAGAGCAAAAAGGGAAGGTAATCATTGGACGAAGCGGTGAATGTGATGTCGTCTTACCGGATCAACAATCGATATCACGACAGCACGCTTCAATCGAGAAGAAAGGTAATGAGTACTACCTTACTGATTTAGGGTCATTGAATGGTACTTATTTAAATGGAAAGCGAATTTCAGGAAGTACCAAAGTGACTCCTAATGACACCATCTTTATCGGTAGGTATCAGATCCAGCTTCAAGGTAGAGCAAGGGATCTTTCATCTGAAGTTGCGATAAAAACGGAATACATTTCGAAAAGATTC
>CALCCB010000062.1 GCA_937899625.1 uncultured Bacteroidota bacterium
CAGAAGGACATGCCTCGAGATCGGCGCATTGCTATACTCTTTTATAAGTCTTGAAAAGTCCAAGTTGTTATATTTTTATACAATAATCGGTTTTTTTCCGATTATATGCAATTATTTTGACATTTATTTACAAGAAAACGCTTCATATCCAATCGAAACCAAGAAATTCAATAGACTGAATGATAGGTGAAATTCATGTAATAAAGGTGAAAAACACTTAAAATAAATCTTAATAAGTGAAAAATACTTAATTACTAACTGACGAAAGTTCTAACTTTTCATTTCCCCTTTCAAACTCAATAAAATCAAAGGAATCAGACTTCAAATCCACTCAAAGTCATCCGCTTAGGGTTTAGCCATAAAAAAGCCCCAAACCGTGTAGGAATGGGGCTTTTGCTTTGGTCGTGACCCCATCAGGACAGAGTTCAAACTTTTTTGAGGATTTTTCAAAGATATTGGAAATCATAAAAAGCTAGATCACGATGAATTCTTGTGCTAACGGTTACGCTAAAAAGCGTTTTTTGCTTCAGCAAGATATGATTTTTTAGCGATTGTTATAACCATCCTTCTTCCTTTTTCACACACACACACACACACACAATTTGGTTTTTTTGTTTTATTTTCGTCTTCTAAATATGTTAAATATGAAAAGACACACACTCGTGCTATTTTCGCTTTTAGCTACGGGTACTGTCTCAGCACAGGAAGTCGTATCCACGCAAGGAGATTCATACTCCAATGGAATTGGAAGCATAGACTTTACCCTAGGTGAAGTGGTTATAGCCACCGGAACCGATGGAACCAACGACCTTACGCAAGGTTTCCATCAAACGAACTGGAACTTTGTAGGACTAGAGGATTTTGCTCCCAACTACGAAGCCATTATTTCCCCCAACCCAACAGAAGACGTATTAAACATTAGAACAAGCACGTTCGAAAATGTAACATACACGCTTTATGATGCGCAAGGGAAGCTTGTAATGCAGAACATTCTTTCTGCAGAACAAACACCCATTCAGGTAAGTCAATTGGCTCCAGGAGCTTATTCATTGACGTTGAATAACCAAACACAAAATCTCAAAACATTTAAACTTATTAAACAACAATAATTCATGTTGAGCACATTAAAAAATTTCAAATCCGCGAAATCCCGATATACATCGGTAAAAAAATTAATACTCTCACTCGTTGCAATAGCAACAATCTCACTAAGCTCCTTAGGTCAAGCGCCAGAAGGATTTAAATATCAAGCAGTAGTTCGTGACGCAGGAAACCTTATCTTAAACAACCAAGCCGTTGGCATGCGCATGACCATCCAACAAGGAAGTATTGGAGGCACAGCGGTGTATACTGAGACATTCATTCCAACATCGAATGCATATGGGTTGGTAAATATTGAAATTGGATCAGGAAATACAACAGACGATTTTTCTACTATTGATTGGAGTGCTGGGCCATACTTTATTGAAACAGCTATTGATGTTACTGGTGGAACAAGTTACACAGTTATGGGCACAAGTCAACTAATGAGTGTTCCTTACGCACTGTATGCAAAAACTTCTGGAAATGGTGCAGGACCTCAAGGACCAGCAGGTAACGACGGTATTGATGGCGCAGTTGGAGCAACAGGCCCAGCTGGTCCAACTGGTTTAACCGGAGCAACGGGTGCACAAGGACCAATTGGATTAACAGGAGCAACTGGATTAACAGGTCCGCAAGGTCCTCAAGGCCCAGCAGGTAATGACGGAGCCGTTGGCGCAACCGGCCCAGCTGGTCCAACTGGTTTAACAGGAGAAACAGGTTTGACTGGTGCTACGGGCGCAACAGGCGCAACAGGCCCACAAGGTCCAGCAGGTAATGATGGAGCACAAGGCCTTCAAGGAATTCAAGGCCCAGTAGGACCACAGGGACCGGCAGGCGCAGATGGGCAGGGAGGAGTTACTACTGCAGGTTCAGGTATAAATGTAACAGGTGCTGGAACTGTAGTAAGTCCTTATGTAGTTAGCACAACAAGCACATGCGGTTTAGCTATAGGGCAGACTTACCAAGGTGGAATTATCTTTTATTTAGATGCTTCAGGATGCCATGGGTTGATTAGCGCGCCAACAGACCAAAGTACAGGAATCGCATGGTGGAATGGAAGCTATATAGACACCTATGCTTCTGGTAGCGGCTTGTTTGATGGTGATGGAAATTGCTATAGAATAAGAAGAGCACAAGGAGATTGCGCAAGTTGCAATGCAGCTGAAATCTGTCTTGATTTAAGTTTAGGAGGTTATTCAGACTGGTATTTGCCATCAAAATATGAACTCAACTTAATGTATCGAAACATAGGCCAAGGAAATGCTCTGGGATTAGGAAATGTTGGCGGTTTTAATAATTACTACTATTGGAGTTCTACCGAGTACGATTCCGACGATGCTTGGTACCAGTTATTCTCCAATGGCGAACAGTCGAACTACACTAAACTCTACGGATTCCGTGTGCGTGCAGTTCGTGCTTTCTAGCCCTGAGTTGACTCCGCTGAGCTGGACTCCCCTGAGTTTATCGAAGGGTCAAAGTGTGTCGAAGTAAGCGGTCGATTTTGTCAGGAATGAGCGCAACAGCAAGTTTACATGCATTTTGCCAATTGACGACACAAAATCACTACAATAAATTTTTTCAAAATGGAGGGCATTGTCCTCCATTTTACATTTCAAAATCTACTACTAAAGTAGTATTTACTTTCTCTTTTAAACCACCGAGATTTGCATTATAAAACTTATTAGATGCACATGAAAAAACAAATTTTCCTTTTCGCTACGTTCTTTGCCGCTTTTTCAGCATCCGCTCAAGAAGTCATTTCCTCTCAAGGTGAAACGTATAGCAACACCAATGGAAGCATTGATTTCACGGTCGGTGAGGTGGTAATTAACACAGGTTCGAATGGAACCAATGACCTTACGCAAGGTTTCCATCAAACCAACTGGAACTTTTTAGGATTAGAAGATTTTGCTCCCGACTTTCATGCAACTATTTTCCCTAATCCAACACAAGATGTTTTGAACATCAAGACGAGTGTGTTTGAAAATGTGACCTACACGCTGTATGATGCGCAAGGAAAATTGGTTCTGCAAAACATTCTTTCTGCTGAGCAAACACCTATTCAGGTAAGCCAATTGGCTCCAGGAAGCTATTCACTTGAATTAATTTTCGAAAATGAAAACAAAGGACCGCTGAGCTTGGCGAAGGGGTCGAAGCGGAAAATATTTAAACTAGTTAAAACCCATTAAGATGAATAATAAGATTTACTCTGTAACGTTTTTTTGTTTCCTATTTAATCTAGCTTACACGCAAACATTGCTTGCGGATTATCCAATTTTAACAAATCTTGTTGATGCAACGGGGAACAATTTAGATTACACGTTAACACCAGGCATTTCTGCGCCTTCAAATGGAATTTGTCAAACGGGCGGTAATACTGATTATGGGCTTAGTCCAGTTATTGCGAATTTTGATCCTACTTCGTTTCAAATTGAATTAGATTTCAAAGCAAATAACATTCCAGGCCCTATAAATTGGACACCAATTGTCATAGGTGGTGTTAGTTATCGATGGATAGGTCTATACTGGAACTATAATGGGAAGCTAGGTTTTATTTATAATAATGGAAATTATACAGAGACTGCAGGTAATGTTGTCCCTGGGAACTGGTATACGGCTGTTTTAAAGTATAAAAACAACTCAATATGCATTGAACTGGATGGTGTAATAGTTTATCAAAATTGTATTAACACACTTGAACATGCAGGTGATTTTAATTTTTCTACCAAAAATTTTGGCACTTCAAGTGTTATAGATGGCTGTTTTAGGAATTTAAAAATTTCATCAGATCCAATTATACCAATATGGACGGAAACGAATACGGAAGTTATTTGTTCTGGTGATTCAATTGCTGTAGGCAACAATTATTATTCACAAACTGGAATCTATATTGATACTGCTGTGACACCTTTTGGTTGTTTGATGGAAATCACTACAGATTTGACCGTAGAACCTCCACTTGCTATCACAGCAAGTATCGTAAATGACCTGACTGTTACATCAGATCAAACAGGAGATAGCTATTTGTGGATTGACTGTTCAAACGGAAATCAAATCATTTTAGGGGAGACAAGTCAATTATTTACTGCTACCGAAAATGGAGATTATGCGGTTATTGTTACAAGCGGAAATTGCAGTGATACTTCAAACTGTGTAACGATTAACAATGTTGGTATTGAGGATATTAAGAACTCAGAGTATTTAATTGTTTACCCAAACCCTTCTAATGATGGTATTTTCTTTGTCAAGAATCAGGAATCAATCATTGACTTACTATTTTATGATGTCTTAGGGAGAGAAATGCATATAAATTATGATGCGACGAAAGGTGAAATCGATTGCATGAACTTGATATCTGGTAAGTACATGATCAAATTAATTACAGAAGAACAAGAATTTAGAAGAGAGCTGATTATTCTGAACGATTAATGGGCTAAATGATTCTTTCTACCGAGCAAACTCCTATTCAGGTAAGTCAATTGGCTCCAGGGGCATATTCACTTGAATTAATTTTCGAAAACAGTTATAATGGGCCTCTGAGCTCGTCGAAGGGACCGAAGCGTAAGACATTTAAACTAGTTAAATCACACTAATTATCAAATCATGAAAAAAATACTTTTATCACTCGTTGCAGCAGCGACACTTTCATTCAGTTCTTTCGGTCAAGCACCGGAAGGCTTCAACTACCAAGCAGTCGTTCGCGATGCTGGTAATACAATCTTAGACAACCAATCGGTTGGGATGCGCATGACGATCCAACAGGGAAGTATTGGCGGAACAGTGGTATATTCCGAAACGTTTGCTCAAACAACCAATGCGTATGGATTAGTGAACCTTCAAATTGGTTCGGGTACAAGCACGGATGATTTTTCAGCCATTGATTGGTCAGCAGGGCCATATTTCATGGAAACAGCAGTTGATTTAACAGGTGGAACCAACTATACAGTAATGGGAACAAGTCAATTGATGAGTGTACCGTATGCATTATACGCTAAAACTTCAGGAAATACCGAAGGGCCATGCGGCTTATCTATTGGCCAGACTTACCAAGGTGGAATTATTTTTTACTTAGATGCCTCAGGTTGCTATGGCTTAATTAGCGCAGCAGCCGATCAAAGTTCTGGATTACAATGGTGTAGTACTGGAAGCAATGTTGATACATATGCTTATGGAAATGGCATAGGGAGTGGAGAAGGCAATAGTCAGGGTATCAGAAGATGGCAAGGCGATTGCGCATCTTGCGATGCAAATGAAACGTGTCAAGATTTATCTATCGGAGTTTACACCGATTGGTACCTGCCATCAAAATATGAACTCAATCTAATGTATCAAAACATAGGTCAAGGAAATGCTTTAGGATTGGGAAATATTGGCGATTTTGGTGATGCTGGTTATTGGAGTTCAACGGAGTACGATACCGACTTTGTGTGGTCTCAGAATTTCGTAGCTGGTGTCCAAGGCTTAGCCCCTAAAAGTGGCTACGTTACACTAAGGGCTGTTAGGGCTTTCTAGCCATCAACTAACTCCACTGCGTTTTCTATTTTGTACCGAAGTAATCGGTCTTTTTTTTAGTAATAAGCGCATTAGTTAGCCACATTGTGTCTTGTCTAGTGACTATATTTAAACACAATGAGTTATTTTTTAAACGAATGGTATTGTCCTCCATTTAATAATCCAAATCTACTACTAAAGTAGTATTTACAAGCATAATTAACTGATGTGCTTTTGGTTATGCATTTTAGACGGTAGACTTAAAAATTAAGCTTATTTTATGTTAAAATTAAATTAAAACATGTTAAAATTTACGGCTTTCTTTTTTTGTTTTATTGTCCACCTGACACATGTATTCGGACAAAAGCCAATGATTGGAAAGGATTATATTGTCAAATATGAATTTTTGACCGTAGAAGAAGGCTTGCCATCTCGCGATATTTATTGCGTGGCTGAAGATAAAAAAGGATTTATTTGGTTCGGTTCAAAAAATGGATTGTGTCGCTTTGATGGTAAAAATTACAAATATTTCACTACAAAGAATGGATTAGAATCAAATATTGTGGTGAATTTATATGTAGACAATCAAAATCGGATTTTTATTGCCTACGGAGACAAATGGACGCTTAAATACATCAACAATGATTACGGCCTATTGGATGCGAATACATTTGAAATTAATTCGTACAACAAATTTTTCCAAACAAAATCTAAACCCAAACTTCCTTCTCATTTTTTGAGGAGCTATCTTTACCAAAACAATCTAAAATCTTTAAATAAGCAAACCAATTCCTTTATTAAAATTCAGGGTGAAAAATTAGAAAAGATTGAACATGAGAAAATATTTTCATTTGAAACGAAGAATACTATTGTAAAGTCAGAAAAAGGTATTTTCTATATTGAAAACAATAGAATCTATAAAATACTTGAAAATGCTTTTTTTGGGAGCGATGCAAACTATCGGATATGGCATTTTTTAAAGGATACAAGAGGGTATTTGTGGGTATGTACGCAGAAGGGAGTTTACAAAATAAGGATTAAGCCAAATTATTTTCAAACTTTTTTTACAATTGATCAACAAACATTGGTGAAACATCCTCAGGCAAGAGGAATTTATGTCGCAAATATGCACGAATCAAAAACGATCCATGCAAACCTATTATCCTACAGTTTTAAGAGCGGCAGTCATTCCGGATTGATTGATATTTTCCAATTGGGCTGGGGAATAATCGGGTTGAAAGATCAATTCTATATATCGGATTCCAATAATATGTATATTTTTCAATCCAAAACATTAAGCTTGATTAAAAAAGTTCCATTTCTAAACAATAGGCATGGTTCTGTAAATTGCATGTTTCAAAAGGATGCATCTTCCCTTTTTCTCGGTAGAAGTTCAGATATCCTATTATTTGATATAAAAAATAATCGCTATAATTCTATTTCATACAAGTCTTTGAATTTACCGAAAGTTAAAAATGTGTACCGTATTTTTAATAGTTCAAAAGGGATACTCGCACAAGCTGAAAATGGGCTATTTCTCATTCAATACCAACAAATTGTAGATTATTTTGGTCCTTTAGCGAAAGATAAAAATAAGCACCTACCAATTGAGTATATGCTCGATGCGCATGAAGATAAAAATCATGATTTATGGATAGCGACCAATGGACAAGGTCTTTTCAAATGGGAGTGGAATAAGCCGTACGGTAAGGCTAAAATAGAAAATTACACGAACGAAAAGGGATTACCAAGTATGGTTCTTTATCGAATTGAAGAGGATGAAAACAATCATCTCTGGATTGGCTCTGATGATGGTTTAATTCGTTTTTATAAATCGAATGGAGAATCCGATTTATTCACAATAAAAGATGGTTTGTCGAATGATGAATTTAATCGTGGGTCCTCTTTTAAGGCGTTGGATGGCTTTCTGTATTTTGGTGGAATAAATGGAGTCAATGGTTTTAATCCCAATGAAATTCCAACGAGAACATTCAAAGAGGTTCCTTTGCATTTGATTTCTTTAATCAAATATTCTGCAGAAGGAGAGCAAGACGAATTAATTTCTTTTTTAAATAATCGTCGAATTGAATTCTATAATTCGGATAAATTATTAAAAATCGATTTCACCTTATTGGATTATTCAGTACAAAGGAAAAAATATGCCTACAGAATAAAAGGAGTACAAAATAGTTGGATTTCAGTAACAAATGGAAGTATTTCGCTTGGTGAGCTTCCTTTTGGAGAATATACAATCGAAATTAAGGCACAAATAGAAAACGAAAGTTGGCAAAAACACATTCTTGAAATCCCAATTTTAGTAATTCCGCCATTTTATTTAACATCTTGGTTTATTATCTTGTCAATAAGTGTGATACTATTATTGATTATAGGAATATTTTTGTTCCGCAGTAAACGGCTAAAAGCACAAAATGCAAAACTTGAAAAAATAATTATCAATCGCACCGAAGATTTACAAAAAGCACTCGGTGATAAAGACATACTTTTGAAAGAATTGCATCACAGGGTCAAAAATAACCTGCAGATTGTAACTGGGTTATTGGATCTTCAAAAAGCACGAATGACCGATAAAAAAGCAATTGAAGCTTTGAATGAAGGAAAAATCAGACTTTCGAGTATTGTATTAATACACCAGAATTTCTACCGAGGAACCAATTTAGAAACCATTTCCTTCAAAGTGTTTTTAACAGATTTAGTCATCGCTGTGAAACAACTGTTTGAAAATGAGCAACGCATCATCGACTGTGTAATTCAATCAGATGATATACCAATAGATATTAATATTGCTATTCCACTGGGTTTAATTGTGAATGAACTGCTAACAAATTCTTATAAATATCTTCCACCGGAGCAATCCGATAAAAAAATTGAAATCAACCTAACAATTTTGGAAAATGGCAACTATGAATTTAAATACAGAGATAATGGACCAGGATTGCCGCCAACTATCGATTTTGAAAATGCGCAAACACTTGGTTTGAGGTTGATCAGTGGGTTATCTGAACAAATAAATGGCAATTTGGAATATAGATTTGAGGAAGGCAGTGTTTTTGTCATTCAGTTTAATCCTGAATTAAGTAAATAAAATTTCTATGGAAAGAATTAAAGTAGGAATAGTGGAAGATGAAATGATCATTGCTGATACCATTTGTTTAGCACTTCAAAATTTGAATTATGACTATTGTAAACCGGCTAATTCATTTGCCAAAGCAATCCAAATGATCGAAAATGAAAAGCCGAATATAGTACTGTTAGATATCAACCTTAATGCAAAATTGGATGGAATAGATTTAGGACATCACATAAATGCCAATTATGCTCTGCCAATTATATATCTAACTGCCAACAGTGATAAGGATACCATAGAGCGCTGTAGAGAAACGCTGCCGAATGCTTTTCTAATCAAACCGTTTAGCAATGAAGAACTTTTTTCTGCTATCGAAATTGCATTATTTAGTCATTCAGCTAAATCAGTAGTTTTGCCGGCTTCGAAAAATAGTGTACTAATTAAAGCGATGCAAAAATACCAATTGACCCTAAGAGAAGGAGAAATTATTCTCATGGTATCGGAAGGTTTTCGGCATAAAGAAATTGCAGATAAACTTTTTGTTTCTCATACTACTGTTAAAAAACACATGTATAATATCTACCAAAAATTGGGCGTTCAATCAAGTATTGATGCATTGAATAAACTGCAAGAAGGGTGAAATAAAGCAGAATATTTTGATTTTGTCAATAGGTCAATCTGCTGTTTCTTTCCCAATCGAAAATCCGCTTTTTTTATGATTCAAATCGCTATATATTGAGTGGATTAATTCAAAAATTGAGTTGATTCTATAGGGGTGAAATCGCTCAATTATTTCCAATCAATAACCTTTTGAATATCCTCGTAAAAGTTAGATTTCTCCATTTCGGAGGTCACAAAACAAAACGAGAATGAGTGTGAGAGCGTCATTCTCGTTTTTGTTTTACTTCATTTTCGTTCTGTTTCTCGCTCTACATTATCAATTGCTCTCCAATTTGAAATCCCCTCTAAATCCTTATAAAAGTTAGATATCTCGACCTCGGAGGTCACGAAAGGAACCCGTTTCGCGAAAGTGAAACGGGTTTTTTCTTTTATGACCCGTCAGGAATTCATTTCTCAAAGGGGCAAAATTTAATCTTACTCTTTAATTATGCGATAAATCACACTTTTATCATCGAATTGTAACTCAATTAAATAGATTCCATTGCTGTAGCTTTCAATGTCAACTTGAATTTCTTGTGAATTAATTGTTGATGAATACATAATGCGACCATCAACATGTCTGATTCTCATGCTATTGGCTATTTCCTGCTCGTATTGAATTGTTATTAGGCCATTGGTTGGATTCGGAAATAAAATGATTCCGTGGTCGAAATTCAAATTCAGCGAACCAACATTGTTGACTTGGTAACAGGCTGAAGTATCTGTGCAGATACCATCATTAATGATTACTGCATACGTTCCGTTCGTGGAGGCTGTGAAATTTTGATTTGTTTCTCCCGCTATTGAGCCATTCGTTATGCAGTCTATCCATTGATATAATGCATCTTGTTCGTTCGAAGATAAATCAGGTGAGTTGTCAGTTATGGATTCATCTATCGTATTTATTGTCAAATTCAATCTTATCAATGAGTCACATCCAGCCGCTCCTTGTAGGATGTGCGTAGCAATTGTGTTTAAAGAGGTATATGTGATTCCATCAATCCACACATAAGAGTCGCAAGCAATAATCGTATCTGTAGATTCTACAGGTGGTGGGTTACTTCCAAAAAAGTAGGTGTTTAATGTTAAACTGTCACCCACATCATGTTTTACATTGTAGGTTACTTCAAATTTCCCTAATTCGGCATTGTAATCGGTTTGCCAGAAGTCTCTTCCCCAGTTAGCTTGATCTATCAGCTCCCAACAATTATTTACGCGCTTCCAAAGCTTTGGATTTAATATTGAATCGACATTTGTAAACACAATAGGGACATAATTCTTTCCACCTTGAATGTCAATCATGGCTTCATTGTTTATTGTTTCAATCTTCACTGGATAACCTTCAGTAATCGAGGAGTTTTGAGATGTAACAACAGGTTTGTTAAACACTGCCTCATTGAACAGAAGCTCCCATGAATTTCCAATTGAATTAAGTGATTGTGCGAACAGGGTATCATTTCCATAGTAATCGTTCACAGATTTTGGAATAAGACAGACTTCTAATAACAACTCAACACTATCTCCGGAGGAAAGACTAGTCACACCTTGGGGAGGAACCAAACAGTAAGAAGTGGGGTTCAATCCCGTAGAAGCGGAGTAACCTATTGAACTTGATCTTTCCCGCAAATAAGGAGTATCATCGACACTACCATTGAAAAGGCCCTTATACGATCTTATGATTAATCCGGCATTAGCATCAATGTTAAGATCGCTGCCAACTGGGGTGTTATTGCATTCTCCGTCAATCCATAACCAAGGTTGATTTCCGCTAAGTTCAATATGGCTGGTTGTATAATTATTGGACCCCGAATTTGTAGGTGCGAGGATATCTACAGCGCCACCATCATTACCAAAAACAACTGATTGAGCAACTAATGTATTGTAAATGTCTCCTCCGAGCTGGAACATTTCAAAACGATTAAATGGAATTGAGTCAAGGGCATGAAGCTTTACTTTGTAATATACTCTCGTAAAGTCATTGGATCTATTTAGATAGAAAGTGTAATCAAGTTTTAATTTGAGATCTGAAGATAGGGTTGAAATGGATGTCTCTGAAAGATTTGGACCGTATCGCTTAAAGGCAGTTTTGACCTGACTTTGATAAATGCGCTGATTATTCGAATTGGTATAATGTCCAATGTCAATTCCACCAAGATTTCCTGTCCAACGGCATTCAAGTGAGGTGCCACCCTGATTTTGATTGGTTACTAGAAATGGTCGGAAATCACAGCCATTGGAATTCCCATATTCATAATCGGGAGAATGCGTTATATTTTCTCCAAATGACCCGAGTCCTGCTTCGAGCCATCCACCTCGCCAAACTCCTGCACCTACAACGCTCAATTGATGCGAAAAAGCACCATAGGTTTCTCCCCATTTTGCCCCAACTCTTGTATAATCGAAAAGCTCAGTGCTGCTTGCGGGAATAATCAATTCAACGTATTCTTTGATCCATGATCCAGCATGAAGAGCATTGGAAGTGGTTCCATGCCAGTTCTTTGAAATTTGGAGTGGAATACCCAATGGATCCCCATCTCTGCTTCTCAGCATTGAAGAGAATCCGGTGACATTCACAGCAGGTATTTGACGAATACATAATCGAATTCGTTTGTTTTGATTGGTTGTATTTTCAATACCGAATTGAATATTTTGTAATAGATCCGCACTCGCACAGTTGTATTGTCCCATTGTATATTTGGGTATATCAAGGAAATAAATTCCTTCATTTTGATCATAGCTAATTGAAACAGTTCCTGTTGTATTTGGAAGAGTTTGATTGGAGGTTATGACAAAATTGTCAGCATCATCAAATATTTCTGTAAAAGTATTGGAGAGATTTTGTTTTACTGCATAAATGATTAAGCTGACCTGATAAAGATTACCAGCTATTAAATTTTGCTCAGCTAAAGTGGTAGTGATCACGCCGCCGTTTACTATCGTGGAATTAGAATTTGTACCCCCTTTAATTGCAAATCCAATATCCTCTGAATTAGCGAAGCCGAAGATTTCACCGCTGTTATAGAAAGCACTATAGATGGCAGGCATTGCGATTTCAAGCTGCAATTGGCCATTCGAAATCGTAGTTCTTGGTTTCACGTAAAATGTCATTTTCAATCTATTGTGCCAGCTCGTGAATTCAATACCACTAAATGTCCCGTAGATGTTTGCTCCATTTGTATAATTCAAGCTATCCAAAAACCTGCGATTGAGCCAGGTTCCATATTCAGACATTTGACTAATTTTAATGCCCGAATTCGTCGGATTGGCTGCTTTTTCATGAAGTATATTGCCATTTTGAAGAATTCTGTAATTAATTTCTCCTGTCGTTGATGTTGGAAAGAGGGTAGCATCAGACAATACAAATGCTTCATCTGAAGAAAGTGAGCTTGTATTAATATCCATATTAGAAATCGTTAGGTCCGAATAATTTATTTTTAGACCGAAATCACTGGTTTGAATAGTGAACTCTCTATCAGGAACATTTACTGTCTTAAAATTATCGTTCCAAAACGTATAGTTGTAATTATTTTGCAAGTTGTCGTATGATTCTTGTGTGAGCTGAGCAATTATGTGCTGAGTCGAGAAAAGAATGTACATACAGAAAAAAAAATGCTTAGTTCGCATGTTAATCATTTTTGAAAACGAAACGTCGTTTCTGTAAATAAAAATAGGAAAGTCTCGAGAATTTCTGGATTCATTTGTGATGTGTTTATATTTTATTCTGGAAACGAAATGTTGAAATGAAATAATTTACACGATTCACAAAATCCATTCAAAAGCAAGTAAGTTTATTCTTCGACTAACATTCGTAAACCACACAATTAATATTCATTCCAGCACCCACTGAAGCCAATAGGATCTTGTTTCCTTTTGAGAGCGTGTGTCCTTTTAGTTGGTTTCTGATAATTAAATCGTAAAGGGTAGGGACGGTGGCAACCGAACTATTCCCAAGTTTTTCAATCGTCATTGGCATTATTGATTCATGAAAGTCGCTTTTACCAAAAGCTCTAAACAATCTTTTAACAATGGCTTCGTCCATTTTGTGATTGGCCTGATGCAACAATATTTTGTCTAATGAATCTATATCCAGGTTGATTTTATCCATACAGTATTTCATCGCTTTCGGAACCTGCTCTATTGCATATAAATAGATTTTATGACCATTCATTTTCATAAAATGCACGCCTTCATTCTTTGTTCTGTCATAACTATAACCAGCCTGGAGATAGCTCTTTTCAACCCCTGTATGAGATAGGGCAGCGTGGGTTAAAACACCTCTTTTGTTCTCTTCCTCTATGCCTTCAATAATTACTGCACCAGCCCCATCTGCAAAAATCATAGTATCTCTATCGGAAGGGTCAATAACTCTTGAAAGCACTTCAGTGCCTATGATCAAACATCTTTTTGCTTCTCCTGATTGGATAAAAATATGGGCCTGTATCAATCCTTGTACCCATCCGGGGCATCCAAAAATTATATCATACGCTATGCAGAATTCATTTTCAATTCCGAGCTCGTGCTTCACCCTGGAAGCAATGGAAGGTACCATATCGGATTGATTAGAACCGTCCAAAACATCTCCAAAATTATGCGCAACAATGATGTAATCGATTGATTCTTTATCAATATGAGCTGATTCAATGGCTTTTTGTCCGGCAATGGTCGCAATTTGTGAACAAGACATTTCAGTTTCGACATACCGTCTTGACTTTATTCCGGTAATTTCTTGAAATTTTTGAATGACCTCGACGTTGTCCTTTTCTATTCTTTCACCATTTTCCGAATAGAATTGATTGTTGTTAAATTCAGAGTTGTTCACTCTTTTTTCAGGGATAAATGAGCCCGATCCGGTTATAATTGAGTTTAACATTTAACTAGCCATAGATTAAGCAATCAGTTTTATTACCAGAGAGCATTAGTGAATATAGTATTTTTTTATGTGAATGGGTGAATAACAACGTATGCTTATCGATATAAGTGTGCATTTTCCCATTTCGAATTCATTTTTATCTTTGATAGGTAGAGTAATCCACATTAAACAGACACACCAAGCCATGAAAGCAAACGGAACCACAGTTGAAGAAATATTGGCCAATCTGCCTGAAGACAGATTAGAGCCGTTCAATAAACTGCATAAGGTCATTGTGGATCATTTGCCTAAAGGCTTTGAAGCTGCGATCAGCTATGGAGGATTGGGATATGTGATTCCGCATTCACTGTATCCAGACGGATATCATTGTAAACCAAGTGAACAATTACCATTTGCAGGATTGGCTTCTCAGAAGGGCTCCATTAATTTCTACCACATGGGGATTTATGCGGATTCGGTTTTGCACGACTGGTTTGTGGAGGAATATCCAAAGTACAGCAAGCAAAAGCTCGATATGGGGAAAAGCTGTATCCGTTTCAAAAAGATGGAAGAGATACCCTATGACCTGATCGGTCAGCTGATGCAGAAAATGACTGCTCAGGATTGGATCAACAAATACGAGGAAGCCTACAAGCCGAAAAAGAAGAAGTAATTTTTCAGCTTAAACACAAGGTTGTCCCTACCTAAATTTAATTCGCGAACACCATTCGCTTGCTATCGATCCGAATGTCGTCAACGATGAGCGAATAGATGAAGGTGCCTGTTTTTCCGTAGCCGTGTTCGTATTGGATCTCATTGATCTCTGCGTGTAAAGTGATCGGAATACACTCAAGCTCTTTACCCATTTCATCTTCGATCTGGATCCAGGCTTTTTTGTAGGTAAACGTTCCATTCACATAAACACCAATGATGGTGGCTTCATCAAAGGGATTTGGTTTGTTTTGAAGCAATTGGATTGGAAAATCCATATTCATTGACAACTCTTCAGTGCTCAGCTGTGCGTCGCTGATGTTGATCTCTTGAGAAAACAGGCTTTCCATTCCGAATTCATCAACCGAAGCTACACTGACAATGTAATTGCTGGCCTGAGGGGGATAAATAGTGTCCAAGATCCCGTTGATCGTATAGACAGAGTCCCAGTCATTGGTCAGCGTTCTCAGTCCGACACGATAGTTGGCATATTGCGTCTGATCAGTGATCTGAATAATGATGGTTGGACCCGTAAGTGTGGCTACGCTGAAATCCGGTTTCTTAGGTCCCTTTGCCGCGACGATTGCTGCTGTACCATTGATCGCTGCATTTCGAGCCAGGTAATTGAAGTCAACAAAGAAGCTATCGATCTCCAGATCAGCATTGGTGTCGACCCCTAAAATGTCATTCGTCGTATGTTGTCTGTCTACGTAGCCAGCTCCGTTGGAGGCATTCCCATGCTCATTTGCCGAAGTAAATCTGCAGCTTGTAAAGCTTTTTTGTCTGAACGGGACATGATCGCCGGATCTTCCTGATCGGTCCTCGGGAGTCATGATCGAGATCAGCATGGGAACGTTCACGTTAGGGAGTAATTCTTCTTTGTATTGCAATTTGGTGAATCGGGCCAGCTGCTTATGAGGGGAATTGAATCCGCCGTACGAGAAGATCCTGACTTGTGTACTATCAATATAATCGACTCCAGGACAAGAAGGTGCTGAAGATGTGTTTCCGCAGATGATTCCTCCGATCACGTCATTGTTCAAAACCGCCTTCACCGGAATTGTGTTGGTCTGGCAATAGAGCGCGAAGGCATTGGCACCATATAGGCCTTGTTCTTCACCGATGGTCAACATGAAAACGATCGTTTTCGGATAAGAGAAGGTACTCATCACCCTTGCCAGCTCCAGTACCAGCGCCGAACCTGAAGCATTGTCTTCTATCCCGTGAGCCTGACAAGTGATGTCGCATGAGCTCTCACATCGGCTATCGATATGTCCTTCGATAATGATCACTTCGTGGTCTTGCACGTCTGAGCCAGGCAGAACCGCGATGATATTTCGATGCTGTGTGACCGAACAAATGGTTTGATCGAATTGAAAATAAGAGGGAATCAATCGGTTTTCTGAAGCCGAGCTGAATTGCTCAAATTTACCGTAAGCCCATCTTCTTGCCGCACCGATACCTGTTGTAGTAGAAACGGTATCAGAACCTGTATTTCGATTATGGAAAGTGGCCATCTTCACGATATAGGCTTTCAACGAATCCGGTTCGATGGAATTCTGCAAGTACTGGATCATTTGCTGATGATCGCTCACCGTGTTGGTTGAAGAGAATTGCAGTGGGTCAAAATTTCCTTTGATCACTTGATCCGCAACGCTATTGGTCACATTCAGGTTGGTTTGTGCATGAATCAAGAAAACCTGCATTGAAATTAAATAGAATATTAGATGCTTTTTCATGTTCGGAAAGATAAAAAAAGGAAAACACAATAGTTTTAATTTACTAAAGATTAAAATTCAAATGTCTCTCATTTGATTCAATTCATTTAAAAAATGCATCAATAATCAGAATTGGGACTGCTCAGATCATCAAAAAACTTGATTAAGTCAAGTACTTTAAACAAAAAAAGCTCCAAGTGGAGCTTTTTTGTTTTGAATTTATTTAACGTATAATCTAATACCTTCGATTATAAAATCTGAAGATGTTTTCTAGTCGTATTTCCGTTTACATCAGTTGAAATGATATAGTATCTTCCTGTCTTAAGATTCAATGTATCGTTTGTGAAAGATCCTTTACCCTGAGCAACTGTTGTACCCATTTCATTTACTACTGAATATTCTGCAATTTTATCTCCGGTTTTGATGGTAACTTCTCCAAAAGAAGGGTTAGGGAATACTGAAATCTCAGTTGTTTCGTTAGAAATGTTTTCAGGAACTTCAAAGTTTACGTTAGGAACATAAATTTGCTCCTTTTCAATCACTGTGAAGCTTTTACTGAATGAACAACCATTAGATTCACTGATAAGGACATTGTATTCACCTCCAACAATGTTCATTAAATCCTGTTCTGTAGCTGCAATATTGATTGGTGCGGAAGTTGTCCAAAAGTAAGAAAGTTGATGCTGACTTACTACCGTAAGATCGATATATCCATTGTTGCCACCAATCGTTGTGACTTCGCCGATTACCACTGATATTTGAGGTGGTGGTGGTGCAGCAAGATTAATTTGACTGTTAAGGTTGCCATTGTTCTGATCAACGACATTGAAAGTATAAGATCCCTCTGAAAGATTAGTTAATGTGTGAGTGGATCCACTAATAACTGTGTTGTTTACGATGTACGGTGCTGTTCCTCCAGTAATGGAAATAACTATTTGTCCGTTGGTACTTCCGTTGCAAGTAGGGTTTACTTTACTGTAGCTCACTTGTAAACTAGTACTTGCTGTTTGTGCATTTGAAAAATAAGTACTTGCTCCAAGCATGATTAAAAAAATCATTTTTCCGAATTTCATTTTTGTTTTCATTTTTAATTGTTTTTTTGGTTTCGTGAGACAAAGATGAGTGAGGAATTTTTCAGATTACGCATACCTTTAGTATTCTGTACTATAAATACGGATTGGCACTCAGTGGGATATACGAACTAATACTTAGTTTGGGTCGATTTCTTGATTTTTAGCAAATGAAAAAGCATATTGAAGCGAAGGATTATCAATTCGAATTCTGTATTTGTTTTGAATAAAAATGAATGAATCGAGTAAGATCCTTGGTTCAAAAGAATTTAGTTGAACAAAGTATCATTAGCTTCAAAATTTTGGAAAATGAATTTTTTAAATTGTCAGTTTAAGGGTATTATTTGCTTTTTAACGACTGGTAGGTTTTTCCCTTGAAGCACATACTCGGTTTTAGAATCAGGCGCTCCCCCATAGAATTCATAATCATAGGTATAGCCCGTAGCCCGCTGTTTTTCTGTATCTATTTTCAGATCATAGAGTTTGGATAAGAAGTTCATTTCAAAATTGTCCAGTGAAGGGTTGAACGAGTAAAATTTGTAGCCCTTCTTTTCAGGTGCAGGGATCCACAGATCCAATACACCATCAAAATCAATATCCTTTACGATCGGGTCACCAGCTATCTCTTTGCTGTTTTGAAAATATGTTTCACCCGTAACATTCAAGAGGAGCTTTTCGTCACTTTTACGAATGATCGTGTAATGGGTAGAGTAGGCCTTAGGTGCGACAAAACCCGGTGGCTTCACCTCACAGGTTTGAGGCTGTTCATACATCTGAACATAACGCTTAAAGATCAATCCGTTCTTTTCAACCTTGTACACTGCAGAATCGGGTTGCTGACTGAATACAGTATAAGATATAAAAACGAAAGGTATCCAAAGATTAATCAAATGAAATTGACTCATTTCTAATTTTGTTTCGTTCAGATTACAATATTATTAGAAAAAGGTTCATTTAAATCAATTTATTGAATCAAGTGATACTAAAAAGCTATTTGCTGTTAAGAGATGATTTGATCTCTTTTCTGGATTCATTTTATTGAATGTATGCACCATCATTGATAATCTTGGGTTTTTCGAAAAGAATTCTTGATGTTTGTCAATGAAGTTCCAGAACAAAGCATCCCAGATTTTTTCCCATTCACCACCGGGATAGTTACTCATTTTTTTTATGTAATTGGAGCCGCTGATGTAAGGTTTGGTAGCGAAGTAACCCCCATCTGCAAATTGACTCATTCCGTATACATTAGGAACCATTACCCAATCATATGAATCGATGAAGAGCTCCATAAACCAACGATACACTTCATTAGGGTCAAATTCGCAAATTAACATGAAGTTTCCAAGTATCATCAATCGTTCAATATGATGGCAATAACCCGTTTTCAAGATCTTTTGAATGGTTTCGTCGATCGGTAAAATTCCGGTTGAACCATTATAAAAGCTCTTAGGGATTTTACGATCAAAATTCCAGAAGTTTGAAGTTCGCATTTCAGTTCCTTTGCACTCGTACATTCCTCGTATGAACTCACGCCATCCGATTACCTGGCGAACAAAACCTTCGGTTGAATTCAATGGAATTTCTTCATTCTTCGCAAACTTTATTGTTTTGTCAAGGACAAAATGAGGTGTGAGCAATCCGGAGTTTAGTGCAGGGGTTAGTAGGCTGTGATGAAGCGTCAATTCATTTTGTACTATAGCATCTTCGTAATTTCCAAAATCATAAAATCGATAATCCAGAAAGTGGTTCAATGCAGCTTTACTTGATTCAAAATCAATGGGATAAATTTGCATGTCAACTGAACCGGAATTCTCAGGAAAGTACTGTTCCACGTAATTGACAGCTTCATTCCAATAGACTGATTCTTGAGGATGGAATGCCGGTGGAGGGGTTTTACCTTTTGGATACTTCTTACGGTTTTCGTCATCAAAGCTCCACTTTCCTCCTTCGGGCTCTCCACTCGCTTGCAAAAGGACATTGTACCTTTGTCGCTGTTCTTTGTAGAAATAAGTTTGGAAAAAGAATTTTTTATCTCCTTTGAAAAACTGCCGATTGTCCTTGTTGCTGTTGAGAAAACTTGGATTTTCGTAGAGATACAACTCTACGTTCTTTAAATTTTTAATCCTTTTTGTAATCCAATTGTCGACTGGATCAACCATATGAACTTCTTCAAAGGAATTTTCTGCAAAATAGCTATCGAGTATGCGTAAATCACTGTAATCATTATATGAAGAAATATAGATAACATCAGCACCTTTTTCTTCAAGCCAGGATGCATACCACCTCATGCTTGCCCGATGAAAAGCAATTTTCTGCTTGTGAAAATTGTACTGACGAAAGAACAGGAATTCTTCAATCATTAAGAAAGAACCCTCTACGTCAAATAGTGGATTGAATTCAAACAATTGATGGGGAAGAACCAGCTTAATCCTTTTGCTCATTCGATTTGTTTCTTTTGCATCGTTCACTGCAATATTTTACATGCTCCCAATTGCGATCCCATTTTTTACGCCATTGAAAGGGGCGCTGACAAACCGGACAAACCTTCTCGGGTAAATTACTTTTGTGCATTGGATCGTTTTGAGTTGTTTCTGGTGTGAGTTATTACAATCCTTGAGGATTCTTTTTTAACTTCTGGATCTTTTCGATGTCCCCATATCTTGGTACGCGCTCTTTTACCCGCTTCTTCTAAATCGATCATCGGATGCGGATAGTTAATTTCAATTCCAAGCATCGTCTTTTCGATTTCGGTCAAATTCCAGGGTTCATGGATGAATTCTTCGGGAACTTTTTCAAGCTCTGGCAACCACTTTTTTATAAAAACTCCTTTCGGATCATGATCTTTGCTTTGCTTCACAGGATTGTACATTCGGATCGTATTTACTCCCGTAGTTCCTGCTTGCATCTGAAATTGTGGATAATGAATTCCGGGTTCATAATCCAGGAATAATCTGGCTAAATGATAAACTCCTTCGCGCCAGTCAATGTCGAAATGATGGCAGAATACTGAAACCAGCATGGCCCGCATCCTGAAATTTATCCATCCAGTTTCTTGGAGACACCGCATGCACGCATCTACAAGAGGAAATCCTGTTCGCCCTTCTTTCCAAGCCACAATAAGCTTTGGTTCGTTGGTATGTTCAAGTGATTCATAACCTTTGTTTACACATTGAGTCTCGTATGAACATTCCACTTCAAATTTCTGTATGAAGTGACAATGCCATTTCAATCTCGTCAATAATCCATCAAAAGCTCTTTTGTGATGAGCATAGTTGGGATGATTGATAACAAACTGTGCGCATTGACGAATACTGAGATTTCCCCATGCAAGGTAAGGTGAGATTCGTCCACAAGATGACCTACTTTCAAGGGGTTTTGAAATATGGCGATTGTAATTTTTTCCTCTGTCATCACAAAATGATTTCAAGTACTTCCAGGCCATTTTTTCACCGGGAGGTTGCAAAGAGTCAGGGTAGTAATCCAAGATCTCCATTAGTTCTTTTGAAACAGGAAAAGGGTGGTCAACTAATTCTAATTTATCGGACTTTTTGAAGGGAATTGATAAAATAGGTTCATTTACAAAAGCATACCATTGTTGATCCCAATTGATTCTGTCTTTGATTCCACGAATTACGCCATCCCTCTGGAATTCATTCCATTGGATTCCTTTGTCCTTCAACAGGGAGTTGATTTGTTTATCTCGTTCCCAAGTTAACTCAATACCACTTTCTTGATAACTAAATACCTTTTGAATGTCGAACTGATTTGTTATCCAATCAAAGACGGAATAGGCGTCACTATGAAAAACATGTACCTGTCGGTTTAACGTGGCAAGCTTCTCATTGATAACTTTTAAGCTGTGATGAACAAACTGAAGGTGCCTGGTGGAACAATCCGGGTAATTGATCATACAAGGTTCGAAAATGTATATTATCAAATAATCACACTCTTCATTCGTTGCTTGCAATAATGGTTGGTGATCCATCAATCGAAGATCCCGTTTCAACCAAACGATATTGCGTCTTTCCTTCATGAGAAGATCTCTTCTTGGGCCTTTTTCCAAAAGGCGAAAAAAGATGGGAAAGACCCATTGACGGATGTGATCCAGTCTCTCTCATCTTTTGTTCCGATGCTCCAATTTTGAGTAGGGTGTTCTTTGTAAAAGAGGTTATCTGGTTGAAGAAACTCATTTAATTCATTCAATTCGCCAACAAATATCTTTAGATCCGGAATGTTCTTACCTAAGTTCAATGCGAAGTCCAAACATCTTTTAGAAATAGGGTATTTTCTGAAATGACTGGGTTCTAGCAGAAGAATCCGCTCTCCTTCTTCATTTTTTCTCCAAACAGGATCTAAATTATAATACGTATAGATGAATGCATTATTAGGAGCAATTCTAATATCCAATGAAGATTGTGGCAGCTGAGTTTGTAGATCAGGCACTGAGCATGTTTTTAGTTGCACAGGTGCTTCAATTTGAAGTAATTGATCGTAATCGACATCCAAATAAGTATTCAATTGATTTGAATAGAAATACTTGTTGATGTTCTCTTGATTAGCGACATATTTTTTCGAAGAGAATGTTCCCGCAACCCATTGCCAGCTCAACGCATTACTTGCCCAATCTCCATCTAACAAATGATAATACATCCATCGTGCTGGTTCTTTCCAATGACTGCCTGCAATGTTTGTAGCCAAAGATGCTACATACATGCGCATGTGATTGTGCATGTAACCCGTTTTAAGGAATTCGTTGATTCCCTCATCGATTGCTGAAATACCGGTTTGTGCGAGTAATATGTTGTTTGGGATTTGAAAATGAAAGACGCCTTGTTGCTCACTTTTAAGATCACGATCGATTTCACAACCTTTTTCTTTCCAGATCAACTGCCAGTAATCCCGCCACGCGAGTTCCTGAATCAGCTTTTCAGTTTTTTCTCGTCCAAAGTTTCGTGAGAGTATATGCTCCACCACCTGTTTTGTGCTGATAACCCCGCGCGATATGTAAGGACTCAGATATGTTAAGGCACCATCCTTGAAATTTCTGGTTGATCCATACTTTTGAGGGTTAATTGAACGAATACGGTCCTGAATCGATGCTATGTCGGTAGGGAATTCTATCGCTTTGAGATTTTGTTATTGGAAATGAAACGTTGACGAGAACATTTGAACCGATCAATCTCCGGATTTCGTTTCTTAAGGTGTTTCTGACTTACACCCGAATGCACTCTCTTTCTCCAAAGCTTGAAGCTGCTGTCTTTTAACTCGCGCTTCATTAGCATCACTATTTCTTTTTCGGAAAGTGAAAACTGGTATGTAATGGCTTCAAAAGGGGTTCGGTCTTCCCAGGCCATCTCAATTATTCGGTTGATTTCTTCTTCTGTCATTCTCAATAGTTAACATTTGGAAAGAAAGAAAGTTCGCCGACAAGAAAATTGAAAATGGTATCAGACAGTTTCCTGTTGATTCATTTTGAAAATTCTTTTTACTAAAAACTTTAAAAGTTTATTTTTGATTTCATAACATCTACAGCGTAATAAAAGCGACAATGAAAAAATTAATCTTACTAGCTACTATCTGTTTATCGCTAAACGTACTTGCGCAATCTTCGGTTACCGTTAAGGATGCTGAGCTTTATCAAATGAATTATTTACTCGGAGTATACGGCGGAGAGGCTGTTGCTTCAACATTTTGGCAAATCGAAAATTTATCTTATCTGTATGTAAATGGGAATATCAATGATGAAGAAACGATTGGGCAATTGACCAATATTATTAATCGACTTTCAATTGGAAATGCTGAAACTCAAAAACTGATGAATACAGAATTGTTTCACGATCAAAAATTACAAGAAACTATGAATACCTTTCTTCTACTAAGGAATACGTTGAAGGAAGAGGCTCAGGCTTTTTCTGATTTTGTAAGAACCAAAGACGAGAGTCTTATAGAAATTGTAGAAGCTAAAAGAGCTATTGTAAATGCTTATTTTGGTGAATAACACATATTGATCCTCAACAAATTTATATGAAGAGTATAGTTAAAAAAACCTTTAAATACTCAACTTACAGTGTGCTCACCCTATTAGGTATGTTTTTACTATATATGCTATCAGCCTTCGTATTCGGAAGGATCTCTGTGGGTGAAACAGAAAAAGTAGCAGACGAAAAGATCGAGATCTATCTCATGAACAATGGCGTACATACGGACATAGTTACGCCCATTCGTAATGCGCATATCGACTGGACTAATTATTTTCCTTTCGAGAATACAGTAGGGAACGACAGTACCGCAAACTATTTTAGTGTTGGCTGGGGCGATAAGGGATTTTATCTGGAGACACCTTCCTGGAGTAAATTGAAGGTTTCTACTGCGTTCAAAGCAGCTTTCTGGTTGAGTTCCGCTGCCGTGCATACGACATATTATGTCGAACTGCCTAAGAAGCAAGAAAAAATAAAAATAGAGATCAGTGTTAAGAAGTATAAGAAATTGATTTCTTATGTGAAGAAATCCCTTAAACTTAAAAAAGGGAAGCCAATATTTATTAAAACAAATGCAGTTTATGGTTCCAATGATGCGTTCTACGAAGCGGTAGGTAGCTACTCATTGTTTCACACTTGCAATACTTGGGTCAATAATGGACTGAAAGCCAGCGATCTTAAAGCAAGCTTATGGACACCATTTGCATCAGGGATCTTTTATCAATATCAATGAAAACCATATTAATTTTATGGTTCATTGCGATTGCTTCCTCTTTATTTGCACAAAAAGAGAAAAAGAACAAGGAAACTGGTGGACTCACGGCCTATTATTTCTGGGAAGAAGATTCTTTGGGATTTATTGTTAAGAATGATATTGAAAAACCTTTTCTTCAGAATTACTTGGTGCGGTTTGATAACCAATCAGGATTGATCGATGCGAGTGAATTAAAAGAAAAAGCATTACGTAATGCTATTGCTGAATTTCCACATGAAAATGGACGTTCTAAAAAGCGTAGAATCAAACTCGATAGTTTATCCTATTTAAAAATACCAATCCAAAAGATCCGGTCAACAGCTCCTACAGGAATGATCCTCTCTAAAAAGGGTTCAGAATGGTCAAGCAGGATCAGAAAAAATGTCCTTTATTTTATAGTTCAATCGGATGGTAGGATTCAATTTTCTCATGCCACAGATTCACTCGTTGTCAGTTCATTGGGATATCATAAAAAAACAGATCTGCATTTCGAAGTTTACTCTTTTAAGACAGCCGATAATAGTATATTTAGACAAGAAGTCTATAATTATTCAGGAGATGATATTACACTCAAATTACTCCTTGAAAAAGAACAAAAATCAGAACGATACCTCATTTTTGTGAATGGCTATAGAGGTCCAAAAAAAGATAGGGATAAAACAGATAATCTAGTGACAACATTTGATCGTTATCATTATTGGTATAAGCTTGACGATTCGATCAAATATCGATTCAATCCCAAAAAGACTTATTATTTGGATGGTAGCATGGGAGTCAATACCTCCACGCATCGTTCAAAACTGGGATTTGGAATTAGTTATCTCAAGGCAAGTATTTTCAGAAATTCGACCAAATCCGATAGAATTTTGAATACCAGGGAAAATAGTGTAGGTTTTGAAACTCGGAAAAATGAAGGTAAAATAGCAGGTAGAACTTTTCTACAAACGCGTTGCAAGTTTCCCAATTGTGAGGAATTGAAAGACACAATAGATTTAGTTTGCCATAGTATGGGATACGCATACATGCTTGGATTTATGGAAGAAATTAAAGACAAAGTTGTGTTCGGTAAGATTTATATTCTTGCCCCAGAAAGTGGGTGTGTGGATGGTTTTGACTGGCAAAAGTGTCAGGAGGTTTGGCAATATGGAACTCATGATGATCATGTTCCCGTTTCAGAATTGGATATGGTTGCTCCGCAATGCATGGTAAAAGGCCTTGATACGATTCCTGTTGAAAGAGGAGGTCGTGTCTACATACCTTCTGAACAAATAGAAGAATTTCAAAACAGGGAGAAATACGACATTATAGATATTCATGACACTAAATATTTCGATTGGATCATCAATCAAATTACTGTCGGATGCCCAGGATATATAATCAATTAATAAATACGATAGAATTAATCGTAGTCTTGTAAAATGAAAAATTCGTCATCAATTTCAATGCGTGTATTGCACCGCTACTTAGGGTTCTTTTTAGCTGGGATCATGGCGGTATATGCCATCAGTGGAGTGATCCTGATCTACCGTGATACCGATTTTCTCAAAAGTGAACAGGTTTTTGAAGAACAGCATTCTCCGAATGTCTTGAATGAAAAACTAGCCGAAGAGCTTCGTTTTCGTCGTCTGAAAGTGGAGAAGGAGGAAGGAGATATGGTGTATTTTCAAAATGGAGATTACAACCGATCTACTGGTGTGGCCCATATTCGCTCGAAGGAGCTTCCGTATGTATTGGATAAAATGACGCATTTGCACAAAGCATCCACTGAAGATCCGTTGTACTATCTGAATATTTTCTTTGGTTGCTCGTTGCTCTTCTTCGTGATCTCTGCTTTTTGGATGTACATGCCGAAGACGTCTGTATTTAAACGAGGGATGTTGTTTTCATTAGCAGGAGTGGTGCTGACGCTGGTGTTGTTGTTTATCTAACCTTCTTTAACTTCTTTTTTGGCATCGCCCCAAAAAAGAATCAAAAAAGCTCTAGCGCTGGAAGAAATTTTCACCCAATGATCTTTTGTTGCTGTTCAGACTTGAAACTCGCTGCGCTCAGACACCAAGTCTTCACAACGCACCCTCAAGATTTGGGTCCCGAAAACCATCTTCCTAGGCGCGGTCTTTTTCTAATGCGCATTTCCCCCTTTGGAGAGCTTGTCCCGAAAATTCGGGAGGGATTAAGGGGGAGGACTTCCGCTGGCAAAAGGCACGGTTGGTCTCTATTCTCGGCTCTCTCAGTGTAGCGGTCTATGCTCCATGTTCTATGCTCTCTCAGCGTAACTTGTCTCGATTTATCCTGAGCGATTTATGGTCCATAGTCCAATCACGTCAGTTCGAGTGACGGCCATTGTATCGAGAACGACGATCTTAGTGATCAGTAATTAGTCATTAGTCATTGAAAATTGGAAATGAACAGAGAACTAAATAGCATTTGGCTTGTTTTAAAGTAAATTACAATCCAAAATGAGTCTTAGATTAATTATCCTGTTTTTATTGAGTGTTCCTTTTGCTAGGGCGCAGCAGTTGAGTGAGTTCAATGCGCAACGAATTCAGACGGATCAGAACCTGATGCTTGGTTTGGGAAGCTGGGCGACGGCAAACTTTGTGGTGAGTGGGATCGGCTGGGCAACGACGAACCCAGAAGGGGAGGCGCACTACTTTCATCAAATGAACGTGATGTGGAATACAGTGAACTTAGGGTTGGCGATCCCAGGATATATCAAGGCGAAAAAGGCCAGTACTGCATTGAGTTTAGGAGAAACGGTAAAGAGCCAGTATGAAACCGAAAAGATCTTTCTATTTAATACGGGTTTAGATATCGGTTATATGGCCGGAGGTTTGTTGCTCCGTTCAGAGACTAAGTCGAATCTTTCGAAAGAAGCCATGTACAGAGGCTATGGCAATAGCTTGCTTTTGCAAGGGGGCTTTCTGTTTGTCTTTGATCTTACGGCGTGTATTATCCATTCCAGACATCGAACGAAAAAGCTGAATCCCTTATTGGAAGGAATCTCGCTGAGCTCGTCGGCATCGGGTGTCGGTTTGAAATGGGAACTTTAGTCAATTTTTATACGCCGAAAGAATGAATACCTATCTATTTATTGGTGCAAACTCAGATATCGCAATCAGCGCGAAAGCAAAGCTGGAAAAAGCCGGACACAAGGTCATTGCGGTTTCTCGGTCGTTTGATGAACAAACAGCAGGACAGCGGATTGGTGATCCTGTATCGAATGAGCTACCTGAAATTGATGAGCACATCGATGGTTTGGTCTACTTTCCGGGGAGTATTACCCTAAAGCCTTTTCGATCACTGAAAGAAGCCGATTTTCTAGTGGATTACAACATCAACGTCATGGGTGCGATCCATTCCATTCAGAAGTATTTGTCAATCATTAACGAAGGAGCATCGATCGTGTTGTTTAGCACGGTGGCGGTGCAGGTTGGCATGCCTTTCCATAGTTCTGTGGCTGCTTCCAAAGGTGCTGTTGAAGGATTGACGAGAGCATTGGCCGCAGAATTTGCTCCGAAGTTCAGAGTAAATTGCATTGCGCCTTCTTTGACCAAAACGAAGCTGGCATCTAAGTTCCTGAATTCTGAAGAAAAAGAGGCAGCATCGGCGCAACGCCATCCGATGAAAAGAGTCGGGACCGTTGACGATCTGGCGGCTGCGGTGAGTTATTTGCTCAGCAGCGAAGCTTCTTGGATGACAGGACAAATCCTACACCTAGACGGTGGGTTATCAACTTTGAAAGTATAGCCTGAAGGTGAAATGAATCTTAGGATTTCTTCTTGAAGAGCTCGTCACTCAATCCTGTGTTGACCTTGTAATTGCTGAGATTTACAGTGATGTTTCCTTTGGTTCGCTTGTCGTCTTTTTTCTCTGTCGATCGTTGATTGATATCCGCTGCCACGCTTTTCGGAAGTTTGAACTTTTTCACGTCGATCTCAAAGACCATTTTACTCGGTAGCGCAAATTTGGCCATATCCCCGTAGGTATAGTTGGTGGTTACGGTACCGTTACTTTTGGTCGTGATCTGGGTTTTTATGATCAATGAACGGGAATCATCAACCCATAATTTTGCAAGTATGATCTCGTTGTCCTCGCCTGATGGGATGACAGTGATGAGTTGAACAACTACTCCTGCGATCTTCGAGGTGTCCCCTTCAATGGCCATGTACTTGCTCTTATCGCTCAGGAAGGTGTTGATCTCTGAAAAGCCTTGCTTGGGAAGGATCACAATTCCTTTGGACACGACTTTGAATTTGTCCTTTTGTTTGAAGTAGACCTTCGCTTTCGACGGCAAGATCTTGATCATTGGAATATCTGCTTTGACCTCCACATCAACTGAATAATCCTTCACGGTATTCAGCTTGGAGATCACTTTGTTGAGTTTGGCAGAAGACTGCGCAAGACCAACTAAAGGCAATAGAAGGAGTATGGATAATAGCGTTTTCATCAGGAAGTAATGTCTTTACGGTTGAATTTCCAAATGGCCAGCGCAACGAGCAGGATGTTGTGGACGACCAGAATGAGCACGGATTCCATGATCGTACCCATGTCGACCGGATTCTCAAAAAAGCTCCTCCACGAAGCCATGTGGGTGGTGAACAAATAAGGCTTGATCGTATCGAAAATGCTGACGTCGAGCGTACCGATGATCGTGAAGAGGATGATGATGGCCATGGTTGCGACGATCGGTCCGATCGAGTTCTCTGCAAAGGCAGAGAGGCAAATGGACAACGAAGAAACTGTCAGCAGGGCGAGGTAGGCCACCATGAAGCCTGCACCGAATCTCCAGAGGATATCTTGTTCCTGAAGAATGGTTAATCCATCACTGTTGAGGACGATCAGATCACCAGTACCGAAGATCCATTGGGAAACGATAACAGCAAGAAAGCCCATCCATAAGATTAGGATCAGGGTATAGATCGCTCCGGCAATAAACTTAGACAGCACGATCTTGGTTCTCGAAATGGGTTTAGTAGCCAGCATTCGGATCGTTCCCATGGCTGCCTCACCAGAAATCAAGTCACCTGTTACCAGTGCTACAAGCAGCGGAACATGCACGATGAGCATTTGAAGGATAATGAAGGCAATGAGGTATCCATTGAGGATGTGTCCATTGAAAGATAAGGTTTGTTCGAAGGAGGCGGTAACAAATGAAATGATCGACTTTCCATCCGCTTTCATCGCGAAAATGATCAGGAGGATCAATAGCGTCAGTGCTCCGATCCCCAGGAAGCTTCTTGGCTTTGAGAGGATTTTGACGAACTCGTTATAGGTGTTTTTTCTTAGCATCAGGAGGCAATGATCTTCATGAAATAATCTTCCAGTTTGCGCTTCGGTTCGATCGCATGGATTCGAATGCGCGCGTGGATCAGTTCTTCGGTCAGCGCAGGAACTTCATTCTTGTTTAGGGCAATTTCCACGATTCGATCGGAGATCACCTGGAAATGCAGCGCTGGCTTTGCGTTGGTCAGATAATTGACCAGGTCGTTGGCATTTTCCACCTCGTAGCTCACCATCAGCTCGGTGCTGTTTAGCAGTTCAGCAACTTCACCTTCCACGATCGATACCCCTTTGTTGATGATCACCATACGATTGGCGATCAGCTCGATCTCTGAAAGCTGATGGGAGGAGAGGAGAATCGTTTTGTGTTGTTCGTTCTTGAGCTTGAGGATCAGGTTGCGCACTTCAATGATTCCTTGTGGATCCAAACCGGTTGTAGGTTCATCCAGGATGATCAATTCGGGATTGTGCAACAATGTTTGAGCAATTCCCAAGCGTTGTTTCATTCCGTGCGAGAAACCTCCCACCTTGTGTGGACCTCGATCTCCCAAGCCTACAAATTCCAGCATGTTTTGAATGTCACTGGCGTCTACATCTGCACCTGAAATGCGTGCAAAGACTTCCAGGTTCTTGCGTGCTGACATGTATTTGTAGAAATCCGGTTTTTCGATGATACTGCCTGTTTGACGAAGAATCTCATTTCGATCTGACGACAAGTTTTTGCCAAACAGTTCTAGGCTGCCTGCATCCGCTTTGATCAAGGAAAGTAAGCAACGGATGGTAGTGCTTTTGCCCGCGCCGTTCGGTCCGAGGAAGCCAAAAACGTCTCCTTTGTTGACCTCGAACGACACATCTTTTACAGCCTGGAAAGTTCCAAAGCGTTTGGAGAGGTGTTGAACTTTGATAATGGTGTTTGACATCGTTACTTACAACAAGTTGTAATGGGTTTTGTTCAATTTTTTCTATCCAACACGACGTATTGATCACTCAGTAAACGCCCTGATCACTGAACCACTGATCGAGTACCTTCCAATCGACCATAAAGCCGTAGGGAAGTGCTATGTTTCGCGTCAGTGGTGTTCCCGAGCAGGTATCGTCGATATAAATGACTTTACTTTCCATAAAGGCATCCCAATTCCAGTCGGGTGGGTGGATTTTCAAAGGCTCAACCCCATGCATGGGTTGTAATTGATGATCTTTGTTTTCCAGATAGGTGATAGCTGCATCCAATGAGGGGAGGTCGATATCCGCACGATAGGTGTTTAAGATCACTGTATGACCTGCTTGTTGAAGTTTCCTTACAACTTCTATACTTCCAGGATTAGGTGCTCCAATTTCCGGGTAAGCATGTTCTACAACAGTTCCGTCGAAATCGAGATAGATGGTGAAAATATGATTGAGCATTAGGAAAAGATGAGCTGTTCAGAAATTTAGTTAAAAAAAATGACTTTAAAGATCATTCAAGTAACAATATAGATCTGTTTCTTTATTACAGACAATTATTCATTGAAATGCTTCAAATGAAAATTTTATTAGTTAAGCCTTCATTCAAGACAAAAAAGATAATTATATTGACCGCAATTACTATTTATGATTGGAAAGAAAATACTCAATTACACCATTGTTTCTTTAATAGGTGAGGGCGGAATGGGATCTGTATACTTGGCAGAGCATTCGCAAGTGAACAGAAAAGTCGCTATAAAAGTCCTTCATGCGCAGTACACCAAAAACGAGGAAATAAAAGTTCGTTTTAAAAATGAGGCATCAACAATGGCTCATTTGCAACATCCCAACATTGTTACGCTCCTAGATTATGTAGAAGACGAAACTGGGATGTACTTAATCATGGAGTATATTCAGGGTACACCACTGGACGAATATATTACCAACAAAACGGGTCCAATGCCTGAAGAAAAGGCGGTACCTATAATGTTACAGGTCCTATCTGCTTTTTCATACGCACATTCGCAAAAAGTAGTACATAGAGACATTAAACCTGCAAATATTATAGTTTGTGATGATGGTGCCGTTAAAATATTGGATTTCGGTATTGCTAGATTGTTAGGAGAAGGGAATCAGAATTTAACAAAAACCGGCACGCAGATGGGGACAGTCTTCTATATGTCTCCAGAACAGGTACAAGGTAAAAAGGTTGATCATAGATCAGATATTTATTCCTTGGGAGTGACTTTTTATCAAATGTTGACAGGTGTTAACCCTTATAGAGGTATGACCACTGACTATGAAGTGTACAATCGGATTGTTAAAGAAGAATTGCCCGATCCATCAAGTGTTTATCCTGGGATTCCTGCCTATTTTAAGCAAGTCTTGAATAAAGCTTTAGCAAAAGATGTTGATAGTCGTTTCCAATCGTGTGATGATTTTAGCAAAGCAATTCAAGGAAAGAGCGTTTCTACTCCAGTAACACCTGCTGCAAAACCTCAGAACAAAGGAGGTCAAACATCTGTACATGTTCAGCCGGTAAAAGCGAACGGTAATTCCACTGCTTCTTTAGTATTAGGAATTATTGCACTTCTAATTTCATTTTTCCCAATCGCAAATATCCTATCAATCGTTATGGCAATTATTGCTATAGTTCTTGGAAGAAATGCAGTTAAAAAAGCAAGGTTGTTTAAAGAATTTCACGGGACAGATGGTGGAGGAAAAGCTGGAAGAATATTAGGTGTGATAGCGCTTCTTGTAGTGGCTGTGGTTTATGTAGTGATGTATGTCGCCTATTTGAATATTGATAGCGATGGAGATGGTGTTCCTGATCGAAAAGATAATTGTAAATGGGAATTTGGAAATACAAGTGATGGATGTCCGGATATAGATTTAGACGGAGTCTATGACCAGTACGACAAGTGTCCGGATCTTTTTGGTACTCCTGAAAATGATGGTTGCCCGGATTCGGATGGAGATGGTGTTTACGATAACGAAGATAATTGTCCGGAAGAAAGTGGTCCATTAGAAAATAGTGGTTGTCCATATGTAGATAGTGATGGTGATGGTATCAACGACGATTACGATAATTGTCCAAATGATTATGGCCCAAGCGCTAATAGTGGTTGCCCGTATGAAGCTAAATGTCCATCATGCAATATTGTTACGAACGAGACAAATATTAATAGATGGGTTGACTGTTACAGCTGCGGTCATCAATTTTACTTATGCAAAAGAAAGAGTAATGGATATTATGGAATTTCACAAGGATGGATTTCAGATGGTGAATGCGATTGTGATAATTGTTGGGACGAATATTAAAACAAACAATAGAAAATGAACGGATTTAAAAAATGTAGCAACGGGCACTTTTACAAAGAGGATTTAAATGCGTGTCCATATTGTCCAGGAGGAAATAGTGGATCAACAGGTACTTCTGGAGCAGATGACCTAGGACGTACAATGGTTACAAATGTCAATCAAGGTGGAGGATCCGGGGACGCAAAAACAGAAGTGTTTGGATCGGGAGCAGCCGCGGATGGAGACAAAACGCAGGTATACGGGAATGCAGGCAACTCGGGAGCATCTTCTGCACCTAAGAGAGATTTAAATCGAACTTTTATTGCAGGAATTGAAGAAACTGAAAGTGCAAGTGGAGAAGTTGGAGCGATAAAATCTGAACCAAGAGCAACAAGAAGAATTGTTGGATGGATAATTTCATATGATCTTGATCCTATGGGAGTTGATTATAGAATTTATGAGGGAACTAACACGATTGGACGAGACCCAAAGAATACAATAATTATAACG
>CALCCB010000063.1 GCA_937899625.1 uncultured Bacteroidota bacterium
TATACGTGATCAAGCTAGGGATGGTATTTCTTCATTAGCTATAGCTAAATTAGTGTTCCCTAGCAAGAACGTTGTTGCACTGAGCAACGAACAGAGATCTGTTCTTTCTCATATACATAGCGTTAACCCCGATTACCTGCCTACTCAGGACGGTGGAGCTTTAGATTCTTACGTTGGCCCGAAAGCTACTAGCAGAATAGTAAAGAAGATTAACGACGCGACTGGAAACACATTTGATGAACAAAAACTAAACAGAGCAATACCAGGATTTGACTTTGAAGAAGAACCTTCACAAAATATGGACGATAATTTCTGGCTGGAAATGCCTTTGGACTTCTGGAAAAACTTGGGAGCAATTGAAGTAAGTGGTGGTGCTATGTTGAAAAGAATTCAACCAGCTCCACAAGGTCGTGCACATAGAGTTAGAAAAAGGTCAAATCATGTTACTATCGTTGTAGACGGTAAGAACGCAGAATAATTTTAGATAAATGGGACAAAAAACAAATCCAATAGGAAATAGATTAGGTTTCATCCAGGGATGGGATTCTAATTGGTATGGAGGGAAAAATTACAAAGATAAAATCATCGAAGATGATAAAATTCGTAAGTACCTCAATGCACGTTTATCTAGAGCAAGTCTTTCAAAAATCATCATCGAGCGAACGTTGAAATTGGTAACCGTTACTATCAATACAGCGAGACCGGGTGTGATTATTGGAAAAGGTGGACAAGAGGTTGATAAGCTAAAAGAAGAGCTTAAAAAATTGACTAAAAAGGACATCCAAATCAACATTTTCGAGGTGAAACGTCCAGAATTGGATGCTCGTTTAGTTGCGGATGGAATTGCACGTCAGTTGGAAGCTCGTATTTCTTTTAGAAGAGCAATCAAAATGTCTATTGCGAGTACAATGCGAATGGGAGCAGAAGGAATCAAAGTTAAGATTTCTGGACGTTTGAATGGCGCAGAGATGGCTCGTTCAGAGATGTACAAAGATGGACGTACTCCGTTACATACGTTCAGAGCTGACATCGATTACGCTATTTCAGAAGCGCATACTACGTATGGTCGTCTAGGCATCAAGGTGTGGATTTGCAAAGGCGAAGTTTATGGAAAGCGTGATCTTTCTCCTAATGTAGGAATGTCTGCTGCAGGTGCTAAATCAGGTGCAGGTGCAGGAGCAAGAAAGCCTATGGGGGCAAAGAGAAAAAAGAAGTAATACTTAAAGAAAAAATTACAAAGAGATGTTACAGCCAAAAAGAACCAAATTTAGGAGAGTACAGAAAGGACGAAACAGAGGTCTTGCCCACAGAGGTAGCACTGTCGCTTTCGGATCTTTCGGTCTAAAGACTTTGGAGGCAGGATGGATCACTTCTCGTCAGATCGAAGCTTCTCGTATCGCCGTAACCCGATACATGAAACGTGAAGGAAAAGTGTGGATCCGTATCTTCCCAGACAAGCCAGTTACCTCTAAGCCGGCTGAAGTTCGTATGGGTAAAGGTAAAGGAGCTCCGAGTCACTGGGTAGCAGTGGTAAAGCCAGGTCGTATTATGTTCGAAGCAGACGGAGTACCGTATGAAATTGCTAAGGAAGCGATGCGATTGGCAGCACAGAAGTTACCTGTAAAATGTAAGTTCGTTGTTCGCAACGACTATGTTATTCCAGAGAAATAGTAAAAATTATGAAGCAGCAAGAAATCGTAAAACTTTCAGCTAATGACCTGAAAGATCAGATTGAGAACTTCACTGAGCAGTTGACTAAAATGAAACTGACACACAGCGTCGCTCCGATCGAGAATCCAATTCAGATCCGTAAGATCAGAAGAACGATCGCAAAGTTGAATACAGAGTTAACAAAACGTGAAGCACAGGCTTAGTTGCTTGTTTATCTAATGAATTAGCTAAATGGAAAAGCGTAATTTAAGAAAAGAACGTATCGGAGTCGTAACAAGCAATAAGATGCAGAAGTCGATCGTAGTTTCCGTAGAACGTAAGGTGAAGCACCCGAAGTACGGAAAATTCGTGAAAAAGACTACTAAATTCGTTGCTCACGATGAGAACGGTGACTGTAACATTGGTGATACAGTCAAAATCATGGAAACCCGTCCTTTGAGTAAAACAAAGAACTGGAGACTAGTGGAAATTGTTGAAAGAGCTAAATAATTGTAGTAATGATACAAGCAGAATCAAGACTTGCAGTGGCAGACAACTCAGGAGCAAAAGAAGTTTTGTGCATTCGTGTATTGGGTGGAACAAAGCGTCGTTATGCTTCAGTTGGTGACAAAATCGTTGTCGCTGTCAAGAGCGCAATGCCCTCTGGTGCCGTTAAAAAAGGTTCGGTAGCCAAGGCAGTAGTAGTAAGAACCAAGAAGGAGGTTCGTCGTCCGGACGGTTCGTACATCCGCTTTGATGATAACGCATGTGTTATCCTAAATCAAGCGGGAGAAATGAGAGGTACTCGTATTTTCGGACCTGTGGCTCGTGAGCTTCGTGAGAACAACTACATGAAAGTTGTTTCATTGGCTCCTGAGGTACTTTAAAATGTAAATATCATGCAACAGAAATTACACATTAAAGTAGGAGATACCGTGAAGGTTATTAGCGGTGACTCTAAAGGTCAGGAAGGAGCAATCCTTTCGATCGATAGAAAGAAAATGCGTGCAACTGTGGAAGGAGTTAACGTTGTAAAACGTCACTCTAAGCCAAGTGCAACTGATCCTCAGGGAGGAATCGTGGAGAAAGAAGGAAGTATCCATATTTCTAACCTTATGGTCGTTTCTAAAGGTCAGGCATCGCGCACTGGTCGTAAGGAAAACGCAAAAGGAAAAATAGTACGTTATTCAAAAAAGTCTGGGGAGGAGATTAAGTAATGAGTTATACACCAAGACTTAAGGAAAAGTACAACGCAGAGATTAAGAACGCGTTGACTGAGAAGTTCGGATACAAGACGACAATGAGAGTGCCGAAACTTCAGAAAATTGTATTGAGCCAGGGAATGGGTGATGCAGTTGCTGACAAAAAGTTGATCGAAAGTGCTGCGGCTGATCTTTCCAGAATTGCTGGACAGAAAGCTGTAACGACTATTTCAAAGAAGGATATCTCAAACTTCAAACTTCGTAAAGGAATGCCAATTGGTACGAAAGTGACTTTACGTGGAGATAGAATGTATGAGTTCCTTGATCGTCTTTTAGCAGTTGCTTTACCAAGAACTCGTGACTTTAGAGGAATCAGTCCAAAAGGATTTGATGGTCGTGGAAATTATAACTTAGGTATTAAGGAACACATCATCTTCCCTGAGATCGATATCGATAAAGTAAATCGTATTCTTGGAATGGATATCACGTTCGTTACTTCAGCTGATAGCGACGAAGAAGCGAAAGCATTGTTAGACGCATTTGGTTTCCCATTCACAAAAAAATAAAAGGAAATGGCAAAAGAATCAATGAAAGCGCGTGAGCGCAAAAGAGAAAGAATGGTAGCAAGGTATGCCAAGAAGCGTGAAGAACTTACAAAGGTGATCAAATCAACAGATTCATCTGACGAAGTTGTAGCTGCAAAATGGGATGCAATGATGGCAATTCAAAAATTGCCTGCTAACTCTTCAAAGATCCGAGTTCACAATCGTTGTGGATTGACTGGTAGACCAAGAGGCTATATGCGTCAGTTCGGTATTTCAAGGGTAACATTCCGTGAAATGGCTCTTGCTGGGAAGATCCCGGGAGTTAAAAAGTCAAGTTGGTAATTTGTAGTTAAAAGAAAATAGGTTATTATGAATACAGATCCTATCGCAGATTTTTTAACCCGCATCCGTAACGCAAGTGCTGCAGGGTTGAAAATGGTAGAAATTCCCGGATCAAATGTGAAAAGAGCTATGGCTCAGATCCTTTTTGATCAAGGGTATATCGCTAATTACAAGTTTGAAGAAGACGATAAGCAAGGAGTGATCAAGATCGCGTTGAAGTACAATCCTTCAACAAAGGTTCCTGCGATTACTAAATTGCAGAGAGCGTCAAGACCAGGACTTAGAAAGTACAGTGGTTCATCTGAGATGCCACGTGTATTGAATGGTCTAGGGATTGCGATCGTTTCAACTTCAAAAGGTGTAATTACTGATAAAGAAGCTAGAAAACTAAACGTAGGAGGAGAAGTCCTTTGTTACGTATATTAAAATTTAACTGAAGAAAAATGTCAAGGATAGGAAAATCCCCAGTTAACATCCCGAGTGGAGTAGAAGTAAAGTTAGACGGAAACATGATTTCTGTTAAGGGTCCTAAGGGTGAGCTATCACAGGAAATTGATTCGTGTGTGAAGATCGCTATTGATGGAAACGTTCTGACTTTAAGCCGCGAATCAGATGCACCGGACCACAGATCAAAGCATGGTCTTTACAGATCATTGATCAGCAATATGGTTACTGGCGTTTCGGAAGGGTATAAGAAGGAGTTAGAAGTGATTGGTGTAGGTTACCGTGCTAATGCTGCTGGTCAGCAGTTGGAATTAGCTTTAGGTTATTCTCACCCGATCATTATCGAGCTTCCGAAAGAAATTAAGGTATCTGCAGACACCCAAAAAGGAAAGGCACCGGTGGTAACACTCGAGTCTTACGACAAACAACTTTTGGGCCAGGTCGCTGCCAAGATTCGTTCCCTACGTAAACCAGAACCATACAAAGGAAAAGGAATTCGTTTTGTAGGAGAGGACATCAGAAGAAAAGCTGGTAAGTCTGCAGGTAAAAAATAATTTTTAAAGTTATGGCATTTAGTAAATTAAACAGAAGAGCAAAAATTAAGAGAAGAATCAGAAAGAAAATTTCTGGTAACTCAAAGGTGCCTCGTTTGTCGGTATTCCGCAGTAATAAGCAGATCTACGCACAGTTGATCGATGATATCAGCGGAAAAACTCTTGTATCAGCATCATCTTACAAGAACAAAACAGCTGAAAAGAAAAATAAAACTGATCAGGCTGCGGTTGTAGGTAAAGAAGTAGCTGAAAAGGCATTAAAAGCTGGAATCGAGACTGTGGTATTCGATCGTAATGGATACTTGTATCATGGTAGAGTTAAACAATTGGCTGACTCAGCTCGAGAAGGCGGATTAAAATTTTAAAAAATGGCAGCACAAGTATTAAATAGAGTAAAATCTGCGGATATAGAATTAAAGGATAAGCTCGTTGCTGTAAACCGAGTTACCAAGGTTACTAAGGGAGGTAGAACCTTCTCTTTCTCAGCTATCGTTGTGGTAGGTGATGAAAATGGTATCGTTGGACACGGTTTGGGTAAGGCGAAAGAAGTAACTGAAGCGATTACTAAGGGTATTGATGATGCAAAAAA
>CALCCB010000064.1 GCA_937899625.1 uncultured Bacteroidota bacterium
TTTTGGATCCTTGTCCTTCAGTCATATAGCAAAAAATTGTCCAAGGCGCCCCAGCAAAACCGATTAATGGCACTCGCCCATTTAACTCTTTATTTGTTATACGAATTGCTTCTGTTACATAACCCAGTCTATCCTCAATATCAAATTCAGTTTGAGCGAAAATCAATTCTTCCTCACAAGATATCGTTTTTTCAAACCATGGTCCTTTCTGCTCAACCATTTGATAGGTTAATCCCATTGCTTCGGGAATTACCAAGATGTCCGAAAAAATAATTGCTGCATCCACACCCAGGATATCTACCGGCTGAATCGTAACTTCAGCGGCCCTTTCCGGAGTTTCAACCAATTCTTTAAAACCAGACAAACTCGATCTTACAGCTCTGTATTCAGGTAAGATTCTACCAGCTTGACGCATAAGCCACACGGGATAGCGATCAATATCTTCACCCCTTGCAGCTCTTAAAATGAGATCATTCTTTAATTCCATTGCCTGCAAAGATAGTTAAACAAAACATGCGTAAGCCTACCAATTGATTTGTGTTTGGCCCTTTTTCAACAGATATTCGTTAATCCGTGAAAATGGTTTTGATCCAAAAAATCCACGATGTGCAGATAATGGTGATGGGTGTGGACTCGAAATGATCAGATTCTTATGAGTGTCAATATATTCTACCTTTTTTTGTGCCTTTGCGCCCCACAAGACATAAACTAATTCTGACCTGCTATTTGCCAAATGTTGAATTGCAGCATCGGTAAACTTTTCCCAACCTTTGCCTGAATGACTATCTGGCAATCCTTCCCGAACAGTTAAGACAGTATTGATCATTAAAACTCCTTGTTCAGCCCAATTGGACAAATCCCCATTTGCTGGCGCTTGAATAGATAGATCAGACTCAAGTTCTTTAAAAATATTAACCAAACTCTTTGGTAGTGGTTTCACTTTATCATTAACCGAAAAGCAAAGCCCATGAGCATGTCCTTTGGTCGGGTACGGATCCTGCCCCAGAATGACAACCTTCACTTTTGAAGGCGAACAAAGATCAAATGCCCTGAAGATCTCATTTCCTGCAGGAAAGATCCTACCCGGATTTTGAGCATATTCATTTTTGACAAAGGTACTTAACTCATGAAAATATGGCTTTTCGAACTCATCTTTCAACAATGATTTCCATTCTTCATTTATTCTCACATTCATGTTTTAAAATTATAAAATTTGGCGTTGAAGTCTAATACTAATCCACCTATCTTTGTCGTATGAAGAATTGGCTCGCACTCTTAATGATCTTGTTCCTTACCAGCTGCTCCGAAGTTGAAAATACAGATACAGTTGTCACCAATGAAGTCGAAACCGACGAAAACGAATCTCTTGAATCAAGAGCAAAAAGACATGTTGAGGCAAGCTTAACAATACCTGTCAATGAAAAATATTCATTAAAGATATACCGAGCCAACCTTGATGGCGACGACCGAGAAGATGCCATCATTACTGTTAATAGGTATGACTTTGCTATTGAAGAAGCCCTGAAATTCAATAACACGGCTAAAAGAGCGGAAGTTGGCTACATGGGTAATTACAATTACATTTTCTATTATGATGGTGCACTTAATAAAATATCGCCTCCACAAGTCATTTCTTCTACACCTCAAGCTGAACTGACCGTAAAATTTGACAATATCACAAGTCAGGTATATCAAGATATTTTGATCGATTATAGAATCAGAAACTCAAGCTATAAAGCAATCTATTCTATTAGAAATCATACCCCGAAAAGAATTTTTCACTGGAAAAACTTCGATGGATTGGGAACTGAACAAAAAGAAGCATATGTTCTAAAGTTTGGAGAAGGAACAGCAGGGATCCAAAAGGATATTTACATCTTAAAAGCAGATTTCGATAATCCTGAAAGCGCTGAAGACCTTTTCACCTACTCACCAGATTTGAGGCCAACCAAAGAAGTTTTACATCATTTTTTCTTTGTCTCATCTACCGATATGTACATGACAAAAAAATAATGCCTGTACCTAAAAAGGTGAAGGCATTACTCAATAGAAGATATCCTTAAAAACTTCCTCTTAAAGTAAAGATGAAGTTTCGTCCAGGAGCAGAAATGTTTGATGCAAACACTCTATAATTCCTATCCAGGATATTTTCGCAAGCCAATTGAATTCCAAGGTTTTTATTGAACTGATATCCAAATCTAGCATTGATCGTGTACCATGAAGGCATCCCTTGGGATAAGGCGAATGCTTGATTATCCTCTCCGAAAGGATTGTAATCTTCAATTCTTTTCCAACCGCTATAATTCACAAACATTTCACCGCGAAATTTCCCATCTATCACCTGGAATCCAAGCTTTCCAAAAACTGGTGGAATGTGATCCAACGGAATTGCCGCCGTTGAATCATTGATGATCCTCCCATACGTATAATTATATGTCGCATACACCTTCACATGATTACTGATCTTTCCATTCATTGAAAGTTCCAAACCGTATAAATATGCCCTACTCGCATTCTGCATGGAAACAACATTACTCATTACTCCGTCATATAGAATAGAATCCTGACCGTTGAATTGATCATTCTTCACTGTAAGTGCATTGGTTAGAAATGTGTAATAACCAGTAGCCTGAACATCTACTTTTCTTCCTAATTTATGCCCTATCCCCAATTCACCATTATAGGTGTATTCAGGCTTTATGTTTTCATTAGGGACAATAATATTTCCTGGAGATGACTCAAACACTTTACTTAGATCATCCACATTCGGAGCTCTGAAGCCCGTAGAGAAAAGTGCATTTATTCTGGTTTCTGCATCGGGCATATAGATCAAGCCAACATTTCCATTTAGAGCTGAATTTTGTTGTGACGCCTCATCAAATGGGAATTTGAAAAAAGTAGTATCGGTAAATTTTGCATTCAGTCCGACACTAGAGAATCGTAGCCCGTCATTTAAAATCAAATGATCATTGATCTCATAGGTATGCGTCAAATAAAACGCGATAGAGCTCATAGTTGCTCCTCCGGATGCATATCTCGTATCCAAAGGCGATTCAACTCCAGTCTCGATATCTTTTTTGAAAGCGGTAGATGCAACCTTGTTGTACCACCCTTCCAATCCGTATCTCAACTCATTTTTACCTGATTTTTTGGCGAGATCAAGATTCAATGTGTAAATGTCAAGGTTTTCAATTCGATGGTTCAGCCCAGTATTATTAAATCTACGATCCATTCTACTTTCTTCGATCTGTTGATAACCCAGAATTAACCTTGCATTATCATACATCTTATTTTTATTCGTTAGCGCCAGAGTATAAGCAGCAAGAAGTCTGTCCTGAGGGCCATAATACCACTCAGCAAATCTTGGAAGACCGGAGGACATTTGAGATAATCTGTCGTATCGGGGAATGTTTGATGAAGTTGAATATTGCAAATTGATCATATGTTTGACATTTTCATTTTGCTGGAACATAAACTTCTGCAAAAGATCGTATTGCGTATATCCCGATCCCACTTGAAGATTCGAATCAGCATTCATGATCATGGTGTCTTTCCCACCAATTCTGTCCTGATACCATGATCTTGCACCAAAATTACCTGCAAAGATCTCGCGGTTAGAACCTTGTCTTAAATCACCAAAATTCGAATATGTAAACGATGTTAATGAACCAAATTTCTTTGACCCTACGGCCACATCGGCGTGAGCAGCATAACCGCTGGCAGCACTCATATACCTCGTGTACGCATTGGCTTTAACCAATAGCTTTCCATCTGAAGAAAGCAAGGGATCCTTTGTTCTAAATGACATTACTCCTCCCAATGCATCGGAACCGTAAACTACTGAGCCCGGACCGTACACGATTTCAGCACGATCAAAAATTGCATTATCGAGGGTAATGACATTTTGAAGGTGCCCCCCCCTATAGATTGCATTGTTCATTCGAATGCCGTCAATAACAATCAGCACTTTATTTGTTTCAAATCCTCTGATCACAGGACTACCTCCACCTAGCTGACTTTTCTGAACCATCACATTTCCTGAATTTGCTAACACGTCAGCAGTCGATGTCTGATTCATATTTTCCAGCTCAGATGCGCGGATCACTTGTATCTTTTGAGATACATCCTTACGTTTCTCTTCGAATTTACTCGCAGAGACAACCACCTCGTCGATTGATGATACGTTTTCAGAAAGACGAATTATAGTTTCACCTTCCGCAAGAGGAAGTTGAGTGGTGTATTTCTCATACATCGGATGGTTTAGCGAAACTTGAATTTCGCCTTTGATCGGTTTAAGGGAAATTAGACCTTTCGAATCAGATCTACCAATGATCTGATTATTAGTGTTATTTAAAACCGTTACTCCTTCTATTGGCTTTAAGGAAAGAATATCGATCACTTTAAGCTCGTACATTGAATTCTCATTCTGGCCAAACAACAATATTGAGCAGAGTAGAGAATATCCTAAGAGAATATTTCTCATGATTTATGAATTAATAAAACTTTGATTAATTGGTTTGTAATAAATGATCTAAGAAAACCACTTCTCCTCAGGAGGTCCAATTGTCAATTCATAATCAACCCATAAAGTAGCAAAAAGCTGTTTAAAGAATATTCGATCTTCCTCTGAAAAATCATTCAAGTGCAGAGACAACTCGTTCACAGGAAAATACGGCGAAATCAATAATTCAAACCAATTAATGATCACACTACTATTCTTCTGAGTTTGATTCATTGAAACTGTCTGATCGAGTTTTGCAAATAATACCGTCTCCATATCATCCGAAATACACTGTAAAGAGTAAATCCCCTTACCTTTTTCTTCCCGCACTACATCATAAAAATGATCACCATATACGAATTCATTCTTTTTCACCCATTTCAGAGAGGCATATTCGGTAGACGACAAGGTAAAAAAGATCAGATCTTTTTTGTCTACACCATTTTTTAGAAGTGTTTTGATCTCTTTACGGATCTGATATCTTGAGAATTCAAAATATCCAGCAAACCCTAACAATTGCCAGAGAACAATTACCAGAAGAACAGATGCCAGTAATTTTCGCATACTCAAAAATACAATCTATTTCTATTTTTGTTGCCAATGAAAGAAAAGATCGTCGTAAATAAAACGGCTCGTATCTTCAAAGAAGGAAACGAGGGAAGTAATATCGTTGTGATTGCCTTACATGGATACGGACAATCGGCTGAGTTTTTTATTCGAAAATTTAGTTCTCTTTATAATGATTCCCTCTTCATCGCTCCGGAAGGTTTGCATCGTTTCTATCTTAATGGAACCGAAGGAAGAGTTGGTGCCTCGTGGATGACAAAGACAGAAAGAGAGGACGATATCAGTGATAACATCCTTTTCTTAGATAAGATCATTGAGCACATTCAAGACACTCACCCTTCAAAAAAAATAATCTTACTGGGTTTTTCTCAAGGAGGGGCAACAGCTGCCAGGTGGTTTTATTCAAAGAACAACCAGAATGTCAAGAACTTGATCATGTGGGCAACAGTGTTCCCACCCGACATTGACGAAAACTTAATTCAAAAGGATAATGCTGATAATTACTTCGTTTTAGGAAATGAAGATCAATACTATATAAATGAAGATGCCGAGAAAGTTAGAACGTTATATCGCTCTTTTGGCTTTAATACTATTGATTTTCAGGGTGGTCACGATATTCATATAGAAACGTTCAAAGGAATTCTCTCTATTCTTGATCGTTAATTTTTTTCCTTTGGCACAATTTCTGATATTTGCACCGAAAATTAAACAAATGAGATACGTACTTACAATAATTGCTCTTTACGCCTTTTCAACTTTTGCACAGGATACTAAATCTCAAGGTATCCTTGATAAGTTGTCCACAAAAATGAAAGGCTATAAAACGTTTTACATCGAGTTTTCCGCGACTATCAAAAATGCAGCAACAGGAACGAATGAAACTGAAACAGGTAAAGGTTGGGTGAAAGGTGATAAATTCTGTGCTACCTATGGAGAGAACACTATTATTTCGAATGGAACCAAAACCTGGACAATTGTTAAGGAAGAAAAAACGGTTTACGAAACTGATGCTGCTGAAGCAGATGAAGAGTCAATTAATCCAAAAAAATTAATGACGATTTGGGAAACTGGATTTAAGAACAAGTACGATCGTGAAGACAAATTGAACAATGAGGCAGTTCACGTAATTAACTTGTATCCAAAAAACCCGGCGAAAGTTGAATACCACACTATCACATTATATATCTCGAAATCATCGAATGAATTGAAAAAGGCAGTTCTTAAAACTAAGGATGGTACAACAATGACCTATACAGTCAACAAGTTTGACGGAAATACCGCAATCGAAGATTCAAAGTTTGTTTTTGATTCAAAGAAATACCCTGGATACTCAGTCATCAAGGACTAAAATGAATAAACAAAAAAAGAGGGAGCAAAATTGCTCCCTCTTTTTTTGTTCTTAATATCCCATTATTTCTTTAACGGCATTTTTAAATCTTTCTTTAGGAAGGAACTGCGCTTCCAGTGGCACAGCAAATGGCACAGCAGTATCCAAAGAAGCTATTCGTTTCACAGGTGCATCCAGGTCAGCGAAACAATTCTCAGTGATTAAAGCAGCAACTTCTCCACCAATTCCACCTGTCATACAGTCTTCATGCAAAACGATTACTCTTCCTGTTTTTCTAACAGCACTATAAATAGCCTCCACATCCAACGGAAGCAAAGTTCTCAGATCAAGAATCTCAAATGAGATCTCAGGATTTTCTGCAGAGACCTCTTCGGCCCACAATACTCCCAGACCATAAGTAATTACCGTAAGATCAGTACCACTATTCACCGTTCTTGCCTTTCCGATCTCTACAGTGTAGTAGTCGTCAGGAATTTCCTCCTTGATACTTCTATACAAATACTTATGCTCAAAAACCATCACTGGATTTGGATCCTCGATAGCGGCATTGATCAAACCTTTAGCATCATATGGTGTGCTTGGATAAACAACCTTCAAACCAGGGGTATGGACAAACCATGCTTCATTGCTTTGTGAATGATATGGCCCAGCAGCTGTTCCAGCTCCAGTTGGCATTCGAACAACGACATCTGCATTTTGTCCCCATCTCCAATGGATCTTAGCCAGATTATTCACAATTTGATTAAAACCACACGTAACAAAGTCAGCAAATTGCATTTCAACAACCGCCTTCATTCCTGAAATTGAGAGGCCTAATCCTGCTCCAACAATTGCTGACTCACAAAGTGGCGTGTTACGAACTCTACCTTTCCCAAAAAGATCAACAAATCCTTCAGTAACTTTGAATGCCCCGCCATATTCAGCAATATCCTGTCCCATTAATACAAGATTCGGATATTTCTCCATGGATTGTTTCAATCCATCCTGAACAGCATCAATAAATCTTTTTTCAGAAGTTTCACCTTGAGCTGTAACAACAGTCTGCTCAAACGGAGCATACATGTCAGCCAATTCTCTTTCCAAAGAAGCTTCAGCTGCAGGCTCCGCTTGGGCAGTATCGAAACCTTTCTGAATTTCTTCTTTGATCTGCTTTTTCAAAGCAGCCTCATTTTCGTCAGTCAGTATTCCCTCTTCCTTCAGGAAAAACTCAAAGTTCATTACTGGATCCTGCTTTGACCATTCATCTTGAAGTCCCTCAGGATAATATTTGGTTCCGGAAGCTTCTTCATGCCCTCTCATTCTAAAGGTCATGAGCTCAAGAATATATGGCTTTGGATCTTTCCTAATTTCGTCATTGATCTTTCTAACCGTGCGAATTACATCAAGAATGTTGTTTCCATTAACCTGAATCGCATTCATTCCATAACCAATTCCTTTATCAATAAATTGCTTACATCTGAATTGTTCTGAGGAAGGAGTTGAAAGTCCCCATCTGTTATTTTCAATAGCAAAGATCACAGGTAAATCCCATACAGCAGCAACATTTAAAGCCTCATGAAAGTCTCCCTCAGAAGCTCCACCATCGCCGGTAAATACTATTGTAGATTTCTTTTGATCCTTAAGGACTGAAGAAAGCGCTATCCCATCAGCTATTCCTAACTGTGGTCCAAGATGAGAGATCATACCTACAATCTTATGTTCTTGGGTTCCAAAATGGAATGAACGATCTCTTCCTTTTGTAAAACCGGACATTTTCCCCTGGAATTGGGCAAATAATCTTTCTAAAGGAATATCTCTCGTTGTGAATACTCCCAAATTACGATGCATAGGAAGAATATACTCATCTCGATCCATCGCAAAAGCGCATCCAACTGAAATCGCTTCTTGTCCCCATCCCGAAAACCATTTTGTGATCTTTCCCTGACGGAGTAGGATCAACATCTTTTCTTCGATCAGACGTGGTCTCAAAAGAGTCTCATAGATCTTCAGTAATTCTTCATTCTCAAATCCTGCTCGATCGAATTCAATATGTCGTTTTTCTAAAACTTCCATTGTAATAATTTAAAGTACAAAACTAAGTAATTCACCATTCTGAAAGGGAAATGTTAAAAAAAAAGCCTGTCCAAAGACAGGCTTCAATATTTGTAAGAAGTTTATTAAACCAATCCCTGATCGATCATTGAATCAGCAACCTTAACAAACCCTGCAACATTTGCACCCTTTACATAGTCAATTGTTCCATCTTCACGCTTTCCGTATTTAACGCAAGCCTCGTGGATAGAAACCATAATGCCATGTAATCTTTGATCAACTTCTTCAGATGACCAAGAAAGACGCAGTGAGTTTTGTGACATTTCCAATCCTGAAGTTGCCACACCACCAGCGTTAGATGCTTTTCCCGGAGAGAAAAGTACTCTTGAAGCCTGAAAAACTTCAATTGCTTCAGGTGTTGATGGCATGTTCGCTCCTTCTGCAACACACTTTACACCATTCGAAACAAGAACTTTCGCCTCATCACCATTCAATTCGTTCTGTGTGGCACATGGAAGAGCGATATCACACTGAACTTCCCAAGGACGCTTACCAGCAACGAATTTCGCTGATGGATATTTCGCAGTAAATTCTGAGATACGACCTCTTTTCACATTCTTTAGATCCATAACGAAGGCAAGCTTCTCTGCGTCGATGCCCGCTTCATCATAGATATATCCTTCCGAATCTGAAAGGGTAACAACCTTAGCGCCCAATTGTGTAGCCTTTTCACAAGCATACTGAGCAACGTTTCCAGAACCTGAAACTGTAACGATCTTTCCAGCGAAGGAATCACCTTTCACAGAAAGCATTTCTTTAGCGAAATAAACTGTTCCGTATCCAGTTGCTTCAGGGCGGATCAATGAACCACCCCAGTTTCTTGCCTTTCCAGTAAGAACTCCAGTGAATTCGTTTCTAATTCTTTTGTATTGACCAAACATATAACCGATTTCACGACCACCAACACCGATATCTCCAGCAGGAACGTCAGTATCAGCGCCAATATGACGAGAAAGTTCAGTCATAAAGGACTGACAAAACTTCATTACTTCGTTATCTGATTTTCCTTTTGGATCAAAATCTGAACCTCCTTTACCTCCTCCCATTGGAAGGGTTGTCAATGAGTTTTTAAAGATTTGCTCGAATCCCAAGAATTTCAGGATCGAAAGATTCACTGAAGGGTGGAATCTTAATCCTCCTTTGTATGGTCCAATAGCAGAGTTGAATTCAACTCTATATCCTCTGTTCACCTGCACCTTTCCGTTATCATCCAACCAAGGAACTCGGAAAATGATGGTTCTTTCTGGCTCAACAATTCGGTCAAGGATTTTTGCTTCCTTATATTTCGGAGTTTCTTCAATTAACGGAATTACAGCCTCCGCAACTTCATGAACAGCCTGCAAAAATTCAGGCTCATGTCCATTTTTCGCTTTCACACGATCCATGAAAGCATCAATCTCAGCTTGGTATTTAGTAGACATACGTTTGTATTTTTATCAACGCGACAAATGTATATATTTTTTAAACCTCTGAATGTTTTTTGTAAAATATGTTTAAAATCCCTAAATATTCGCGGAGATGGCATATTTATTCAATGTAAAACGTTTTCTTTCAATTCTTGAATTTCTTGATGTAAATTTGTTTTAATTACAGGCAACCTTGACATCAATTTATTCGTTAAGGAAACAAGACTTAGAAGTTACTTATGAAAAAAATATTTTTTACGCAGTTTTTTGTTTTCACATCATTGATCCTTTCTGCACAAGCTTTGCCTCCGGTAACCCTGTGTCTGGGAGAAGATGCCACTGTATGTCAAGGCCAATCTGTCACAATAAATAACTGTGGATCAGGAGGTTCAGGTGGAGGTGCCGGAATTTACCTCAACGCCCCTACCAATGTTACTCTTTGGGATGACAATTACTCAGGTGTGATCAATATTGGCTTCACATTCAACTTTTACGGTAATAATTACAATCAATTGGTGATCGGATCAAATGGACTGTTATCTTTTGATTTGGCCAAAGCGAATGGTTATTGTGCATGGGCACTTGGAGGCGCTGGCACTGTTCCCGGTCCATTTGCGGACTACCGTAACGCAACTATGGGTTGCTATATGGATATCAATCCAGGCGTAGGCGGCCAGGTTCAATATCAAACGATAGGTACAGCGCCCAACAGAAAGTTTGTCGCTCTTTACAAGGAAATCCCAATGTTCTCGTGTGGAGGTTGTGCTTATTTCGGAATCATCCTTTATGAAACATCAAATATTGTAGAATATCATATTGGTGACAAACCAAATTGTAACAGTTGGAATGGTGGGTTAGCCGTGCAAGCAACTGAAAACACAGGAACTCCTATTATAGGTCATTTTACGCCTGGAAGAAACAACCAACAGTGGTTCACTAATCAGGATGGTAAAAGATATACGCCTACTGCTCCAAACAACACGATGGCCTATACTATTGCGACAGTTCCATATATACTTGTTTCTTCCCCTGGAACCAACATGGCATGGGGTAATACTTTAGGTCAAACATTTCCATACAATAATGGAGTATTGAATGTAACAACTGTCCCTCCGGGTACGACTGGATATTTTGTAACAGGAACGGCTTGCGGTGCAAATATTGGATCCATCACCCAAGATACAACTTGGCTCACTCGCGTAAATTCGGCTGTTTCCGCAACTTCGACACCTGACATTTGTAGCAGTGGAATTGGAACTGTTACAGCAAATCCCACGACGGGTATTCCCCCTTTTACCTATAGTTGGCCATCATTGGCATCAAGCAGCCAAACAGTCAATAATGTATCTGCGGGCACATACACTGTGAGTATGGTTGATGGGAACGGTTGTCCTTCAACGGCGTCAGTTACTGTTGGTGATACACCTGCTTCTTTTTCTGGTTCTACAACTGTTGTTAGTTGCCCTGGAGGAGCAGATGGAACTGCGTTTGCAGAAATGATTCCTCCATTGGGAACGATCACCTATTCTTGGGATGACCCTAACAATCAAACTACTCAAACAGCAACAGGTCTTGCAGCAGGAAATTATATCTGTACTATAAACTCCACCGTAGGATGCGTTGGAACTGTTAATCTTACAGTTTCAGAAATCCCCGGAATGATAGGTACCATATTAGATCAAACGGATGTTGCATGCAACTCAGGAAATGATGGAATGATCGAAATTGGTGTTACTCAGGGTACTTCTCCTTACTCATACAATTGGAATAACTCCTCTTCAACTGCCAATATTGCGAACGATCTTTATGTAGGAGATCATACTTTGACTATCACGGATGCAAACGGGTGTGTAATTACTGTTGACGGAACTCTTGCAGAACCTAATCCTTTATCAATTACATTCCTGACGCCAGATACTCAAATCTGTCCGGAGGATGATATTTTACTTGAAGTTCAAGGAACAGGCGGTTCAAGTCCTTACACTTTTACTTGGTCTGAAAATGAACAAACTATCGGTACAGGCAATTCAATTACAGTTGACCCTGTTAATACGAATACAACATATTGTGTCATAATGTCCGAGGCTTGTGGGTCACCAACAACACAAGAATGTAATTTGATCTACTTCCCTACTCCTATCGTGCCGAGTGCCGTGCCTGACAGACCTGAAGACTGTATCCCTGCTGATTTTATATTTACAAACGATTCGGAAAATGGGTCAGAAATTGCAACGACGCTTTGGGAATTCTCAGATGGTTCTGCTTTCTTGAATAATGGTCAGGATCCTGTAAGTATTGTATTTGATGTTCCAAACTATTATTCGCTAGAACTTACCGTAACATCTATCTATGGATGTGTATACACAAGTTCACAGCAAAATATTGTTGAAGCACTTCCTCTGCCAGTCGCTGACTTTACTTTTTCTGCAAATCCTGCAACAGTTTTTGAAACTGCCATTCAGATGCAGGATCGTTCAACCTTTGATGTCATTCAATGGGAATGGTTTAGCCCTGGTTCAACACCAACTTACAGTTATTCTGAAAACCCGTCATTCTTTTTCCCTGAGGGTGAACCAGGTACGTACCCTGTTACTTTAATTGTAACAACGGAATATGGCTGCACAGATACTGTTACATATCTTATGAATATCGTTCCTGCGATTTTATTCTATGCGCCGAATGCATTTACACCAGATGACGATGAATATAACCAGAGCTGGGAGTTTTTTGTTTCAGGAATTGATATTTATGACTTCGAGTTATATATTTTCAACAGATGGGGAGAGATTATCTGGGAAACACACAATCCATATGCAAAATGGGATGGCACCTATAATGGAGAAATTGTTCCTCAGGGGACTTATAATTGGAAAGCTACAGTAAAAGACCCTTACAAGGATGATAAATCCGAATTTAAAGGACATATAAATGTCTTGAGATAAAAAAAGGAGGCTACGGCCTCCTTTTTTCTTTGGTACTATTTTTGACCTTAATAAGAAAATAGTAAGTTTGACAAAATCAAATTAAAATGAAAAAGACGATAATCATACCTGTTCTTACATTTGCTGCTCTTGGACTAGTTGCTTGTGATGTGCTTGACCAGGCTGCACAAACAGTTCTTACAACACCTACTAATACAAAACCCTCATTAACGAATGACGAAGTTATTTCCGGTTTAAAAGAAGCACTCAGTGTTGGAATTAAAAACTCAGTTGATCTAACTTCTGTTACTGACGGATTCTGGAAAAATAGCGAAATCAAACTTCCTTTCCCTGAAGATGCAATCAAAGTAAGACAAAAAGCAATGGATTGGGGGCTTGACAGCCAAGTAGAAAAGTTTGAAGTTACCTTGAATCGCGCAGCAGAAGAAGCAACGAAAGAAGCTCTTCCAATTTTTGGCGATGCAATAAAGAATATGTCCATCTCTGATGGATTCTCGATACTTAATGGAGGTGATGGTGCCGCAACAAAGTTTTTAAAGGATAATACGACAAGTAAATTAGTAGAGGCCTTCGCTCCAAAAGTTGAAGCTGCTATCTCGAAAGTAAAACTCACGGAATACTGGAACCCTATCATTACAAAGTATAACAACGCAATGACTATTACCGGAGGTGAAAAATTGAATCCTGACTTGAACAAATATGTCACTGAAAGAGCTATTTCAGGTTTGTTTATCATGGTCGAAAAGGAAGAAAACAAAATTCGAAAAGATCCTATGGCAAGAGTTTCTGATTTACTACAAAAAGTATTTGGAAGCGTTACCGGAAACTAATTCCCTAAACCCCAATAGAAATGCCGTGTTTTACGCGGCATTTTTTATTTTTACCACATGAAGTATTTCCCAAAATCTGAACTGGTACTGAACAGCTCGAATGAAGTATATCATTTAGGTCTAAAACCAGAGAACCTTTCAAACAAGATTATTTTAGTTGGTGATCAGGAAAGAGTAGGTTTGGTCAGTTCTTTCTTTGATGAGATTACTCATCGTTCTCAACACAGAGAATTCAATTGTCATACAGGAATTTATAAATCAAAAAGAATCTCTGTAATATCTACTGGAATTGGCACTGACAATATAGATATCACGATCAATGAAATAGATGCCCTATTAAACATCGATCTTGATACAAGGACCGAGAAAGCACAAAAACAATGCGCTGAGTTTATTCGAATTGGAACGTGTGGAATTCTACAGGAGGATATTCCATTGCATTCGTATATATTGTCATCCCACGCCTTGGGACTTGACAATATTGCTTATTTCTACGATATCGATTTGTCACAGAATTCAAGCTTATTAAAGGAGATCACCTCTGCAATTGAATTTCCTAAATCAATTATCCCCTATTTGGTCGAGTCTTCTTTCGATCTAACAGAAAAGTTAAATTCACATAAAGTCCATAAAGGAATAACCATTACGTCTTCGGGATTCTATGGACCTCAAGGAAGGCAATTAAGACTCAAGACGAAAACAGAGGGACTAAATGAGCAATTAACAGCTTTTAAAAGTGATGAGCTAAGAATAACCAATTTTGAAATGGAGAGCTCAGCCTTATTTGCGCTCTCTCATGCGCTTGGACATAAAGCAACAACGATTTGTCTTGGAATTGCGAACAGACCATTAATGCACTTTTCAGAAGGGTATCATGATGAAATGCTCGAAATGATCCAGTATACGTTAGACAGGATCTAATTTGAAACAGGTCGATAAATTTTTATACTTCCTTTGATCATTTCACTTGTTCTAAAAATGGATCTTCCGACCTTTCTACCGAACTGTCCAGTGTTCTGATGTAATATTATATAATCTCCTTCTCCATTAACCTGAGAAATGATCGCGGTATGATGAGTCATAACTTCGTTGAAGGTTTGTCCGTTTCTTTCGTACTTCAGTTTAACATTCTTAAACTGGATAATGTCACCAGGCATCACACAAGCGCTCTTTGAAAGCTCCTCTCCATAATTATATAGACCATCCCATTTACAGTTATTTTCATCCAACACGTACTTTGCAAGATCCCAACACTCACCTCTCAAAACTTTTTTACCCTCTTTTTGCACTGCCAAAGAAACGATCTTCTCATTCAGTACATTCACAGAATCACATTGAGAAAATGCATAGGAAGTTATCAGAAAGGTTAAAAGAAAAAATGCTCTGTTCATAATGATAGAACGCAATGAAGATCCAGAAATTACAGTTTAACCTGATCTAAAATTCTAAGTATTTTGTTACGATCCACTTTTAGAAGTGATTCTGAAAATAAAGACTCTTCATCAAGAACACTCTTCACGGTACCAGAAAAATGAATAGCATCGGGCTTGATCTCATCGAAGATCTTTTTAATATTGGATGAGTTCACTCCACCGCCTGCCATGATCTCAATACGTCCATTGGAATAGGAATTCAATTGTTTCAGTGCAGGCATTCCGATCTCAACAGAACTCGCCATACCAGACGTCAACACTCGATCTATACCACATTCTATCAATATATCGATGGATCTTTTCCATTCTAGTGAATCATCAAAAGCGCGATGGAACGTAACTTTAAGATCTCCAGCAGATCCTTTGATCATTTGAAGTAATTCCTTGTCGATCTCACCAAATTCTGTTAATCCACCAATTACAACCCCTTTCACCCCTAACCTTCTACACTCCTCAACATCGGCGATAATAATCTTTTTCTCTTCTGCCGAATAAGAGAAACCTCCGGCCCTAGGTCGAATAAGAACGTGAGTCTCAATTTCTTTGTCAAGAGCATATCTAATCAATCCGTTGGAAGCTGTTAATCCACCTTGCTCAAGACTCTGGCATAGTTCTATCCTATCGAAATTCAAATCTGTTGCAATATCTATTGCTTCAACGGATGCAGCACACAATTCAAACTTCATAATCGATGAATAATACGAATTTCATCCAGAAACGTCCATGGAATATTGTTAGCACCCGGTTTACCACCCTCAATTCTCTCTTTCGGTTGAACGACAATCTTAACATAACGAACCTTTTTAACGTTCATAAATAATTCCGAAATAAAACCAGCTTTTCCAGAAGATTTTGAAAACACAGAAGAGGTCGTTTTTACTGGTTTCCATTTCTTATTATTTTTCGAGACCTCAACCGAGAAATTCTGTGGAAGATGAATCCAAGAACCTTCATCCTCAAGGGCGCTTATTTGGACTTTTTCAACCACGGACTTCGTTCCAAGGTCGTATACATAGATCAATGGTTCTGATTGTATATACCCTACCCATTCATATCCTTTCCATGGCTCTGCTCCAAAAACACCATCCGTAAGAGAGATTTCATTTCCCGGATATTGAGTACTTGGAGTAGTTTGTTGAAATGGTTTTATTCCGATCATCGAATGATTGGACCAATGGTAGATAATTGGCTGCGTTAATAGATCACTAGATAACTTAAATGTGTATTCGTGAATATCCGAACCTTTCAGTCGCTCAAAGTAAAGAGTATCCTTCTTTTCAACGACCATGCCTCCTTTTAGCGCTTTCGCAGGATCAGTCGTCGTTACATAGAGATCATATCTGTATTCTCTCTCTCCTTTAAAATGAATTTTTAGACCATTCTCAGCTTCAAAGATCTGCATGACTGGGTAGAACAAAGCTTCCGAATAATTTACTCCCTTTGTTTTTAAAAAAGGCAAATGATAGTTGATCAATACTTCTTTGAAAAATTCATATGAAGGCTTTTTCGTACACCAAAGAGCTTGTGAGAGAGCAATTGCCCGAGGGTAAGTCATGTATTCCAAATGAGAAAAATCAGGAATATACTCCGTCCACAAATTCGCCTGACCACCAAGCACATAGGATGCTTCAGCGGGTGAAAAATCTTTGGGCGTAGGATCGAATGCGTACACTTTGTTTAATGGAGTATAGCCTCCTA
>CALCCB010000065.1 GCA_937899625.1 uncultured Bacteroidota bacterium
ACCTGTGGCACCTGTTGTTGCTAAAGTGATAGCAGTCATAGCAGTATTGATACAAAGTGTCGGGCTTGTACCAGCTGCGATCGTATTCTGTGCATTAACAGTGATCGTTCCTGTAGCAGTAACTGTTCCACATCCTCCAGTTAGAGGTATCGAATAATTAAAAGTTCCTGACGCAGTAGGCGTTCCACTCACGGTGATCGTGTTTCCTACAAAGCTCGCTGTAACTCCAGCAGGTAATCCTGTCGCCGCACCGATACCTGTAGCTCCCGTTGTAGTGAACGTCACATTAGGAATTGCAGTATTGATACAGCCTATAGGATTTGATGATGCAGGTGTTATTGTGTTATCCGGCAATATAGTAATCGTCTGGGTCCCCGATGCTGTATTCGAACAATTCGCATCAGTCACTCCCGTCACAACATAAACTCCAGGTGTATTGCCCAAAATGATCGGAGAAGGCGCTCCGCTCGCTGTCTGGGTTGAACCACCATCTATTGTATAGGTCACATCCCATGGACCCGTACCCGTGACTGTGGCCGTAATATTTGATATAGGGTCACTAGAACAATAAGAAGCACCCCCATTAACAGAAGTGACAGAAGGAATTCCTGATCCAGGATTAACTGTAACAGATGCAATTTCTTGACAACCAATGGATGATGTTATTTCTACATAATAATTACCTGCACAAAGACTGGTTGCAGTAATACCCGTTTGACCTATTGGTGTCATTGAAGCATCAAACCACTCGTAAGTGTATCCTGGAATTGATCCTGACGGAGTTACTGTGGCGGATCCATCACAACCGCAAATCTCATGGTTATCTATCATGGCATTGGCCACCAAAGGAGGAATTGGAGTACATCCATTATTGAATTGCGCAATAAATGCCGCATTGAGGGCATTGTTAGGTGCTCCAGGCGTTTGTTCATTGGATCCGCACTGATTCGCATCCAAAACGAGCTCATTGTCTGTACAACCTATCGACCAGTTCACCTGAGTATTTGGATCACCATCGGTAAAATAGTAAACCGTATTTCGGTGGTCTGCACCGCCTTCTGCACCGTTCGCAAAATAGATCAAAGTGTTCACATTACAACTGGAATAACATACCGAGAACACTTCGCATCCAGCAAGGTTAACAATCCTTGCGCAGTCTCCTGTGTTAGCCAGTAGCACATTACTCCAGTTTCCCCCTGGAGTCCATCCCGCAGCTGGGTAAGAACAAGCGACAGCTCCTGGTGTGGTCGAATTACTTTCAAACAAGTTAACGTCAGAAATCGGAGCAACAATGGTACAATTGCCATCCGCTAAAGAAATATCAGTAGCAGGAATTGAAGGATCAGGCGTCCCATCATTATAGATTAAAATGATTGTACCCATCGGAACGGCAGACCAGAGTGGATCAAATGAAAATCGAATACATCCAGCAGCAATACCCCCAGCGCCATGATAACCACTATTGTCATCAAAGATCCAACCTCTAATATCTATTGTTGGAGGTTGGCCACTTGCACAATCATAGGTAGCTGTATTATCAACAACGACGAATTCAACATATTCCATATTCCCGGTCACACCCTGAGAAACCTCATTCATGATCAATGTCTGACTATACGTCAAAAAGGAATATACTGTGAGAAAGATGAGTAAGGGTAGATTTTTCATAAGTTTTTAGCGATGTACAAGGTAATCAAAACACCAAAAACAGACAAAAAGAAAAGGGAAATTTATTTAAACTTTAATCCAAGATTAACATTATTGGCATGAACCGGGCTATCAAAAAATTGTGTCGCCTTTCTATTAAATATTTCGACATTCTCTGAAGTCAGAAAATCAACATTCGAATTCTTTGAACAATTGCGCTCTATTTCAGGATGTCTCATTAAATAATCTGCAAGACTTTCGGCAACAATGGCGCCCTGGCTTACGACCTGAATAGTATCAGGAACATACGATTCAATGAATTCTTTCAAAATCGGATAATGAGTACATCCCAGTAGAATTGTGTCAATCCGAGGATCTTTGGCCAATAATTGATCAAGGTCTTCTTTGATAAACATCTTTCCTGCTTCTGACGTATGTCTGTCATTTTCTATCAACGGAACCCACATTGGACATGCGTGTTGTTCAATGGTTGTTTCAGGACTCAATTTTTGCAGTTCAAGAAAATAGGAGTTTGATCGAACCGTTCCCTCAGTTGCTAAAACACCAACGTGGCCTGATTTGGTGATCGACCCGATCACCTCTGCGCTTGGTCTTATTACTCCAAGTACACGTTTATTCGGTGCTAGAGTTGGAAGATCTTTCTGCTGAACAGTTCGAAGCGCCTTTGCTGAGGCCGTATTACAAGCCAAAATCACAAGATGACAGCCTCTATCAAACAACTCACGAACCGCTTCATAAGTGAATTCATACACTACGTCAAAGGACCTTGTTCCATAAGGAGCCCTGGCATTGTCTCCCAGGTAGAGATAATCGTACTCAGGCAACTTATTTCGTAAATCCTGAAGTATTGTTAATCCTCCGTAACCAGAATCAAAAACGCCAATTGGTCCCATACTTCAAAGCTAAAAAAAAGGGCGACCTTTCAGTCGCCCTTACATAAAATTCTTTTCGATTACTTCATCGATTCAGCATCCATTCTTAAAAGCTCAACCAACACTTCTTGTGTAATGTCAGTTCCACCTTTGAAATATAGGGTTACTGATTCGTCGATCACATAATTCAGTTTTTTGCGGTCTGCTACCAATTCAACCGACTTCTGAACTCGGTCAAGGATTGGCTTATTCAATTCCTGGCTGTAGATCTGCATCTCCTGAGTCAAAGACTGCTCTCTTTCCTGAATTGCCTGATTTTTTTTCATCAGCTTTTCTTCTTCGATCTTCTGGATTACAGGCGACATGTTCGCTCTGTTCTGCTCATATTTCGATAGCGCAGCATTAAAATCTGCCTCCATTTCCTGAAGTTCTTTCACTCCTGACATCTCAAACTCCTTCAACTTTTCAATTGCAACTTTTCTCGAAGGCAATGTATCCAACAATTTTTGTGAATTCACGTGCCCAACTTTTGATTGTGCCATTACTGCAGTTGAACCAAGAACTACTAAAAACGCTAAGACTAACTTTCTCATTTTACTTTAATTAATTACTACTTTACTGTGACTCCCATCTCTTTCAAGACCTCATCACTTATATCATACTTACTGTCTGCATACACCAGATTACTCTGATTTGCTTTATCGAAGACAAAAGTATAATTCCGTTTCGACGCTACTTTTTGCATCGCATCATATACTCTGTCCTGAATAGGTTTGATAAGCTCCTGCCTTTTCTGGAAGTAATCACCATTTACTCCAAAACGAAGTTTTTGCATTTGCATCGCTTCAGTTTCCAATTTTTCGATCTCTTCCTTTCGTTTTACTTTTTCCTCTTCAGGTAATAGAACTTCTTCTCTAGCGAAATTGTCCTTTTTCTGACGAAGTACGTCATAACGTTGGTCGATTTCTTCTGTCCATCGCTGAGCCAGCTTATCAAGTTTTTCTTTCGACTCAGCATATTCTGGCACGTTTGCCAAAATGAAATCAGAATCGATGTATGCGTACTTTTGACCAAAGGCAAACGACGTGCCAAAGATAAACATCAGAATATAGAAGTATTTTTTCATATTGATATTATTTCCTTAAACTTATAGACAGTTGCGGAACGACCAAATTAGGCATTTTATTGCATTCTGAGTTACAATTCCCCAAGGTTCATACCGATTGTAAAGGTCAATTTTCCATAATATCCTTTATTGCTGATCTCCTGGTCTGAAACACCTCCAAATCCTGACGACCAGTAATCAAGTTTGTCAAACCCAAAACCATAGTCAAGACCAAGCATACCAAACATTGGTAAGAAAACTCGGATACCAGCACCTGCAGTTCTTTTGACATTAAAAGGATTAAACTGTTTGAAAGAAGGGAAAGTATTTCCTGCTTCAGCAAATAAAAGGGTGTAAAAAGTTGCAGAAGGATTCAATGAGATCGGATATCTTAACTCAAGCGTATACTTCGCAACAAGGGGATCTCCTGAAGGAGAAGAAATTGTATTGTCTTCATAACCTCTCAATGCGATAATCTCTCTTCCTCCAAGCTGATTTACTCCAGTTAGACCACTACCACCCATTGAATATCTTTCGAAAGGAGTAATCCCTTTAGATGCTGAATAGGCACCAAGGAATGCAAACCCAAATCGAGGCATCAAGACCAGTTTCTTATCAGAAGTAAGCGGCAAGAACCATTCACCTGTAAGTTTCAATTTATAGTACTCCAGGAATTTGTATCTCTCTTGAGGGCTTTGAGTCGAATAATCTTCCACTCCATCAAAAACAGAATATGGAATAGACGTCTTCGCCATGAAAGAGATATTTGAACCTGACTGCGGATAGATCGGTTGATTGATCGAATTTCTTGATAAGGAGTACTTCAGAGCGATGTCATTTGCATAACCATTACTGAAGATCCCGAAACGCATATCATCAACCACATCATAGTACTGATAGCTCAATTCGTAATACGCCGTAAAGTAATCATCTGGCCATTTTTTTCTTCTACCTAACCCCACTCCAGTACCAGTGATCGCAATCCCTGTATACAGATCATTTGAAGGCAGATATCCATTTCCTAGGGCAGTATGGCTCATCCAATAGGTTAAGGAATTTGGTTTTTTACCTCCTAACCATGGTTCTGTAAATGAAAAGTTATATCCCTGATAAAATCGTCCATTTGTTTGGGCTCTAATCGATAAACGCTGTCCATCACCTCCAGGAAGCGGCGTCCAAGCACCTTTCTTGAAGAAATTACGAGTCGAGAAGTTGTTAAACGTCAAACCAAGCGTACCGATGATCCTTCCTGATTGCCCCTGAATTCCGGATCCTCCATAACCTCCTGACAACTCGATCTGATCTGAAGATTTTTCCTCTACAACATATTCAATATCCACTGTTCCATCCGCAGGGTTTGGCATTGGGTTGACCTGAAATGCCTGTTCGTTGAAATAACCCAGCTGAGCAAGTTCTCTTTGAGTACGTATAATATCATTTCTATTGAAAAGATCTCCTGGCTTGGTTCTGATCTCTCTACGGATCACATAATCGTTCGTCTTTGTATTACCAGTAATAAAGATTCGTTTCACACGCGCTTCTTTTCCTTCAATGATCCTCATCTGATAATTGATGTAATTATCTGACACGTTGGTTTCAACAGGAATGACCTGGAAGAACAAATAACCGCGATCCATGTAGAGGGATGAAATGTCTCTTCCATCCTGACTCATGAACAATCGCTTTTCAAGTAATTCTTTATTATAGACATCACCTTTCTTTACCCCCAAAACAGTATCTAGATATGAAGATCTGAATTTTGAATTTCCAATCCACTCGATGTCTCCGAAATAGTACTTTTTACCTTCATCAACATTAATGTTGACCATTAGGTTTTTAGCATCTTTCATGTAAACAGTGTCAAATGAAATTGATGCATCCCTCAAACCAACAGCATTAAGCTTGTTCAGAAGTGCAAGTTTGTCTTTTTCATACGTTGACTTCGTGAACTTTGATCTTTTAAAGATTCTCCAAAGCGCTTTTTGTTTGGTATCTTTCATAGCCATTTTCAATTTCCAATCGGGCACTTCTGAATTACCTTCAATGGCTATCTTTTTGATACCTACCTTTTCACCTTTGTCTACCTTGATCACAAACAATTCTGAGTCATTGATCAAAGAATCAATTTTTCTGTCAATGTTGATATTCACATTGTAGTACCCTTTTTCTCTGAAATAACCTTTGATTTTACTCTCCGTTTGAAAAACCAAATTCTCTGTGATCGTTTTTCCAGAGTAGAGGGTGATCTCTTCCCTGATCTTATCGGCGTCTCTTTTGTTTACACCGACGAATCTGAATCTTGAAAGTTTTGGTCTTGGGGCCAATTTGATGGTCAAGTAAATAATACCGCCAATCTCTTTATCAGCAACGATCTCTACATCAGAGAACAATCCTTCATCCCATAAATTCTTAATTGCCTTCGATATTTCTTCACCTGGAATATAGATCGTCATTCCCGGGCGAAGACCTGCAATCAGCTTGATTGCCTGATGATCATAGTTGTCTGCACCTTCTACTCTGATCTGTCCTAATTCATATTGCTTCGGATTTCGGTAGTCAATATCCATCCCTCCAATCACAGTTACTTCTTGACTCCAGGATTGGGTGATTGTGAAAATCGACAGGATTATAATCGTTAAATATCTCATTCTTATCATCTTCATGTTAACTGTTCGGACACCATTCCAAATCGGCGTTCTCTTGATTGATAATCCAACACAGCTTTAAAAAGATCCTCTCGTTTAAAGTCAGGCCACAAAACATCACAAAAGTAAAATTCAGAGTAGGCAGCCTGCCAAAGTAAAAAATTGCTCAAACGATGTTCCCCGCTTGTGCGAATGATCAATTCCGGATCAGGAATACCTTTAGTAGTAAGGTGATCACTGATCATTTGATCATTTATCTCTGCTTCTTTGATTTCTCCGGAGGAAACTTTCCTTGAGATCTGCTTTAAAGCATTTGTCATTTCCCATCTTGAACTGTAGTTCAGTGCTAGGGCTAGGTTGATCGTTTTATTCTTTTCTGTTTTTGTCATTGCTGATTTCAATTCAGCCTGACAAGATCCTGGTAATCCATCTGTATCACCAATAGTCAATAAGCGAACATCACTGCTCATCAACTCTTCTATTTCATTGGCAATGGATCTGACCAATAGGTCCATCAATCCATCCACTTCTTCTTTTGGACGATTCCAGTTTTCAGTGGAAAACGCATACAGTGTAAGGTATTTGATCCCCAGATCCGTAGAAGCCTTCAATACTTCTCTAACAGATTCAACACCAAAGTTATGCCCATAGAGTCTTTCGTGTCCTTGTTTCTTAGCCCAACGACCATTTCCGTCCATGATGATCGCCACATGAACAGGAGTCTTTTTCTTATCGATTTGAGCCAAGTAATCCATTGTTTTACAATGTTGAAAACGAAAATAAAGAATCTATTGTATACTGCCTAACTATTATTGTTTTAGCTTAACATACCTTAACAAAAAAGAGGGAAATGTTCTCACCTCCCTCTTTTCGTTTTATTACGAACGATCATTATTCAGCAAGAACAATGATCCTATCGTTCATTAATTCGACAACTCCACCTTTGATTGCAACTCGAATCGTTTTTAAACCATCCATCTCGATCAATTTGTTTTCTTGCTGTTCTTCAGAAAGAGGTGCAGAAAGATCTACCTTCACTTTACCTGCATCCAGCGCAGAAATAATTGGTGCGTGCCCTTTGAGTACCTGAAATGAACCATCCAGACCAGGAAGCTGAACTGCGTCTACTTCTCCGCTGAAAACTTTCGTTTCTGGTGTTATGATCTCCAAGTGCATATTCAGTTGTATTTAATTATTAAGCGTTTGCCTCAGCCAACATTTTCTCACCTGCCTCGATAGCCTCAGCGATGCTTCCCTTAAGGTTGAATGCTGCTTCAGGATACTTATCAAGTTCACCATCAAGGATCATGTTAAATCCTTTGATCGTATCCAAGATATCTACCAATACCCCTGGGATACCTGTAAACTGCTCTGCCACGTGGAATGGCTGAGAAAGGAAACGCTGAACACGACGAGCTCTGTGTACAACAAGCTTATCTTCTTCAGAAAGTTCATCCATACCAAGGATGGCGATGATGTCTTGAAGTTCTTTGTAACGCTGAAGAGTGATCTTCACTCTCTGCGCACAGTTATAATGTTCTTCACCAACGATCTCAGGAGTAAGGATTCTTGAAGTTGAATCCAATGGATCCACCGCAGGATAAATTCCTAACTCGGCAATCTTACGCGACAATACTGTTGTTGCATCCAAGTGGGCGAACGTGTTCGCTGGAGCAGGGTCAGTAAGGTCATCCGCAGGTACGTATACCGCCTGAACCGAGGTAATTGATCCGTTCTTCGTTGAAGTAATTCTTTCCTGCATTGCACCCATCTCAGTTGCAAGTGTAGGCTGGTAACCAACCGCTGAAGGCATACGGCCTAGTAGGGCAGAAACCTCAGAACCCGCCTGAGTGAATCGGAAAATGTTATCAACGAAGAATAGGATATCACGTCCTTTTCCGTCTCCTTCACCATCACGATAGTATTCAGCCATTGTCAAACCTGAAAGTGCCACACGTGCTCTCGCTCCAGGAGGCTCATTCATCTGTCCGAAAACGAATGTTGCTTTCGATTCTTTTAATTCATTCGTATCTACTTTGGAAAGATCCCATCCACCTTCTTCCATCGAATGCATGAATTCGCTTCCATATTTAATGATCCCTGATTCCAACATTTCTCGAAGAAGGTCATTCCCTTCACGAGTACGCTCACCAACACCAGCAAATACAGACAAACCACCGTGTCCTTTAGCGATGTTGTTGATCAATTCCTGGATCAATACTGTCTTTCCTACTCCGGCACCACCGAATAGACCGATCTTACCACCTTTCGCATAAGGCTCAATAAGGTCGATCACCTTGATCCCAGTGAACAATACTTCAGTAGCTGTAGATAGATCTTCAAATCTTGGAGCCTCTCTGTGGATAGACAATCCGTTTGCACTATCAATCGTATTGATTCCGTCTATGGCTTCACCCACCACGTTGAACAAACGACCTCTGATCTGATCTCCTGTTGGCATTTTGATCGCAGCACCGGTAGAAACCGCTTCCATTCCTCTTCTGAACCCATCCGTTGAATCCATTGAGATCGTACGAACTGAATTTTCTCCTACATGTGATTGAACCTCAAGTACAACGCGTGTTCCATCAGCCTTAAATACTTCCAATGCATCGTAGATATTTGGAAGCTCAACTCCTTTTTCGAAGTTTACATCTACTACAGGACCGATAACCTGTGAAATTGTTCCTTTGATATTCGACATTTTATTGTCTGTTTTAGTATTAATTACTCCATTTGAAGGCGACGCCTACTGAATTTGGGCGCAAAGATAGCGCAATTAATTTAAATGGGAGCAAAGATTTTTACATTATTTTCCACAAGTAAAAACTATAGGTTGAAAACCCCTTTTCGTCTTCAATTTTAAGTCTTTGAGCTATATTTTTTGAGCAGGATCTTTGCTGGAATGTAGGAGAATAAGAAACTTAAAACCCCTACCAACGATACGATCAATAGTGTATCCTGCCACTTGATCCCTATCGGAAATGCTTCTCCACCTGAATTCGGCATTGTTAAAACCCCCGTGTACAATTGTAAAAAGCAAATGGCGTAGCCAAGGACAAGTCCAAATAAAACTCCACGTCCCGAAATTAGCAGACCTTCATAAAAAAAGATTTTGAACATATCTTTTCTTGTCGCACCAAAACTTTCTAGGGTTGCAAGATTGTCCTTTTTTTCAACAAACAACATAGTGATAGAGGCAATAAGGTTGAATGCCGCAAGAATAAAAATGAATAAGAGGATGACTAGTACAATGACCTTTTCTGACTTACTGGTCTTAAAGATCAGCTCATTCTTTTCATAGTTCGATCGAACTTTAAAATTGTCACCGACCGTTTCCTTTATCTCGGTCTTCAAATTTTCTTGATCTGCATTGTCATCTATGGCCAGGCAAATTGCACTAATGTCCTCTCCATAATTGAGGATCTCTTTTGCGAAATCAATTGGAACCACAATGCTCCCTGCATTCACTTCTCGATTATAATTTACTCTGGATGAAATATTCAAAGTTCTGGATCGGAAAGGATTTGAACCCAAACGCATCTTTGCATCTCTTTTCGGAGCATAAATCTGAACCAATTCGTGTCCCACTTTTTCAGGTATGTATCCACCTAATTTATCCAGTAAGGTTACGCCCACAATTCCAAAATCCCGTCCATCCATCTTTAAAACAGGAATCCCATCAACAATATGTTTTTGGGTGTTGGAAATCTCAAGAAATGAGCTGTCTACTCCAAACATCTTTGCATTAACCCATTTCTTTTCGTGCTTAAGAACAACTATTTCTTCAATTTGCCTGGAAACTGTTTCAACCCCTTGAATGGCCTTAATCTTTCCAAGGTCAATAGCATCTTCATGAAAAGTTTTTCCATTTACAGGAAGGATCATTAATTCTGCATCAAAGTCTGAATAAAGATTTTCAATCATTTTCTCGATCCCATTAAAGGCCGATAATAAAATGACGAGCGCAGCAGTAATAATTGCGATTCCGACAACACTGATCATCGTGATCGCATTGATCACATTCTTCTTCCTTTTAGAGGAAAGGTATCTTTTCGCTATAAAAAATGAAATATTGATACCTATGACTTTAAAAGTTCATCGATCTTAGCAGCATAATCCAAAGAGTCGTCAATAAAGAAGGTCAATTCTGGGATTTTTCTCATGTTCTTGAGACTTTTCCCTATTTCACCTCTGATCCTTCCGCTGTGTGTTTTTATATTTTCCACAACCTCCTTTGGAGCTGGCCCAGCGAAAACTGAAAGATAACATCTTGCCAATGACAGATCTGAAGTCACCCTTACGGTGGTAACACTCACCATTGCACCTAAGCACATTTCCCTGGCATTTCTTTGAAGAAATTTCGATAACTCCTCCTTAATGACGGTTTCTATTCTTTGTTGTCTAATCGAACTCATAGCGCAAAGATAAGCAGGTTCATTCATTTTCACTCCCTGTAACTTATGTATATTTGTCGAGATGAAAGATAATCTGGCAATATACAGATATACCTTCTCCTATAAAGGAAGAGCTATGTTGGTGATCATATACAATTTATTGTTCGTGATCTTCAACCTTGTTTCAATGATCTTATTCATTCCATTTCTTCAGCTGATCTTCTCCGATAAAAGTGAACACACAAGGGTGCCAAGTGAACCAATTTTTCATGGGGGATTAAAAGGCACCATCAACTATGTCACCGATTACTATAATTATTTTATGGAATCGATGGTGGTAAACGATCCGAAGGACGCTTTAATGTTCGTGTGCATTTCGGTTATGATCGCCTTTTTCCTTAAAAACCTGTTCCGATACGGAGCGATCTGGCATCAGTCACAGCTGAGAATGGCAGTGGTAAGAGATGTAAGAGATTCATTATACCAAAAAGCGATGCAACTACCTCTCTCCTATTACACGAATGAACGTAAAGGAGATCTGATGTCGCGAATGAATAGCGATGTCGGTGAAATCGAGATCGCCGTTGTGAGTATGCTCGAATTGATCTATCGTGAACCCATCGCAATTGTGATCAACGTTGGAGCCCTTTTTTACTGGAGTCCTGAACTCACATTGTTTTCATTCGCATTACTTCCTATTTCGGCTTTCGTGATCTCCAGAATTTCCAAAAGTTTGCGAAGGACGGCAAAGGAAGGTCAAGAACAAATGGGTAGTCTTTTCTCTGCTCTTGATGAAAGTCTAGGAGGAATTAGAATCATCAAAGCATTTAATGCCGGTCCGCAAATGATCAAAAGCTTTGGGTCGATCAACCTAAGACACCAGCAATTAATTACCAAGACCTTCAGAAAGAGAGACCTCTCTCCGCCACTAAATGAATTCCTTGCCGTGGTGGTGATGATCTGTATCGTATGGTATGGAGGAACTATGATCCTTGACAATGAAGCGAATAGCTTGACTGGTGAAGAATTCATCGGCTTCATCCTGGTTTTCTCTCAGCTTTTAAGACCAATACAAGGAATTTCCACTTCAGTTGCCAACATCAACAAAGCAAAAGCATCACTTGAAAGAATAAACGAAGTTCTTGAAGCAGATGAGAAGATCATGGAAGTCGATCCTCCGGTTTTACTCGACGATTTCAAGTCTGCCGTCACTTATCAAAATGTTTCTTTCAGTTATAATGAAGAGCCAGTCTTAAAAAATATTGATCTGACGATCGAAAAAGGAAAGACACTGGCTATCGTTGGTGAGAGCGGCAGTGGAAAGTCAACGCTTGCGGATCTTTTACCCCGTTTTTATGATGTTACTTCAGGCACCATTCTTTTTGACAATACGGATATTAAAGAATGTTCTTTAAAAGACCTTCGAGACCATATAGGAATTGTAAGTCAGGAATCTATATTGTTCAACACAACCGTTAAAGAGAATATTGCTTTTGGAATGCCGAATGCATCTATTGAAGACATCATCAAAGCGGCAAAAATAGCCAATGCACATGAGTTTATCTCTGATCTGGAAGCCGGATACGATACCAACATCGGTGAGCGAGGAAACAAACTTTCAGGAGGTCAAAAACAAAGGATCAGTATTGCCAGAGCGATTTTGAAGAATCCTCCGATCCTAATTCTGGATGAAGCCACTTCAGCACTGGATACAGAAAGCGAAAAGCTGGTGCAGGAAGCCCTTGAAAATTTGATGAAAGAGAGAACTTCAATCATCATTGCTCATCGACTAAGTACGGTGAAAAATGCAGATGAGATCATTGTACTTTCAAAAGGTGAGATCATTGAGCGAGGAAAACATGACGAGCTTCTTCAAAAGAAAGGCACCTATAATTATCTGTGTTCTTTACAGGGAATCATCAGTTAAACTTCATGTAATCCTTCGGATCGACAGGATGCTGTTGGTACCACAGCTCAAAGTGAAGATGCGGTCCAGTTGAATTTTCTCCCGTATTACCAACAATCGCAATAGGATCATTCATAAATACCTTTGAACCCACCTTTTTCAATAGGGCCTTGTTGTGTTTGTAAACGGACAAATAACCATTGGAGTGCTCAATGATAATAACATACCCATCTTTCTGTGTGTAGGAAGCAAAAATCACTGTACCGGACAAACATGCGATCACCGTTTTATCCTTCGGAGTAATCACGTCGATGCCAATGTGATTTACAAGATCAAAATCCTGACTGATCACTCCTTTAACAGGCGATGAAAAGAATGGAACGTTCGTCGATTTCTTTTTTGAATTATTGGTACGCAGGTCATCCTTCACCTTTCCAGAAAGCTCCTTTTCATTTTCTGTCGGTTCCGTCACGAGTGTTTTCGTATCAAGATTAGCGGTTTCAGGAACATCCTCTGATAAACTATCCTCAGGTACTTTTCCTTCAAGAATAGTGAATAATGACCTCATGTATTTCTCCTGAGCATCGATCTTAGCCTTGAGCTCTTCGATCTCCTTGTATTGTTCCTGTAATTTAGAACGTTCGATCGATACGTCATCCTTCTTGAAATAATGGGAAAATGGGCCTTTTAAGACGAACAGCGCAGAAAGAGAACCTATAGCAAGGATCAATACAAGTATAGCAGAATAGAACTGAGTTCTTGTCGCATTAAATGACCATAACACCCTGAAATTTACTGGGTCAGAGGCTGAAATTTTTATTTTCTCATTCAGTTTTTCTGAAAGGTCCTTGATACTGATCATGTGCAAAGCTTAAAAAAAAGGAATTAATATCAAATAAATTCGTGAACTGTATGAATTATTAAGTAAAATGAACATTCTGGTTTGTTTTTTGTGTTATTAATGACAACGGAAATCGTTAAATTTACGTCAATTAGGTAGTTTGAAGATACTTCTCCACATATCGCTCCTTATTTCTTCTTTTGGTCTTAACGCCCAGTTGATTACTAACACCGCACAATCTCCTGCTGGTTTGGTACAAAATGTCTTGTTGGGTCCAGGTGTCACAGTTTCCAACATAATGTACAATGGAGCTGGTGGTTCAATCGGCTACTTTGATGGATCAGCGACCAACCTTGGTATTAATGAGGGAATTGTCATGACCACCGGTACTGTAAATAATACCGGAGCCGGTCCTCATGGACCAAACAATCAGGCAAATGCTGGAGTCGATAATGGAGCAGGTGGTTCCGTTCTGCTTTCAAATATCATTGGAGGGGCAACAACATACAATGCAGCCATTCTTGAATTTGACTTTGTTCCATATTCGGATACCGTTAAATTCAGATACGTTTTTGGATCAGAAGAATATCCTGAATTTGCTCCACCGAACAATTCTAACTTCAACGATGTTTTCGGTTTCTTTATTTCTGGACCAGGAATAAGCGGGTTTCAAAACATTGCTCAATTGCCTGGTGGAGCAGGTGTGGTTTCGATCAATAATGTAAATCCGGTTACAAATAGTGCCTATTACATCAACAATGGAGATGGTTCTTCCGCTCCTCAAAATGGGAACTCATTCTACATCCAGTATGATGGATTTACAAAGGTTTTAACAGCCCAAGGAAAGGTGCAATGCGGACAAACGTATCATCTTGTGTTGGCTATTGCTGACGTTGGTGATGGTATTTATGATTCTGGAATATTCCTTGAAGCAAATAGTTTGTCTTCTGCCACACCAGTTGACATTTCTTATGTGTTATCTCAGAACACTGGAAATAATCCGAGTCTTATGGCAGAAGGTTGTACTTCAGCGACAGTAACACTTGAAAGAAATAATAATCTTGGTTCACCATTGACTGTTCCAATCACTGTAATTGGAACGGCAACTGAAGGGGTCGATTATGGTAACATCCCGTCTTCAGTCACATTTGCCGCAAACCAGAGTCAGATACAATTCAGTTTTGATGCATTCTCTGATGCATTGGCTGAAGGAACCGAAACTCTTTCGATCGAATTCTTGCTTTCCGATCCTTGTGGAAATGAAACTCCGATCGTAATTAACCTGTCAATACAGGATGTACAACCTGTGTCAGTCGGGATCAATAATCCTGGAATAATGTGTCCAGGAGATGAGGTTACTCTTACAGCTGAACCTCAGGGAGGAGCTTCACCATACACCTATGTTTGGAGCACAGGAGAAACGACTCCGTCGATTACAGTTAGTCCAAACTCAACTCAAACCTTTAGCGTATCTATTACCGACAATTGTCTGGGTCAAACTGCGAGCACCTCAACAACAGTTGCTGTTCCAGTACTTGATCCTTTAGTATTAACTACATCCCCAAACATTACAGAAATTTGTCCTTATATCACTCAGACACTCACTTCAAGTGCGTCAGGTGGTGCTGGAAATTATACTTATCAATGGACGGCGAATGGTCAGAACCTTGGTATTTCCAATAACTTGACGGTTACGCCAAACACAACAGCTGTCTACACCATAACTGCATTTGACCAATGTGGAAATTCAGTCACTGATAATATCACGTATACGATAACAAGTCCACCTCTTTTGTTAACGATGAGTCCGGGCGTTGAGATCTGTCCGGGAGACAGTGCACTCATTAGTGTGACGGCTACAGGCGGATACGGTCAGTATTATTACGATTGGACGACTTTCGGAGCAAAC
>CALCCB010000066.1 GCA_937899625.1 uncultured Bacteroidota bacterium
TAAAGATTAACCAACGAATCATATAGCAATTTTATCAAATATACATGAAATTAGGACCTGGTAATCATCGATAAAACTTATTTAACTATATGTTAAGAATTACTATCTTTCAAGAACCTAAATAAAGTGTCTTTATGAAACATCTTTTTTTTATTGTTATTGCGGTCTTAACGCTACACTCATGCAATAAACATAAACCAATAAATCCTGCTCACAAAGATGGGTTATTAATTAAAAATGTTAATCCTTTTATAGGAACTGGAGGTCATGGACATACATTTCCTGGCGCAACTTTACCTTTTGGAATGATGCAATTAAGTCCAGATACCAGACACGATGGCTGGGACGGATGTTCTGGTTATCATCATTCAGACTCTATTATTTATGGCTTTAGTCATACCCATTTAAGTGGTACAGGAGTTCCTGATTACTGTGACCTACTAATTGTTCCTCAGCATGGAGCACCTAAGATCGAACCAGGTTATTTGAATCCTCAAAAAGGCTATGGTGATCGTTTTTCACATGAGCAAGAAAATGCTTTACCGGGATATTACGAAGTAAAACTTTTGGATCAGGAAATTCTTTGCAGAATGACGGTAACCGAAAGGGCCGGAATGCACGAATACACTTTCTTAAAAGAAAAAGGCAAAAAATTCATTCTCATCGATCTTGATCATCGCGACAAATTATTGGGACATTCAATTATTGTTGGTAAGGATAAGCGAACCGTATCAGGTTCAAGAATCTCTCATGCGTGGGCAACAAATCAGCAATTCTATTTCCATCTTGAAACGTCTACCCCATTTCAGAAATCCAAACTATTCACCAAAAACGATCAACATAAGCTCCTTTTGACATTTAAAGAAGATACAGAGCAGATCAAAATTAAAGTAGGAATGTCTGCTGTGGATATTGATGGCGCTAAAAACAATTTAAAATCAGAAATTGCAGACTGGGATTTTAACCACGTTAGATCCCAAACAGTAAAGAAATGGGACAAAGAACTGGGGGTGATCGACTTTAAAAGTGCTGAACTAAATACAATGATCATTTTCTATTCTGCATTGTATCACTCCTTTCTACAACCAAATCTTTTTAGTGATGTTGACGGAAGATACCGGGGACGTGATGATAAGATCCACAAGATCAGTGACGACTCCCCTCAATACACCGTTTTTTCTTTGTGGGACACTTACCGAGCTACCCATCCACTTTACACATTGATCCAACAAGACAGAACCAACCAATTCATCAACACCTTCTTGAGGCAATTCGAACAAAGCGGTGATCTGCCAGTTTGGGAGTTGGCAGGCAATGAAACCGATTGCATGATCGGCTATCACAGTGCTTCCGTTATTGCAGACGCTTGGCTCAAGAATATTCGAGGGTTTGATGGAGAAAAAGCTCTTGCAGCAATGGTCACTACCTCAGAATTGGATGAATTAGGTAAAAAAGTATTCAGGACTCAGGGATTTATAGGATCCGGAGATGAACCAGAATCCGTTTCTAAAACACTTGAATATTCCTATGATGACTTCTGTATCGCCCAAATGGCAGCGGCTTTTGGAAAAATGGACATCTATCAGAAGTATTATAAAAGCTCTTTAAATTTCATCAATCTTTACGATCCTGAAACCAAATTTATGAGAGCCAGAAGGGGAGCTATGTGGTATTCGCCTTTCGATCCAACTGAAGTCAATTTCAACTATACAGAAGCAAATAGCTATCAATACTCGTCGTATGCTCCTCATGCCATTGATGTCTTAACAGAGTTAATGGGCGGAAAAGACTCCCTCGAAAACTGGCTTGACCGATTGTTTACTACCGAAATGGAGCTGTCTGGAAGACATCAAGTGGATATTACCGGACTAATCGGACAATATGCCCACGGGAATGAACCTTCCCATCACATGGCGTACCTTTACAATTACACCAATCACCCGGAAAAAACTCAATATTACATCGATAAGATCTTCAAAGAAATGTATTCTGTTCATCCAGATGGATTATCCGGAAATGAAGATTGCGGACAAATGTCCTCATGGTACATCTTAAGTGCATTAGGAATATACCAAGTCACTCCAGGGCACTCCTGGTACGACATTGGTCGACCACTAATGAATGAAGCAAAAATTCAATTTGAAAATGGTAAAGAACTTACAATCAAGGTAAAAAACAACTCTTCAAAGAATAAATACATTCAGTCTTTTTCAATTAACGGACAAAAACAACTATCAACTCAGATCCATCATGGAACCATCATGGATGGTGGCAACTGGGAGATAATCATGGGCCCAAATCCAGTCGATTATTTTCAATTCAAAAGCACTTGTCACTCATCAGAGAATATTCAGGAGGTAAAAGTTCCAATTCCATATATCAAGAATGAGACACGTATTTTCGACGATTCTATTCTGGTTGAACTTGGTGCTCATCCATCGCTGAACAATGAAAAAATCAATCTCTTTTACCGATTCTCGACAGATACCACTCAGATATATGAATACAAAGCACCTTTTGCAATTCATGAAAGTTGTAAAGTAGAGATTAGCAGAAGAAACACCATTATTCCTGAAAAAGGTGCAATGCCTGGTTTATATCTATTTAATAGCCCTTGGGTTTCGACCGAATTCATTCAAAGGGATAAAAATGTGACCTTGGACCTTAAATCAAAGTATGACCACCAATATGCGTCATCTGGGCCTAATGCATTGATTGACGGTGTTGAAGGAGGTAATGAATTTAGAACTGGAGATTATCAGGGTTACTGGGCTCAGGACCTTGTTTCTGAGATCACCTTTGGTGACGCGAGAGTCATAAACGAAGCAGGAATCAGTTGTTTGCAGGATATGAAATCATGGATCTTCTACCCTTCCGAGGTTCTAGTGGAAATTTCAGAGGATGGAACAACGTTCAAGAAAGTGGATCAGAACATTAAAATACCTGCATTCAGTGAATATGTTGGACCAACAAATCAGGACTTTACAGTAAAATTCGATTCACCGATTAATGTCAAGAAAATTCGTGTTACCGCGCGTAATTTTGGTAAATGTCCGGAATGGCACCTTGGCGCAGGAAGTGACACCTGGTTATTCTCGGATGAATTAATTTTTAGATAAACGATAGATTTTACTCGTTGAACGGTACTCCACCTGAAGGAAATAGTACGTATTTTTACCTCGCTTCAAAATAAACCAAAAAAAGAACAATGAAAATTTTCAAAGTAAGCTTTTTATCTGCAGTGATCCTTTTTAGCGGATTTGTAAGAGCGGATGAAGGAATGTGGCTGCCATTCATGTTGGGCAGGAACTACAAGGAAATGAAAAAACATGGATTAAAGTTGAGCAAAGAGCAACTTTATTCGATCAATAAATCCTCTTTAAAAGACGCCGTGATATCTTTCGGTGGATTTTGTACAGGAGAAGTAATCTCAGGACAAGGTTTGGTATTGACAAACCATCACTGTGGATACGACGCAATTGCAGGCGCTTCAACTCCAGAGCACAATTACCTAGACAATGGATTTTGGGCAAAGTCGAATAAGGATGAAATCGCAGTTCCAGGTTTGACAGCAACATTCATGATCCGTATGGAAGATGTTACTGAAACGATCGCGAAAGAATTGAAATCAGACATGACCACAGAGCAGCGCAATGCGAAGATCAGAGAGATTTCTGCAATTCTTGAAAAAGACGCTGTAAATGGTACTCATTACGAAGCATTCGTTCGTGATTTTTACGATGGAAATGAATTCTATCTATTCGTGAAAGAAACATTCAAAGATGTTCGCCTTGTAGGTACACCACCACAATCTGCAGGTAAATTTGGTGGAGACACTGATAACTGGATGTGGCCGAGACATACAGCGGATTTCTCAATGTTCAGAATTTATTCTGGAACAGATAACAAACCAGCTGACTATGCTGAGACAAACATCCCTTATACTCCAAAGCACTCTCTACCTGTTTCTATTAAAGGAGTTAAAGAAAATGACTATGCTATGGTAATGGGATTCCCTGGAAGAACAAACAGATACCTTACTTCATTCGGTGTTGAGCAGGCAATCGCAATTGAACAACCTAAAATTGTTGATGTTCGTGCGAAGAAACTGGAGATCATGAAAAAGTACATGGATCAGGATGTGGCAGTTCGTTTAAATTATTCATCAAAATATGCTTCTGTTGCGAATTATTGGAAATACTTCATTGGACAAACAGCTCAGCTGAAAGCAAATAAAGTTGCCGATAAGAAAAGAGCACTTGAAAGCCAGTTTTTAGAGTATGCAAAAGGAAAGGCAGAATACGACAATGTTTTGACGGATATTAAAAACTCGTTCGAAGCAACAAATAATATTGTTTACATCAAGGTGTACCAATCAGAGTTTGTTCGTCAGGTAGACATCAACCTTATTGCCTATTTGTATAAGCTGGCTGCTGATTCTGAAACTGCAGGCAATGAGAATCGTGCAAAAATGCTACGTAGAATGGCCGCTGGAAGAGCTGAAGAGCTATTCAAGGAAAGAAACATGAACATTGAAATTGAAACGCTTGAGGCTGTTCTCGTAATGTACATAAGAGATGTTCCTGCTGATCAGCAAGGAAGTCTTACTAAGGAAATTGGAGCTAAAGGAGTAAGCGGTTATATTGAGGACATCAAAAATCACTCTGTATTCACAGATGCAAAAAGATACGAAGAATTCATTGCGAAAAATGATTTCTCGATTTTAGAGAACGATGGTTTGTTAAAATTGATCAAAGATCTTGATGATGCTTACAATCTCGCTACATCAACTGATGCTGTAAAGGAAGCTGGAGAAAAATTGACTCGTGGAAACAGACTGTTTGTAAAAGGAGTTAGAGAAATGCAGCCTAACAAGATCTTCTATCCTAATGCAAACTCTACCATGAGATTAACTTATGGAAATGTTTTACCATATGATCCTAAGGATGGAGTTACCTATCATTACACAACCACTTTGGAAGGTGTAATGCAAAAAGAAGATCCATCAAATCCAGAATTTGTGGTTGACGCGAGAATCAAAGAACTTTATCAGAAAAAAGATTACGGTCAATACGCAGATAAAAACGGAGACCTTGTTGTTAACTTCCTAACAAACAATGATATCACTGGAGGTAACTCTGGTTCGCCGGTGATCAACGCCAAAGGTCAGCTGATCGGAACTGCTTTTGACGGGAACTGGGAAGCAATGTCAGGAGACATCTATTTTGAACCAAATATCCAGCGTACGATCGTTTGTGATATTCGATATGTACTATGGTTGGTCGATAAATGCTACGGCGCTACTCACCTGGTCAACGAAATGAACATCATTAAATAAAATTGAATCCCTCCATTTGGAGGGATTTTTTTTATCCGTATTAGATGTAAATTTTATCTTAGCTTTAAGTCCAACAACTCAATTGACCCAAAATTATGAATCCTATCATCAAAAATATTCTTGCCGTCATAGTTGCAATTTTTGCGGGAGGCGCAGTAAACATGGCAATTGTTACAATTTCAGGTTCAATTATTCCTCCACCCGAAGGAGCAGATGTAAAAACGATGGAAGGACTTAATGCATCTATTCACCTTTTTGAAGGAAAACATTTTATCATGCCTTTCCTGGCTCATGCCATTGGCACATTTGTGGGAGCTTTGATAATTTCAATACTTGCCGCCAACAATAAATTTAAATTCGCGATCGGAATTTCAATTTTCAATTTCCTGGGAGGACTGATCATGGTATTAAGTCTGGACGCACCATTATGGTTCGAACTTACAGATTTGATTTTTGCATACATCCCTATGGGGATACTGGCTAATAAATTAATTTCAAGAAACAGGTAATCTAATTCAGCAATGAAAGTTTGCCATTCATGTAGTTAAAGCTGCTCACGAGCTCCGCTTCTTCAAAAACCGAATCGATCTCACATTCCCCTATCAATCTGATCAAAATTCCTTTTATAGAACCTTCATTGTTCTTTTTGTCATTTCGAGCGATTTGGATTAACTCGTTGAAATGATCAGGATCAAGATATACCATATTGAATTTTTCAAGAATCGTTTTTTCTATGGCTTTAAAATCGTCAGTGCTTAAGACATTTCGTTTAAACGAAATAAAAGATTCAAGCCATAAACCCAATGCGACTGCATGACCATGTCCAATCGGAGATTTATCTAATAGGTATCCTTCAATTGCATGACCGATTGTGTGTCCGAAATTCAATAGTTTTCTACAATCCTTTTCTAATAGATCTTTCTCAACGAATCCTATTTTAACCTCCATAGAGGCTACAATCATTTCTTCATTCAGGAGATCTTCAACATCAACCACCTTGACCAACTCTGACCAATGTGAGCGGCTGCTAATTAATGCGTGTTTCAACATTTCTGCATAACCATTCCATAATTCTTCCTCAGGAAGTGTACTCAAGAAAGAGCTATCTACATAGATACGTTCAGGATTTGTAAAGGTTCCCAACAAATTTTTATAACCTCCCAGGTCAATTCCGGTTTTACCTCCAATTGAAGCATCAACCATAGCCAACAAGGAAGTAGGAACATTAATAAATGGTACTCCCCTTTTAAACACAGATGCAATGAATCCACCCATATCAGTTATAACACCACCTCCTAGGTTGATAACGACGTCATTTCTGGTTATTTCGTATTCCCGAAGGGCCTCCCAGATCTGATAACAAACTTCCAGGACTTTATTCTCTTCACCGTTCGGGATCAGCATAATCTCAGCATCAGTTAGCTCAGGAAAGGAAGTGATCATAAATTCCAGGCAAAAATCATGGGTATTCTCGTCTACGATCACCACCTTTTTTGAATTGGGGAAGTTTTCATTCAAATACTGCTCAAAACTCCCAGAGACAATTGGTCCAATCTCAATGGGTGTTTGATTATAAGATAGCTTTTTCATCAGGTTTCCAAGAAAGTGTTAAACAAAAATAGACAAACATGTAAGGTAGTGAAACGTAGTGAAAGAAAAGAAATTAATTTAGTGCCATGATTTCATTTGAAAACACGGAAATAGCATTTCAAAGTAAGTCCGACAAGGATCTAAACAGAGCGTACTGGCTATTTAAGGTCGTGGCCAGTAAATCAATGGTTAAATTCGGAAAACTGGGGGTTAAAGTAGCATTCGCCACTCATCTACCTGTAAACGGAATTATTAAAAAAACCATATTCAAGCAATTTTGCGGAGGTGAATCCATTTTAGATTGCGCTTCTACAATTAAGCATTTGAATGATTTTAATATAGGAACCATCCTTGATTATTCAGTAGAAGGAAAAACTTCTGCGGAGGACTTTGAGGCCACTACCAATGAGATCATCAAAACCATCGAGGCGGGTAAAAATAATCCGGCAATTCCATTTGCAGTTTTTAAAGTCACAGGGATATCAAGATTTGGAATTCTGGAAGCTGCTAATGCTGGAATCGAGTCGTTGACAGAATCAGAATCGAAAGAATATAATGAGGTGGTTGAGAGGATCAATAGAATCTGTAAACATGCATTTGAATCAGATGTTCCGGTCTTCATAGATGCTGAGGAGACCTGGATCCAAGATACAATTGACAGGATTGCCTTTCAAATGATGCTAAAATACAACCAGAAAAAACCAATCGTGTATAATACAGTTCAGATGTATCGCCATGATCGATTAGATTTTCTCAAAAAGGTTATTGGACTTGCGAAGGCAGAAGGTATTAACTACGGTATCAAATTGGTCCGAGGTGCATATATGGAAAAAGAAAGGGATCGAGCAATTGAAAAAAGATATCCATCTCCTATTCAACCGGACAAAGCATCTTGCGATCGTGATTTCGACCAAGCTATAGAACTCATTATCGATAACCTTGATATTTGTGCTCTCTGTTCAGGATCGCATAATGAGAATAGCGCTAATCATCTTGCTCAATTGATCGAGAAAAAACAAATCGACAAAACAAACAAGAGGATATTTTTTGCCCAGTTACTGGGAATGAGTGATCACATCAGTTATAATTTATCCCACCTCAATTATAATGTAGCGAAGTACGTTCCTTATGGTCCCATTAAAGAAGTAATGCCATATCTTTTGAGGAGAGCCGATGAGAACACTTCTGTCGCAGGACAAACCGGAAGAGAACTTTCGCTTATTATGAAAGAACTAAACAGAAGAAAAAAGAAAAAGACCGCTTAACGGTCTTTTTTCATTTTATCTGATCAGGCTAACGTGACCTGTGATGACTTTTCGTTCATCATTGACACGGGTCTTGAATTCAATTCTCCAAGTATAAGTTCCATCCTGACACATTTGGTAATTCTGACCAGTTCCATATCCTCCATCCCATGCTTCGTTGTGATCATGTGATTCCCAAACAATTTCTCCCCATCTATTAAAGACAAGCACAGTAAAGTCATACGGATCAAATCCTGAAGTAAAGATCGGCTGCCATGTTTGGTTAAATATATCTCCATCTGGCGTAAATGAGTTAGGAACATAATAGATCAATTCTTCAATAACCTGAACAAACGTATATGCTGTATCAACGCATCCTAATGGAGATGAGGCGATCATCATTACATTATACGCCTCTTCTTCTTCTGTTGGATAAATATGCGATGGTTCAAACTCTTGCGATTCCGAGGTATTATCTCCAAAATCCCACACATAATTATCGGCTCCTATTGTATTATTAATGAATTGTACTTCCGAATCCATTGTTGTGACTGTATTGGGTACTGCCGCAATCGATGCATTAGGTGTTTCCTCTGCACAGACAAAATTTGGAGCCGTAAAGGTTCCAGTACATCCATTTACAGTTGTTGTAAGAGTAACATCAAAACAACCACCCTGTAAAAACTCTACACTCACAGATGAGCAATTACTTGAAACAAATCCATTTGTTATTTGCCAAACGCAATTGCTTGAATTAGGAGTTGTATTTGTTAAAGTCGACGTGAAAGGAGTACAACCTAATGTCTGATCGATCGTAAAAGTTACCAATGGTGCCGGATTGATTGTAACGGTCAGCTGATCTTGACCAACACAACCCTGAGCTGTAGTTCCACTTACTGTATAAATTGTTGTCCCAACAGGAGGAAAGAAAGATTGTCCATTCTGAACTCCACCAGACCAACTATATGTATTTGCTCCGGATGCTGTAAGGATGATATTATCATTTTCACAAGCTACAACATTTGAACCTGCATTAACATTGGGCAATGCATTCACAACAACATTTACCTGATCGGCATTAATACAACCATTGGAATCTGTTCCGGTTAACGTGTATATCATTGTTGAAGAAGGCATAAATGAAACCCCATCCGTAACTCCGTTATTCCATGTATAAGTAACACCACCTGAACCACTCAACGTTACCGATTCTCCCGCACAAATAGCCTGATCTGCCCCCGCGCTAATCGGCGGCAATGCATTCACTGTCACAACAACTTGATCACTGTTCTCACAGCCATTGGCATCTATTCCTGTTACTGTATATGTAATTGATCCAACCTGAGGAGTAAATGGAACACCTTGCTGCACTCCATTATCCCATGAATACACTAATGCCCCTGTGGCTTGTAATACAACTGTAGCTCCAAAACAAATTGCTTTATCAGTACCTGCATCAACAACAGGTAATGGATTTACTGTAACATTCACCTGACCTGTACCCGTGCAACCATTTACATTTGTTCCAGTAACATTATAAGCACCAGATACAGAAGGTATAAAAGAAACACCATTAAGGACACCATTATCCCAGGTATAAGAAACTCCCCCAGAGCCATTGAGTGTTACTGTCTCACCCTGACAGACAACGACATCTGAACCAGCTGAAATCAGTGCATTTGCATTGACCGTAACAATTACTTGATCATTATTTATACAACCATTTAAATCTGTACCGGTTACCGTATATGTAGTTGTCATTGAAGGAACAAATGAGACTCCATCGGATACTCCATTATTCCATACAAAAGAAACACCACCGGATCCACTTAAAGTAACTGAAGAACCTGTACAAACAGCTATATCTGAACCCGCTGAAATTGACGGAAGAGCATATACTGTTACCAAAACCTGGTCTGTATTAACACATCCTTGAGGACTTGTTCCTGTCACTATAAAAGTATTATTTCCAATCACTGGAACAAAAGGAACACCCTGCTGACCCCCATTATTCCAGGTGTATGTTGATGCACCATTTGCAGAAAGAATTACGGAAGTACCTGAACAAACACTTTGATCAACACCAGCATTCACAGCAGGTAAAGCATTGACTGTTAGTGTAACATTTGAAATACTGTCACAACCATTCACAGCGGTAAAAGTTTGTGAGTATGTGCCTGCAACCGTCTCACTTACCCCATGTATTAAAGCAGATTCACCTTGACAGATGGTAATTGAATTACTTGTTGATATGGCAGTGTTCTCTATTACACTAAAGCCAGACGATGTTGCTGAACAACCGGCAGCGTTTGTAACCGTAACTGTAACAGGATTATCCGCAGCAGTAACAGTAATAGTAGTACTTGTTGCTCCTGTCGACCAATTGTAAGTTGTGTAAGAAGTAGAAGTGGACAAAACCGGAGGATCTGAAACACAATATTCTGTAGGTCCATTGATCACAGGAAGTGGATTTGCATTAACTGTAACAACAACCTGATCAGAAGAAATACATCCGACACCACTCGTCCCTGTAACTGAATAGGTTATACTACCAACTGTTGGAGTAAAGGCAACACCTTGCGATACACCATTATCCCAAGTATAAGTCGATGCACCGGAAGCATTTAATGTCACAGAAGTTCCTGCACAAACTGTTTGATCTGCACCTGCATTTACAACAGGGAGTGGATTAACAGTTACCATTACCTGATCCGTACCTGTACATCCATAACTATTTGTGCCGGTAACGGTATATGTATTGGTAGAGATTGGGACAAAGGCCACACCTTGATTTACAGAATTATCCCAGGAGTATGTTGAAGCTCCTGTCGCCGTGAGCGTAACTGAGGTTCCGGCACAAACCGTTTGATCTGTCCCTGCATTGGCAGCTGGATTTGGGTTTACAGTAACCATCACCTGATCAGTAGAGGTACAACCTGCTGCCGTGGTTCCTGTTACCGTATAATTTATCGTTCCAACAGAGGGAGTAAAAGACACCCCTTGGCTGATCCCGTTATCCCAATTGTAGTTTGTAGCTCCTGAGCCTGTAAGCGTTAACGAAGTTCCCGAACAAACCGCTTGATCCAATCCTGCATTAACAACAGGCAATGAATTAACCGTTATGGTTACTTGATCAGCACCTAAACATCCATTTGCATCAGTTCCATTGACAGTGTAGGTTGTCGTTGAAACTGGTGACACAGTATTATTTGCTGTTATTTCACCACCCGGAGACCATACATATTGTGTTCCTCCAGTCGCTGTTAATGTGGTTGATTGTCCTTCACAAATAGAGACATCCACACCTGCATTGATCGGCGCATTAGACAATACTGTCACTGTAACCACATCCGATGAAGAACATCCATTTGAAGTTCCGGTAACTGTGTAGGTTGTTGTTGATGCAGGTGATACAGTAATAGAAGCCGTAGTTTGTCCTCCAGGAGACCAAGAATAAGTCGTCGCACCAGTGGCAGTTAATGTTGTCGATCCCGCTGAACAAATAGAAACATCAGTACCCGCATTTACTGTAGGAATAGGATTCACAGTAACAACAACTTGATCTGTACCAGTACAACCTGAAGTTGTTCCTGTTACTGTATAAGTCATTGTCCCAACTGCTGGAGCAAATGCCACTCCTTGTGTCGCACCATTATCCCAGGTATATGTTGTCGCTCCTGTTGCTGATAATGTAACATTGGTCCCTGAACAGAACGTCTGATCTGCACCAGCGTTTACAATTGGGTTATTATTTACTACCACAGCAGTTGTTCCGATTGCAGTACATCCGGCGTTGGTAACGGTTACAGTATAAGTTCCTGCTGCCTCAAATGTCGCAGGTAAAGTTGGGTTTTGTGCTGTTGAAGAGAATCCATTCGGTCCTGTCCATGCGTAAGAAGAACCAGTTCCACCAGCATTCAACTGAATGGTTTGACCGACACAATATGGTCCTGTATTGGTAGGTAATGCTGTAGCAGTACCAGCCGTGTATGTAATAATTACATATCCAGGTCCATTATTTGAACCTTGAGTACATGTTCCGCCAGCAGGAGTTAAGGAAGATCCTCCTCCTCCTCCTCCACCGCCGTAAGGAGCACTTGAGAAACAATCGGCACCACCGCTACCTCCGCCAAAATAACCACCTCCACCTCCTCCACCAGGAGAATTATTGTAGCAATTATCAGTTGCTCCAGCTCCACCATTACCCAAAGAACCAGGAGCTCCATTCTGTCCTGATCCCCAAGGAGTTCCTCCTGCACCACCGGATGTTTGGGTACCACCGGTACCACCTCCACCAAAAGAGTTAACCCCAGTTGCACCTGAAGCACATCCTCCTCCTCCTCCTGCAGCATCCTGGGTTCCTCCTCCCATTCCTCCACCTCCGGCTGCAACCATAACTCTATTTGCCAATACAGTGCCACCAATTCGAATATCAGTTGCTCCACCTCCACCACAAGATCCATTAGCACTAGAATTTGCAGCTTTTCCTGTTCCACCGCCATTCCAGCCTCCTCCGTTGTTCGTATTACAAGTTCCGGTTCCGCCTACATAAATATTTAGCACCTGACCTGGGGTAACTGCAAGTGTACCTGAAATCACCGCTCCGTTCCCACCAGATGTACCACCACCATCCGCTCCGGCCATAATCACCGAAATACTCGTCACACATGGAGGCACCGTCCAGATCTGGACACTACCTGTATAGTTAAATGAAACAGTTGTTTGACTATAAGATTTTCCATCAACTATAGCAACACATATTATTGCCAAATAGATAATAGATTTAGGTAGTAGGTTCTTCATCATTTAGAAGTTTCTATATTGACGATTTACTGTTCAATACGTTGCTATCTAATTTAATCTTAATCAAATCATTTTCAGTGGAAAAGAAGGTTAATTGAATAAGTAATGTGTTTAATCGAAAGTTGACCTTAATTTAATTATCAAAAAAAAGGGGCATCTGCCCCTTTTATATTTTTATCTCAGTAGATTGACATGACCGACTACTTGTCGTCGTTCATCCCATCGAGTGACTTTGAATTCGATTTTCCAGGTGTAAACTCCATCCTGACATAGTTCGATCTGACCGTTCGATCCGTAAGATCCATCCCATCCAACTGTTGCATCATGTGATTCGAAGATCAACTCACCCCATCTGTTGAAGATGTAAAGCGTGTAATCGTATGGATCAAATCCTGCTGTAAATACAGGCTGGAATACCG
>CALCCB010000067.1 GCA_937899625.1 uncultured Bacteroidota bacterium
CACGATACTAGCTCCTGTTGGTGCAGTTACGGTGATCGCGCCAGTTGGCACATCACAAGTTGGTTGAGCTGTCACAGCTGCTGTTGGAGCTGCTGGAGCAGCAGGTACTGCATTGACAGTCAAGGTAGTTGCTGAAGACACACAACCGGTGCTGTTATCTTTTGCTGTTACATCGTATGATCCAGGAGCAAGTCCACTAAATGTACCACTTGCTTGGTAGTTTGTTCCATCAACACTATACACGATACTAGCTCCTGTTGGTGCAGTTACGGTGATCGCGCCAGTTGGCACATCACAAGTTGGTTGAGCTGTCACAGATGCTGTTGGAGCTGCTGGAGCGCCAACAGTGAAAATTATAGTTTCTGATAAAATCGAATTACAAACTCCAAATTGAAATTTAAATGCATGAATTTCTATTATTGTTGTTGCAGAAATTGAACCAGATGTCAAAGTAATGTTTGAGCCATTACCTAAAACAGAGCTACCAGAATAACTGCTCGAAGCTGCGTTGTAAAGTTGATAAATAACACCCGACTGACTATTGGTAATTGTAGCTGTTACGGTTGTACTTCCAGAACAAATCCCGGCATCATCGGGAGAGACTGCTAAATTATCTAATGGAGTGACACATACCACCGGAGTAGGGTCTTGCGGTTCTGTTGGACAATTAGATCCAATTACCATAGTAGCCGTAACTGTGCCTCCTGCATAAAGATCTAAAGGATAAATTCCTGAAATCACCCAATTACCAGATCCATCAACAACAGCTGTAGCAGGATTGGTTTGATTTAGGTCAGTGTAAACCGGATAATTGTCAATGAGTAGGGCAATTATTGAACCTGGTGTCCCCGTCCCTATAACTGATGTAGATCCTTCTACAATGCTACTAGGCGTGATAGCGACAGTTCCGGAAGAATAATTGGTCACTGTATAACTATTAGAAGCAGAGCTTTCTGCTTCACATGAGGCTAAATTAGTTGCAGTTGCTGTTACAACATTACCTGCTGAAATGCTCAATCCACTGACATTCCAATTGGAATTCGTTACGGTTGATGTAATTCCGGTTGGATTTCCATTGACATAAATTTCAATTATTGTTCCATCAGGCTCATTACATGTTCCAGAAACAGTTGTTATTGTTGAAGATGTACATAAAGGACCTTCTAATGTTGGCGCATTTGTCGTTCCGTTGATAGTAACAGAGTTGCTCACTAAGGAAAAACACTCATGATCTGAAGGGGAGGTCCCGGAAGATTGCACAAACATTGAAGTCAAGGTTCCACAAGCAGGCAGGGCAGGACAAGAAACTGTATATGCTCCTGAGCTAGAAATTAAGGAACTTGTGCTAAAGTATGCACCATCCACAAACAAATAAATATATCCACTTTGAGGTGCTGGTGCAGCATTAAAGTTGACAGATCCTGAAACTGATGTACTTCCTGCAAAAACACTTGATGCATTAATAACCGGTGTAGGTGATACGCCAGGCGAATAACCACCTCCAATACTAACACAAGCAAAAGCCGGAAGAGAAGGACATCCATCAGGGCTAACTTGCAGAACCATGTAACCTCCTTCACTGATACAATCTACACCACTTCCTGCGTTGCAGTCACCTGTATTTCCAGTACATTTCCATGTCCAATCACCAGCAACCGTTACAGGATTATAAGCACTGGTAGCAGGATTAGCTGGAAAAATATTTCCGTTTTGATAATAAACTTCTATGCTGTATCCTGCTATTCCATCTCCACAAAGATTTTTTCCAGTTTCATTTGTGATCACTGGTGCTGCTGCTGGTGCTCCAGGACAATTTGGAATAATAAACTCATTACATGAACCGGAAGAAACAATTTCATTACCTGCTATGTTCTGAGCTGTGGCGTTAATTGTAGCACCTGCTGACAAAGAAGGCGAAACACTTGCAGACCAAGAACCATCTAATTGAACCGTAGTAGTTCCAATTAACACGCTATTACTGTAGACATTAATCGTGCTCCCTGCTGGTTCGACTGAACTACCTGTAACTATTGCAGAACCTGTAGTCAGGAGTGATGTATTGATTGTTGGACAAACTGAAATAGCTTGACATGCTCCAGAACTAATCTGGTCTAATACACATCCCGTTTGCTGCTCTACAATAGATGTAAGACATTCATAGATATTTGAACATTGAGAATCATCTACAGCTCCAATATCTGAGGCAGAGCTTGGATTGCACAAAGTAGATTTATTTGCTGCAACATTGTCGACAAGCGCATATCTTAATATTGTAGTATTAGGATTAATTCCCATTAATGCCAAATCGGCAGAAGTGACATAGAAATCTAAAAAATAGTTCAATTGAGAACAGACCTCTGAATTTGCAATTGATTTTTGGTAATGCGCATCACCAACACTGCTAACGGTGGGAGTGCAGTTAATAGTCGGACCCGTATGGTCGTAAATCATCACTCCAAAATTCGTTGCTAAAACGATCTCCCACTCAAACCCCGGGTTCGAGGCATTGTAATTAGGCGATCCAGGTCCAATTTGTCCATCTGAATCAATTAGAATACTGTAACTTTTGGAGTTAGGGGAAATGTTTGCCATTCTCAATCGAAATAGCCAATCTCCAGTAGATGTATTGTAATAATGCATCGCAGGATCAAGACCTCCTGTTGTTGATTCTACAAAATCCGTAAAACCACAATTTGGTGCATTTTGGACATCTGCCTGAGGTTCATTTCCTGCAGGGATCAATGTTATGTAAGGAATCTCACTTTCTGAGATGTCATTTGAAACAAATCCTCCTGTCGATTGAGAAACGTAACCGTCTCCATTAGGATCTAAAACAGCCGCTCCAGATGAGGAGGGCACAACGATAAGTCCTTTAGTTTGTGCACCCAAAAAAAAGGATGTCCACAAAAAAGTTAAAAGTGTGAGTTTTTTCAATTGTAAAATATTTTTCGCCGAAAATACAGAAGAATTTCCCCTTCAATCATTAAAATAAGCGAATAGGTATCATGAATTATCAAAAATGGAATAAAAGAGTATTTTTAGAAATCTTATTTGTTATTCCAATTGGTCATTGTCAGACCAAGACCGATTGTTACAAAACCATATACAAATTGCGTAGCGGTATGAATTCTTTCTCCTAACTTTTCTGATTCTTCAGAAGACCATTCTCCAAGAACATAATCGGCTTGCTGACCCCTTTTGAAATCATTTCCGACGCCAAAGCGTAATCGTGCATATTCTTGAGAAGACAAGACACTCTGGATGTCCTTTAATCCATTATGTCCTCCATCACTTCCTTTACCCTTCATTCGCAGAATTCCGAAAGGTAAAGCAATATCATCGGTAACAACAAGTAGGTTGGATGCCGGTATTTTTTCTGTTTGAAGCCAGTAATTCACTGCCTTTCCGGACAAATTCATAAAAGTTGTAGGCTTGATCAACACCAGCGTTCTCCCTTTGTATTTTACTTCGGCTACATCTGCATGTTTATCTGATCTGAAAGTTCCTTCCAGTTCTTTAGCTACTGCTTCAACCACCTTGAAACCAATGTTGTGTCTGGTTTCAGCATATTTTGAACCTGGATTTCCCAGACCGACGATCAAATATTTCATGTGACAAAGATAATGAAGACTAAACCATGTCAAAAGCAGAAACAAAAACAGGACGTGAAAACTTTTGATTCTGACCATCCACTGTTCGGGCGATAACTTTTACTGGAGTCCTACCTATCATCTTATCAAGGATCCCCCATCTTACCTTCGCAGTTACTGCTCTTCTGATCTCATCTTTTTCGTCAGCCCACCAGATCATGAGATTCCTATTTTCTTCAGCGAGTATTCCTGAAAACATTTCTTCCATTATTACAGGATCATTGTTCTTGATCCAAACTGCGTCAACAGCAATGAAATGATGATCTTTTGGTTTTATCAACCGACTCAAAATAGGTATGTAGGGGATTATTTTCACTAATTGACGCCCAAATTTCCCTGGCAATTGATCGATCTTCCAGTGTACGTTGATCGTATGGCAGACCCCAAGAGGAGCGTTATTCTCGTCAGACATTATCCAGAAAGGTCCTTTTGAGATCTGATCAAGGTGAAGGAACTCGTGATCTTTATACTGATCAAGGATGATATCTTTAACTTCGTCCCAAGATTTTTTGCTACTGAGCTTTGTTGATTTTTTAGGGTTGACTCTGCTGAAGGTCTGTGTGATGACCTTGCTGACTTCGTGAAAACCGAAGTCCAAACTCATTGACTCACTTCGGTCGTTTGCTGATTCAATATAAGCATACATTCCATCACATTTGAGGCCTTCAAATCCAGAGGATGTGACTTGGTCAAAAAAATGGCCCAATTCTTTTTTAAGGAGTGAATTTTTTTCTCGTTTACTTGATTTTCCTCTCGATCGAAATTGTTCAGCAAATCCAAAAAAACGAATATACCAACCAACCGATCTTCTGCAAAAGGTCACATTGGCTATTACTTTGGAATTTCTTTCTAATGTCAAAAACAATGGTCGGTCAAGGTCTTTGATCCGTTCAAGGGTATTCTCATGCCGGTAAATTGCCCCATTTGTCCCGTAAGCAATGGAATCAAGTAGCTCGGTGATTTCAGGAGTTGGCTCTTCTCTTAAATGGATCAATTTAGAAGTCATCAAATCGCTTTAGAAACAATAGAATGAACGTCTTCGGGTGTTATAGCCTGTCGTTCTCCCATCTTTAGCCACCCTCTGGAGACGAATATTTGTTTGATGTGATCTGCAATTTCAGAAGTATCCTTGGAGTAATCCGAAATCTTAGTTTGGATCCCCAGGGATTGGAAAAAAACCTCTGTTTTTTTAATAGCAAGAGAAGCAAGTTCTTGGTCGTCGCCTTCCAGTTTCCAAACTCGCTTTCCATATTGTACAAGCTTTTCTCGTTTATTGTCGATCTGGTTTTCATATAAACGAGGAAGAATGATAGACAGTGTTCTTGCGTGATCTATTCCATAATAGGCCGTCAACTCGTGACCGATCATATGGGTTGTCCAGTCAGTTGGGACTCCGCATCTTAAATTTCCATTGAGTGCATGAGTTGCACAAAGCATGAGGTTTGATGCCAATTTTTCATCACCAGGATTCTCGATTATTGCTGCAGAAATTTCAATGAGCGTGGATAGTATTGCCTCTGCTTGTCGTTCTTGTAGTAAATTTTCTGATGGGTAGGTAATATACTGTTCCAGGGTATGAACAAAACTATCTACGATTCCATTTGCGATTTGTCTTTTAGGAAGTGTCTTGACAACGGTAGGATCACACACTGAAAATTTTGCAAAGAAATAGGGTCCGCCCATTGTCCTTTTTTCCTTCAGAGGCGATCGGCTGATCACAGCACCGGAGTTTGCTTCTGAGCCTGTTGCCGGAAGTGTTAAGACTGTTCCAAATGGTAATGCTGAATCAAAAACGCAACCTTCTTTTCTGGAAAGGACATCCCATGGATCGCAATCGAAGTTAACGGCCCCACAAATGAACTTAACTCCATCAATAACAGATCCACCACCCACAGCAAGCACAAAGCCGATCTCTTTGTTTCTTACTATTTCGACAGCTTTCATGAGTGTGTCAAATTCAGGATTTGCTTCAATTCCGCCGAAATCAGTTACTTCAAAATCAGTTAATTGCTCCTTTACCTTAGAATAAATACCATTGGACTGAATACTTCCACCGCCAAAAGCCAAAAGGATTTTATTGTTTACGGTGCAGGACTTGATCTGCTCAGCAATACCATTATATTGATCCTTTCCAAAAAGGATACGCGTCGGATTATAGTGTACAAACTCCATGGGACAAAAATAAAAAACCCCGGATTCAATCCGGGGTTTTAGGTATAGGAATATTCTGATTAAATATTGCTGTTATCTCTAACTGCGTAGGCAATTGTCAAAGCATTGATATTCTGAAGTTCTTTACGGATATCAAAGATCAATCCGGTTGGAGCTCCTTTATCGGCTTTAACACAAGTAATGACCAATTCAATAGGTGAAGTCATTCTTGCAGGCTTTTGATCGAACTTATCTTTTTTCCATTGCCCAACAGCATTGGTATTATATAGTCCGTCTGGTGTAGGTTGTACAACGTTATCAAGAGAAAGTGCATATCCCATTTTGAAAGCCTCAGCTCTTGCAGGGTTACGCGGTTTACCAAGATACAGGAAATCAACCTCTGAGCGCTGCTTGAATGGTGTCAAGTCCATCGCTCTGGTACCAGTAGGTTGTTCTACTTGTACAGTAGGATCATTTTCCTTACTTGTTGTTGCAACCATGAAAAAAAACAAAAGCATAAATACGATATCCGGTAGGGATGAGGTATTTACACCCGGTGTTGATTTTTTTCCTTCTTTTTTAAATTTTGACATAACAATTCCTAGTTTTTAGGAGTTACTTCAATGATTCTGGCAGGATAAAGGATCTCAAGAAGTTCAAGTTTTCCTTTCTCTTCTTTCACCTTCGTCTTGTCATTTTCGTTCGCTTCTTTTCTCTTCAATGTTCCGTAAGAAACACCCCATAGACGTTGAGCTTCTTTATCGCGTAATTCATAGATCGCTTCTTCGATCTCAGTCTGGATCTTTGCGAAGATTGAATACGCAGTTGCCTGCATTACTTCAATACGCATGTTCGCCTGAAAAGAGATCTCTGGGAGCTGAGAACCACCGTACAATTTCAGTGCACGTTGTTTCTTTTCCCATTCTGCCAGCTGATTGTACTTAAAATCAATTTGATCTTGAGGTGAACCAGCTGCCTCCATTGCATCGATCTCATCAAGGATCTTATCAATATTATCTTCGATCTGACTTGTTGTAATTACAGAATAAAGAGGGAAGTCGTTCATGACCAATTGACCAGCAGCCTTCTGGTTTGTTTGATAGAATTTCAAAACAAAATCAGAAATCTTGTCTGGGTCATTAAAAACTTCACCCCTTACCATCAATTGATTTTGGCTATTCGCCTTGATAGCAAGGATGTCTCTTTTTTGTACTTCAACCGGATCATTCTTTACCTCGATCTTTTTAGGGATGCTTCGGATATAAGCCTGATCCTTGTCCATAGTTGTTGTTACAAGGAAGAAGATCAAAAGCAGGAACGCAATGTCCGCCATCGAACCGGCATTAATTTCTGGTATTTCGCGTTTTGCCATGATCGTTTAATTATTTTCTTAGTCTTCCCATTAAAGGTCCTAGAAGGATTACAAGCACACCTGCAAATAAACCGATCATTACGGTGTAAATACCTGCTGTAGTTGTAACTACTGTCCCTTGCTCAACTGGATTTTTCAAAAGCAAGCTATCCGACGTGTCTGATGTTCCTGCCGCAAAAAAGATCAGATAGATCACTAAAGCTGCGATCAATCCAACGATTGACATCACAGTCTTTTTCGTGTTGGTAGCCAACTGTACGAAGAAGAAGATAAAGATCACCGCAATTACCGCAACCATCAATACGATAGTGAACATAATAGCAGCACTCATCTGACCTCCGTCACGGAAAGCCTCAACCGCCTCAGTACCTGCATTTACGTTTGGTCCGTTGATCAAAAGCAGGGATAAACCAACTCCGATCACCACCAACGCAATACGCACAGCGTTTAGGATCAAGTTTAATTTAGATGAATTCATATTCAATATTTTTTCTGCTTACGCAGTGGTTATTCAATGATTAAGCCTTAGACTCGTTCTTCAACAACATGTCAACTAAAGTGATAGATGCATCTTCCATTTCATGCACCAAACCTTCAACTTTAGAAACGATGTAGTTGTAGAAGATCTGAAGAACGATCGCTGCGATCAAACCAAATACTGTTGTCAAAAGGGCAACTTTAATACCATCCGCAACTGTAGTTGGAGAAACCTGTCCGTCTTTCACGATCTTATCGAAGGCCTGGATCATACCGATTACCGTACCCAAGAAACCTAACATCGGTGCAAGTGCGATAAACAATGATAACCAAGAAAGACCTTTGTCTAGTAGACCCATTTGTACACCACCGTAAGAAACTACTGATTTTTCAACCATTTCAATTCCTTCGTGAGAACGATCTAATCCTTGATAGAAAATAGATGCGATTGGTCCACGTGTATTTCTACATACTTCTTTAGCTGCTTCAACACCACCACTCTTCAAAGCTCCTTCAACTTCGTCAAGGAATTTCTTTGTGTTGATTGTTGAAAGGTTCAAATAAACAACTCTTTCAATAGAAAGCGCCATTCCAATGATCAAACAGATCAATACTGGAGTCATCCAAAGTGGATCTCCTTCAATGTACTTCTGCTTCAATGTTTGTACAAAATCTAATTGTGGCTCATCTTCAGCAGTTGCATCTGTTGAAGTCGAACCTTCGTTAGCAGCTGAGCTAACTTCTGTCTGAGCTGTTGTTGCTGCTCCTTCTTCCGCAAGCGAGACATTATTAAATCCAAATGTCAATACTGCTGCGATAGCTAAAGAACTAATTACTTTTTTCATGTTCTCAAAGATTAATTTAATCGTATTCCTAAGTTTAAAATTAAGCCAAAAATAATAAAATTTAGATACAACCGACCTCAACGGAGGGTTGATATCTTTCAAACATTCTGACGGGTGTTTTCAACAGTGATGTTAAGTCAGAAAAGCGGAGAGAGCGGGATTCGAACCCGCGATACACTTTCGGCGTATACACACTTTCCAGGCGTGCTCCTTCAACCACTCGGACACCTCTCCAATCGTTTCGCAATAGCCCATGCAAAACAAGGCTCCAAATGTATAAAAAATAAAGAACGTTTCTTAATCTAATTCTCCCGAAAGGTTTTCTGATAATTTCTCGATCACCATTTGATTGTCCGAGTATCTTCCAAGTAAATGCATCGTTTTTGTCACGGCCGCTTCTGTAGTCATGTCTTTACCTGAAATTACACCAGCCTTACTGAAGAATGTACTCGTCTCATATTTACCCTGATCTACTGCACCAGAATTACATTGAGTAATGTTCAGTACGATTCCTCCCTGCTCAATATATTCTGAAATTAGCTTTCTGAATTCATTGTCTGATGGGGCATTTCCCGATCCAAAGGTTTCCAGAATCACCAATCGAGTCAAAGAAACATTGAACAAGTCCTTATACAAGGATGCATTGAATCCAGGGAAGATCTTTAACAAACCGATCTGGTCATTCATATCGTTGAACAACTGAAGTGCATTATTCTTTGATCTGAAAAGATGTTCATTTCGGAATCGAATAGTGACACCCGCCTCAGCTAATCTTGGGTAATTCGGTGAATTGAATGCATCAAACTGATTTGCCGAAACTTTTGAAGATCGGTTTCCTCTGTAAAGTGAGTATTCGAAGTAGACAGCCACTTCTTGAACCGTGCTTTCGCCATCTGAATTTTTCATTCCTGCGATCTCGATCGCTGTGATCAGATTTTCTTTTCCGTCAGTGCGAATCGTTCCAATGGGTAACTGGGATCCTGTAAAGATCACTGGCTTTTTTAGTCCTTGTAGCATAAAACTTAATGCTGATGCGGAATAAGCCATCGTATCTGATCCATGCAGGATTACAAATCCGTCAAAATGTTCGTAACTGTCAAAGACCGTTTTTGCCATTTCCTTCCAGAACCCTGGGTTCATTTCAGAAGAATCGACAGGTGTCGTAAAACTTAAAGTCTTCAGGTCTGTGTTCAGCCGTTTTAATTCAGGAACATTATCATAGATATGTTCAAAATCAAAACTCTTTAGCTCCCCGGTTGTGTGATCATTGATCATTCCAATGGTACCCCCGGTGTAGATGATCAGAACTTTTGGACTTTGTTTCATCAATATTAACGATCTGTTTTTACAATAGTGTTACGTGCGCTCAACCGTTGATTGAAGTGTTCAATTGGTTGATTTAACGTTCAAATTAAATAAATTCACGGCATTCTCAGTGGTAATTTCTGCCAATTGTGAAAGTTTGATTCCATAGATATCGGCCACTTTTTCTGCGATATGTAATAAATAGGATGATTCATTTCTTTTACCTCTGAAAGGAACAGGAGGGAGGTATGGCGAATCGGTTTCAAGAATCAAATCATTTGGACTAAGTTTTTCCAGTACCTGGTCCAATTCTGCCTTTTTATAGGTTACTAAACCTCCAATTCCTAGCTTGAAACCACCGTATTCTGCTATTTTCTTGGCTTGTTCAACCGTTCCAGTGAAGCAGTGGAACACACCGGTTAAATGTTCATCATTCAATTCATCGAGGATCGAAAAGATCTCATCGAAAGCATCACGTGCATGAATCACAATTGGTAAAGAAGTTTTTTTAGCCCAGCCAATTTGTACTCTGAAAGCTTCTTTTTGCTCTTCAATGTATGTTTTATCCCAATAAAGATCCATCCCAATTTCACCGATAGCAACATTTTCAGTTCTCAAAAGATGTTTTTCAATTGCATCAAGATCTTTCTTCCAATTGGCACCCACTGAGCCCGGATGTAAACCTATCATTGGAAGACAGTGTTCTGGAAATTGGTCGGTCAATTGATACATTGGTTCAATGGATTCGACATCAATGTTGGGAAGTAGCATTAATGACACACCTGCTTTAATAGCTCTTTCGACTACTTCAGTTCTGTCCTCGTTAAATGATTCTGAGAAAAGATGAGTGTGTGTATCAATTAACATCATATCAGTACAAAGATATACTGAGTCCAGCTTGCACCATGTTGAAATTGCTTGATTCAGCCGATTTAAAAAGCGTATTGATGGAATATGAACCAAATAAAGCCCAGTTTCTCATTCCGATTCTGAAGTGAGCTGAATACAATAGTTTATTCAGATCTTTAATGCCGTAGTCTTTGAAAATCACTTTTTCACCACTACCAGTGTAGTAACTCTTTTGAAATGCATTTGCCAGGTATCCCACCTTACCACCGAGGTGAAACTTGAAATGCTTCCAACCTTTACTTCTGAATCTTAATTCAATTGGGATCGAGAAAGAGTTCCCATTTAATTTTCGATACTTAAAGTCAATTGCTTCATTCGGATCAAATACCGAGTAACTATTGGTTGCATCTGTACTTATAAATCCATCATGATGAATGGAAAAGAAAGAATGTGATACTCCCCAACCGAAGGAAACGGCATTTCCTTTTGAAAGTGGGACATCAAACATGAAGTTTGAGTTTAATCCAATGGAAGACCACTGATTTTCAAAAGGTCCGAAGTCTCCGATCCAGTCGTTGTAAGTGACATCGAAGATCAAGCGATCATATTTTCTTACTTTTTCAGGTGTTGCAGGTCGAAGTCCTGTGTAGAACCACATTGTACCCGGATGAAATCGAGAGATCAGATCTTTCCCTTCACTGTTATATTGTGAATATGCCTTTCCAGCGGAAAGAAAAACAAAAAGTATTAATAGAAAATTACGCATGCTGAGCTAAATTTTTTTCCCATGACCAGGCATGTTGAATTGCATCTTCGAATGTGTATTTACATTTCCAATTCAATAGTTCGAAAGATTTTGAAACATTCGCGTAGATTTCAACCACGTCTCCTTCGCGTCTCGGTCCAAACTTCCAGTTCAATTTCTCTCCAGTCAATCCTTCAAATGAATTAATGATCTCCAATACACTGGTTCCTTTACCAGTCCCGATGTTCACCTGATCGATAAAGTTACTTTCTTTTTGCTGTAATAAAAGAATTGCCTTAACATGCGCTTCGGCAAGATCACAAACATGAATGTAATCACGGATACAAGTTCCATCTGGAGTTGGATAATCTTTTCCAAATACGGTTAATTCATTTTGTTTGCCGATGGCTGTTTGAGTAACGTATGGAAGCAAGTTATTTGGTTTCCCAACAGGTAGCTCACCTATTAATCCTGATGGATGAGCTCCAATAGGATTAAAGTATCGTAAACTAAGGATATTCATTGTTGCACCGGAATTGTGCAGGTCAAGAAGTATTTGTTCTCCGACCAGTTTGGAATTTCCGTATGGTGAATTTGCTTTGCTTAAAGGTGTTGATTCACTCACTTCCTTTTCTTCTTTTGGTTCACCGTAGACGGTACAAGAAGAGGAAAAAACAAAATTCTTTATCCCAAATTCAGAACATAGGTCTAGCACATTCACTAATCCTCCGATGTTGTTCCTATAGTATTTCAATGGATTCGATACCGATTCACCTACTGCCTTATCTGCTGCAAAATGAATTACTCCTGCAATTGGATGATTCTTAAAAAGTATTTTGAGTTCATCGCAGTTACAAACATCAACGTCATGGTGATCTATCTTTCTTCCTGTAATTTGCTCCAATCCCTTTAGCACAGAAATATCAGAATTTCTGAAATCATCTGCAATTATTGGATTGAATCCATTTTCGACCAGTTGTACAATGGTATGGGATCCAATGTAACCTGCTCCGCCAGTAACCAAGACATTATTCTCTGTAGACATCAGTCAAAGTTAAGAGAATTGCTTTAATTTTAGTCGTATGACAGATGAAAGGAAAATCAATTTATCGCGTTACATACCCCGAAAGGCCTCGAAAGCATTTTTAGTAAGGATACTGATCTATATTGTTGTGCTTGGCTCTATTTTAAGTATTCTATATTTCTACAGCAATAAAAAGAAAGTTCTACACCCTTCGGAAATTGAAGGAGTAAAAATTGAACTGAAAACAAATAAAAACTAGACTTGTTATAGATGTATGACTTGCACGTGGTTTATAGTTTATGCATTTCTTTCAACTACGACTATTGAATTGAATGTTAATGTTAACGGCTTTTCTGATAGCAGTGGTAAAGCATTTATTGCTGTCTTTGATGATCCAAAAGACTTTCCTTCATTTGGCAAGCAGTCACAAGGATTTAAGGTTCCGATCGTGGAAGGACAAGCTAGTTATACTTTTCAATTACAGCCAGGACAAGATTATGCTATTGCGGTATTTCACGATCGAAACAACAATGGAAAGTTGGATAGGAATTTTTTTGGAGCACCCAGTGAAGCCTATGGTTTTTCAAACAATGTGAGAAATTTGTTTTCTGCTCCAAGTTTTGAACAGGCAAAGATTTCTGTTAATAAGAAAAAGAGTATTTCTATTAAAGTTCAGTAATTGATTCATTAAATAAAAAAGCCCGGTTCGTCCGGGCCTTTTTATTTATGTTATCTAATCAAGTTGACATGACCGACTACTTGTCGTCGTTCATCCCATCGAGTGACTTTGAATTCGATTTTCCAGGTATAAACTCCATCCTGACATAGTTCGATCTGACCGTTCGATCCGTAAGATCCGTCCCATCCAACTGTTGCATCATGTGATTCGAAGATCAGCTCACCCCATCTGTTGAAGATGTAAAGCGTGTAATCGTATGGATCAAATCCTGCTGTAAATACAGGCTGGAATACCG
>CALCCB010000068.1 GCA_937899625.1 uncultured Bacteroidota bacterium
TAAATTTAGCTTTTGACATACTCTTGAGTTGTGCCGGCAAAGATAATTAAAACGAAAGAAGTGAAAGGTAAAGCGAAACTTTCTAAACGGATTGAACCATTTTTTCTTTCACTTCATGAAATGTGATGCCAAATCCTTCCAGTTCTGAGAGAATTGGTTCATAAAGATATTTGGTTGTCGGCAAAAGGACACCATTATGTTTGATCTCACCATTCAGAATCATTTTCGCTGCGATTGCTACTGGTAATCCTACCGTATTTGACATTGAAGTGAAGGTCTGATCCTCCCCAATGTTTACCATAGAAGAAGTAATTCTGTATTCTTCATTACCAAGAACATACTCGAATTCATGGAACATCACTAACATGTCTTTATCCTCAGGTTCGAGAACGAGTTTATCTACCAAGATCTTTTGAAGTAACTGTGCCGGTGATGCACTTTCGATTCCGATTTCACTGTCTTTAGAGAATAGACCAAGCCATTCGAATTTTTCGTAAAGATCCATTCTTTCCGGACGAAGAAACTCTTTGAATTTATCCTCAACCGAAGTACTTGGTCGATAGGGAAGAAAGGCATTTAAAAAAGATCTTGGAGTGAGTGTTTCACTCTTGTCCATCTTGTAAGAGTCATCCGTCATCCCAAGTTCTATGAATACATTCCATGCCTGACAATACCCCGGTTTTCTTAGCGTACCTCGGTATATTGTCGGGATATCCTCTAATCCGTATGTTTTGCGGTAAGAAAGCGAATCTCTGTTTGCATATCCATCGAAATCACCATATCCTGGAATGGTAATCCTGGCAAGCCGACTATAAAGTCGATTATAAGGAATGTATTTGTATTCGTTGTGATCAAGGAAACATGATGCTCCACCTTGACCCGCTAATACCACATTTCTTGGGTTCCAAGTGAATTTATAATTCCATGGGTTGTTATCACTTTCCGGAGCGATCAGACCACCACAGAATGATCTGAACGCAGTGAGTTTTCCTCCGCCTTCCTGGATTTCGTGAATGATCTTCATTGCACTCATGTGATCAATTCCTGGATCTACACCTATTTCATTCATGAAGATCAGGTGATGTTCCTTCGCTTTTTCATCCAATGCCTTCATTTCAGGGGAAATGTAAGACGGTGTGATCAGGTGTTTTCTAAAATCAATACAATCGTGTGCAACTTCAGGGTGGAAGCGAGCTGGAAGCATTGAGATCACCAGATCAGCTTTTTCGATCTCTGGTCTTCGTTCTTTAGGATCAAGCGCATTAAAGTTCAATGCAGTTGCGTTTGGATGTCCGTCGATCTTTCTTTTGACCATTTCAAGATTCTGATCAACAATCCTCAAGTGCCATTGCTGTTCATCTGATCGCTCAAGCAAATAACGGATCATTGATGAAGCTGAAAGTCCGGAGCCGAGGACGAGGATTGTTTTGTCGTTTTGCATAAAACAAATGTAATGGCTGTTTTAATTGAATGTTGTTAAAATGTTGTTTAATTTATTTAGAAATTGTTGTAAAACAAACAATTTACCGACTTAATTATTGACTTTAAAATCGTTACATAAGTTTTGAAATAGTGGAAAAAATGTATTTTTGACAGCTTAAAAATTGTTTACATGGGAAGAGCGTTTGAATACCGCAGAGCAGCTAAAGAGAAGCGTTGGGACAAAATGTCCAAGTTGTTTCCAAAATTGGGTAAGGCTATTACGATGGCAGCTAAAGAAGGAGGAGAAGATCCTGCTACGAATGCCAAGTTGAGAACAGCAATACAGAATGCCAAGGCTGAAAACATGCCGAAGGATAACATCGAGGCAGCAATTAAGCGCGCAGCTCAGAAGGACATTAGTGCCTTCACCGAGGTGATCTATGAAGGAAAAGGTCCTCATGGTGTGCTGGTGGTTGTGGAATGTGCTACAGATAATCCGACACGTACCGTTGCAAATGTGAAGTCCTATTTCAATAAAGCCGGAGGAAGTGTCGTGCCTAATGGATCGATGGATTTCATGTTTAACCGTAAGTCAGTTTTTGAGATTGACAAGACGGATGCAATTGATCCGGAAGAACTTGAACTTGAATTGATCGATGCTGGAGGCGAAGAAATTGAAGTGACGGAAGACAAGATCTTCGTGTATGGGGATTATACTGCTTTTGGTACGATTGCGAAGGCATTGGAAGACATGAATATTGAGGTTCAGAAATCGAATCTACAACGCATCCCGACTTCTCCAATTGAGCTTACCGAAGAGCAAATGGCCGAAGTAGAGAAAATGCTCGATAAGATCGAAGACGACGACGATATACAGCAGGTCTTTACCAATATTGCCTAAAGATTGCTATCTTCGACAAATAATAAATTCAGAGAATCGGAGTTATTGTTAGCGCAATAACTCTTTTTATCTTAAATAAGGCATGATCCGACCATTCAGATTAGTAGCGTTTACCATTGTGTTGTCAGCAATTTTGCTGGCTTGCTCCACGGAGAAAAATACGGTCGTGAACAGAACTTATCATGGAATGACTGCCAGATACAATGGGCATTTCAATGCTACTGAATTGTTGCGTCAGGCAATGTCCGGTTATCACAACTCGCTTAAAGAAGATTATTACAACTTGCTTCCGATCGATCCGCTTCCGAATGAAGAAGAGGTGGTAAACATGTATCCTGCAATAGATACGGCGATCGCGAAATGCAGTAAGGTGATCCAGCGTCACTCAATGCCAAGTAACGATAAGCCGTCAAAGAAGAAGGAAGAACATAATCCATGGATCGATGAGAACTGGACTACCATTGGGATTGCTCAGTACTACAGAAGGGATTATGATGCTGCCATGAAAAGCTTCATGTTCGTCAGAAAGTTCTATTCCAATGATCCATCATTGTATGTGGGTGAAATGTGGATGGCCAAGTCGAACATTCAGATGGGTAAGTTGACAGAGGCCGGATTCAATCTGGCAAATCTGGATAAAGCAATTGATGCTGAGAATGACCCGGATGCAAAAGAAAAGAAATCATCCTCCAAGAAAGATAAAAAGGAAGAAATTGCGAAGGTACCCAAATCGATCTATTTCGATCTGGAGAAAACCAAAGCGGAGCTCGCTCTGAAAAGAGATGATAAAAAGAAGGCTATTGAGCACCTTACCAAAAGCCTTGAACATGCGAAAAAGTCGTCCGATAAAGGACGCGTTCATTTCATCATTGGTCAGCTATATGAGGAGTTAGGTGAGCGAGGCGCTGCCAAAGAATCGTATACGAAGGTGCTGAAATACAATGTTCCTTATACTATGGAATTCAATGCGCGTCTCAATCGTGCTTTTATGGGCGGAGATGATAAAATGGAACAGGAACTCAGAAAAATGTTGCGTGATGCAAAGAATGCTGAGTTTAAGGATCAGATCTATTACGCTCTTGCAGACATTGAATTACAACGAGGCAATAAGATCGAAGCGAAAAAGGATCTGACGTTGTCGGCATTTTATTCTACATCGAACAACCGTCAAAAGGCGATGTCTTTCGAGAAGTTAGGAAACATGAGCTATGGAGAAAAGAACTACGTACACGCTCAGAAGTACTATGATTCTTGTGTGGCAGTTCTGCCTGATAATTATCCAAATGCTGATGGAATCAGAAACAAAGCGCTCAAGCTTGCAGATCTTGTCGTTGCAGTAGAAACAGCGCATTATGAAGATAGTGTACAGCGGATCGCTGCCATGTCTGAATCTGACAGAACCAAGTTCATCGAAGATGTGATCAAGAAGATCAAGGAAGATGAAAAGAATCGAAAGGAAGCAGAAGCGAGAAGATTAAGAGAGCTTCAGCAAAACCAGAATAATTTTGTTCAAACTGGTGGATCAGGAAACAAATGGTATTTCAATAATCCGAAAACAAGAAGCGACGGATACGAGGAGTTCAAGAAGCTTTGGGGTGTTAGAGAGAATGAAGATGATTGGAGAAGAAGCGACAAAACTTCATTTGCTCCGATCAAAACGGATGAGGATGATACAACCGGTGTAGTCGAAACGACCGAACCGAAGCCGGATTCATTGACAGTGGATATGTTGCTGGCGAATGTTCCGTTAACAGACTCCCTGCTTGAAGCGTCGATCGATCGTGAAATGAGTGCCTTGTATGCAGCCGGGATCATTTATAAAGAGCAGCTCAAGGAACCGGACATGGCCAGAGGACAGTTCAATAAGATCATCGCAAAGAATAAAATTTGTGATACCGACTTATCGGCTTCCTATCAGCTGTACAAAATGAAGGAGGGTTCTCCTGACGGAGACATCCATAAGGATCATATCCTGAACAATTATCCAAATTCGGATTATGCAAACTATATCCGTGACCCGAATTTCTTTATCAAACGTAAAGAGATGGAAGCCTTGGCAGTTCAGGAATATGTGAACGTGTTGGAACGTTATAACAGAGGATTGTACTATCCTGTGATCAGTAAGGCCAATGAAGTGATCACCAATGAGCGTGATAACCCATATCGAGCAAAATACATGTTGCTAAAGGCAATGAGTACCGGACAGATCAACCCAAATAAACAGGAATTGGTTCCAATTCTGGAACAGGTACTGGCAGATTATCCTGGAACTTCAGAAGCGAAGCGTGCCCAGGAAATGCTTGATGTGATTGCTAATGGTTATTCAGCCAATATTGAAGCAGATTTCAACAAAAAGTCGATCTACAAGTACAATGACAAAGCAGAGCATTGGGTGATCGTATTCCTGGATAAGAATGAAAGCTCAAATGCAGGGAAGACACGGGTGGCAGATTTCAATCGTGAATTCTTCTCCAGAGATAAATTAAAGACCAGCACAAAGATCTTTAAGGAAGATCAAAGTATCGTTTTGATCCAGCAGTTTGATAATGATCTGAAAGCAAATGAATACATTAGAGTGTTCAAACAGACCAGAAAACACCTGATGGATATGCAGAAAGCAAAGATCATGGCGATCACTCAGGAGAATATGAAGACCTTGTTTGAAACAGGTAACCTGATTGAATACGACAAATTCTACGAAGAAAACTACTAAGCATGTTGAAGAGGAAAGAGAAAACACAGTTCGAAAGTCCTGATCGTTTGAACAGGATCGTTGAAGGGACAAAGATCATAGGAGATATTTTGTCTGAATCGAACCTCCGCATTGATGGAGAGGTGAAAGGAAACGTATCTACATCTTCTAAAGTAGTGATCGGAGAATCTGGAATGATCCATGGTAACCTTACGTGTCTGGAAGCAGACATCGAAGGAAAGATCGAAGGAAAACTTCAGATTGAAGGATTGTTGATCCTACGCGAATCGGCAAAGGTGATCGGTGATATCCACACTGCGAAATTGCATGTTGAAGAAGGGGCATCGTTCATTGGAGCCTGTAAAATGACCAATTCCGGAATGCAAGCCCGAACCACAATGGAATCGGCAAGTGAAGACATCGTTTATTGATGGACGAGGAAAAAGAAAAACGATCCCTTTCTAAATTTGCCCGTTTTTCATCAGTGGGTATTCAAATGGGCGTGATCATCGCTCTGTTTACTTGGCTAGGCACTTATCTTGACGGAAAATACCAGACAAAAACACCCTGGTGGACCTTAGGCCTTTCTTTGTTTGGTGTTATAACCGGTCTTATAATTGTGATCAGAGAAGTAATAAAAATGGGAAATGAAAAAGATTAAGAATTATTTGTCTTTGTTCTTGCCACTTTGCTTGCTTATCAGCGGTATGTATTACTCATTTGCTTCTCTCGGATGGATAATGATCGATTTGGATGTTGCGATGAAACTTTCATTAGTCTTACTTTTGGTTTTTAGCGTTGGAACTGCCATTATTGCTCCAGGGTTGAAGAAAGATCATGAGAATTTTGCTATCCATTTTCTCGCTTTGACAACTTTTCAAATGTTGATGGCTTTTGGAGTAATTGGTTTTCTGGCTTTTCAAAAGATTGATAATATCAAAACTGTTGGTCTTTCATTTATTTCCTTCTATATAACTCTTTTATTTATACAATCTATCCTTCTGATCAGTCTGAACAGGTCCAATAATTGAATTACGTTGATAACTGAATGAATTTCGGTTAAAAACAATAATCTAAAATATCTATCAATTATCCTTGATTTCACTTGTTACTTAAGAAAGTTTACCTAACTTTGCGCCAAATTTTAGATGACTTTTTCAAGTAAATCAAGTTCAATGATAGCATCAAGCAAATTCAAGTTATTGATTTTCACATTATTATCGTTGTTTGCGGTAAATTCTTCTTTCGCCAATGATCATGCTGGAGAAGCAACCAAACATGAAGAGGAAAAAGAATTTAATGTAGGTGAAATGATCATGCACCACATTAAAGATGCGCACGAATGGCATTTGTGGGGAGGCCACGACAACTCAGTTTCTATTTATTTACCTGTTATTATTTTTGATGAAGGGATGAAGACCTTTTCGTCCAGTCATTTTTACCATGGTGAGCACAAAAAAGTTTTTGATGAATCAAAGAATGAGGAGGTTTCTTATTTTGCAGGTATAGGTCCAGCTGAAGGGTATGCTCTTTTCCATGAAAAGATCTATAAGTTGGATGAAGGTCAGATTCATCTTGAAGAGGGTCATCCTCACAACGTTAAGGTGAGTGATTTTTCGATCACAAAAAATGTAATGTCTTTGTTCTTCGGCGCCATCCTGATTCTTATGATCATGGGTTCTGTAGCGAAATTCTACAAGAAAAATGGAGCTGTTGCTCCTAAAGGAGTTGCGAAATTCCTTGAGCCGATCGTTCTTATGGTACGTGATGATATTGCGAAAGCAAACATTGACAAGCACAAGTATCACAAATACGTACCTTATTTATTGACGATCTTCTTTTTTATCTGGTTCAATAACTTGTTAGGTTTGATCCCATTCCTTCCGGGTGGAGCTAACCTTACTGGTAACATTTCAGTGACGTTGTTCCTGGCGGTGTGTACGTTGTTGGTGACTGTATTCTCTGGAAACAAGAATTACTGGTCACATATTTTTGCTACACCGGGTGTACCGGTAGCATTGTTGCCGATCATGATTCCTATCGAAGTTGTAGGGATCCTGACAAAGCCCTTTGCCTTAATGATTCGTCTTTTTGCAAACATCACAGCGGGTCACATTATTATTTTAGCATTGATCTCGATCATCTTTATTA